>NZ_DBEZHV010000021.1:0-81082 GCF_048189965.1 Olsenella phocaeensis | reverse complement strand
TTTTGTCAATCGCCCCCCGCACGTAAGTTCCTCAGGCGGCCTCGTCGTCCACACAAAGCCGACAATGGGCCCTCGCCTTCCGCTCCCCCGTCGCCTTGTGGCCGACTTGGCGGGTGCCTTGGCATCCCTTGCACGCGGCTGTGGCTACGGATATGATTCGTCCTTAACACGGGTCGTTTTGCCTGGCATTTCCAACGGGACCCATGCCCCTTCGGCCTGGCGGGCCCGGGTGTCGGGAGGCCGTCGGGACCCCGGCCGTCCCGTCCGTTTGCCCCGCCAGCCAACGACCCGCATCGCCATGGGGAGAGCACCTTGGACATATCCACGCTGGGCGTACCGTTCTACCCCGGGGCCACCCCCAAGGACCACCTGATGGTCGCCCTCGGCCTCACCCGGCTCACGGACGGGGAGCGGCGCTACGTGCTCGACTTCAACCTGCTGGGCGGGGCCATCCTCTCCCTGAGCACCGTCGTCCTCGAGGTCATCATGCTCGCGCAGAACTTCTCGCGCGGGATGCAGCCGAGGTGGTCCAAGCCGTCGGGTGGGCCTGGATCATCCAGCACCGCGTGGCCTACGCAGTGCAGCTCGCGAGCGCGCTCGTCCTCCTCGCGGGAACGGTGCGCCACTACTTCGGGAGGCCCCTCGGGACGGGCGCAAGCTGGGTCCTGCTTGCGCAGTACATAGTCATCGCCCTGGCCTTCGGGATGTTCATAGCCCGCTGGGATGCGAACCGGGGGCATGGGGTGTACGCCCTTCTCACGCAGATGGTGGCCCTCGCCTGCATCTTCTCCATCAGGCCCTCCATCTTTGTGCCCGGCTGCCTGCTTGCCATGCTCGTAACCACGCATCACGCCAACGAGCTGGGCCTGTTGAGCCATGGCGACAGGGTCAACCTGACCATGCTCTTCGTGATCATCGTGGTGTCCTGCTGCATGAAGTACTACTCGACGGTGCGCATAGCCCGCGACCGCCTGCTCCTCCAGGAGCAGGCGCACAGCGACGGCCTGACCGGCCTGGGCAACGTCCATGCCCTCAGGCAGGACATGCCGCGCCTCGTGGGAGGCCGAATCAGCGCCTCGGTGCTGGATGTGGACGGCTTCAAGCTCTGCAACGACAGGCTCGGGCATGCCGTGGGCAACACGATCCTCGCGCTGCTGGCCGACGCCCTGCTCGAGTCCTTTGGCCCCCGGGGCACCTGCTATCGCACAGGCGGGGACGAGTTCGTGGTGATATCCGTCGACCTGCCGGAGAGGGAGCAGAGGGCGCTCGTCGACGACGCCCTGGCACGCTTCCGCTCCAATGCCTCCGCGAGGGGGATCCAGATTGACGGGAGGCCCATCACGGTGTCCGCCGGAACCGCCCATGGGTCCGTGGGCAAGGCCTCTGACGTGGACGACCTGCTGCAGCTTGCCGACCAGTCAATGTATCGCATGAAGGAGAGGCGCCGGGAGCTGCTTGCGGGCGCGGGCCACCAGGAAGTTGGTGGCGGCACGAGCTAGGGGACGGGCCCGCCCAGGGCCAGGGCGGCGTCAAGGGACACCAGGACTCCCCTGCCGCCGTCACGGGCGCGGCCACGCCCTGGCCGGCCGTCCGCAACCGCACGGCCACCGCCAGAGGATGCATGCATCATGACCGCAAATAGCAGGAGGGACCCCGGCTTGTCCGGGGTCCCTCCTGCGTCACCGCTGCCGACGAGGCGTGGGACTAGAGCTTGATCTCGATGTCCACGCCCGCGGGAAGGTCGAGGCGCATGAGCGAGTCGACGGTCGAGGAGCTGGGGTCGAGGATGTCGATGAGGCGCTTGTGGGTGCGCATCTCGAACTCCTCGCGGGAGTCCTTGTCCTTGTGGGGCGAGCGGATGACCGTGTAGAGGTTGCGCTCGGTGGGCAGGGGGATGGGACCGGACACGCGGGCGCCGGTCTTCTGGGCGGTGTCCACGATGAGCTTGGCGGACTGGTCCACTACCTCGTGATCGTAGCCCTTGAGGCGAATCCTGATCTTCTGGCTTGACACTTCAAATACCTCCATCGAATAGCGGCTGCGAGTTGCTCGCGCTGCCATTGGCTACTTTGCTTACGAGGCGCTTCCGCCGTTCTTGCTGACAATCTCCTCGCGGACGTTCTTGGGAACGGGCTCGTAGGAGTCGAACTGCATGGTGTAGGAAGCGCGGCCCTGGGTCTGGGAGCGCAGGTCGGTGGCGTAGCCGAACATCTCGCCCAGGGGCACCTTGGCCCTGATGAGCTTGGTGTTGGCACGGTCCTCCATGCCCTCGATCTTGCCGCGGCGACCGCTCAGGTTGCCCATGACGTCGCCCATGTACTGCTCGGGCGTCTCGACCACGACGGACTCGACGGGCTCGAGGAGCACGGGGTCGGACTTGGCGAGGGCGTTCTTAATCGCCATGGAGCCGGCGATCTTGAAGGCGGCCTCGGAGGAGTCGACCTCGTGGTAGGAGCCGTCGACCAGGGTGACCTTCACGTCCTGGACGGGGTAGCCGGCGATGACGCCGGTCTCCAGAGCCTCCTGGATGCCCTTGTCCACAGAGGGGATGTACTCCTTGGGGATGGAGCCGCCGACGGTGGCGTCGACGAACTCGTAGCCAAAGCCGGCCTCCATGGGCTCCAGGTCGATGATGGCGTCACCGTACTGGCCGCGGCCGCCGGACTGGCGGACGAACTTGCCCTGCACGTGCTGCACGGCCTTGCCAGCGGTCTCGCGGTAGGCGACCTGGGGCTTGCCCACGTTGCACTCGACGTGGAACTCGCGGCGCAGGCGGTCGACGATGATCTCGAGGTGCAGCTCGCCCATGCCGGCGATGATGGTCTGGCCGGTCTCGTGGTCGGTGTGCACCTGGAAGGTCGGGTCCTCCTCGGCGAGCTTGGCCAGGCCCACGGACATCTTGTCCTGCTCGGCCTTGGACTTGGGCTCGACGGCGACGTCGATGACGGGCGCGGCGAACTCGATGGACTCGAGCACGATGGCGTGCTTCTCGTCACAGAGGGTGTCGCCGGTGGAGGTGTTCTTGAGGCCGACGCAGGCGACGATGTCGCCGGCGGAGCACTCCTCGCGGTCGACGCGGTCGTTGGCGTTCATCTCGAGGATGCGACCCAGGCGCTCGCGGTTGTCCTTGACCGAGTTGTAGACGTAGCTACCGGACTCGGCCTGGCCGGAGTACACGCGGATGTAGGTGAGCTTGCCGACGAAGGGGTCGGTCATGATCTTGAAGGCGAGGGCGGAGAAGGGCTCCTTGGGGTCCGCGTGACGGACCTCGTCCTCGCCCTTCAGGTTCTTGCCGTCGATCTCGGTGACGTCGAGGGGGCTGGGCAGGTAGTCCACGACGGCGTCGAGGAGCTCCTGGATGCCCTTGTTCTTGTAGGCGGAGCCCACGAAGACGGGGTTCATCTCGCCGGCGAGGACGCCCTTGCGAATGGCGGCCTTGAGCTGGTCGACGGAGATCTCCTCCTCCATGAGGATGGCCTCCATGAGCGCGTCGTCGAAGTTGGCGGCGGCGTCGAGGAGCTCCTCGCGCTTCTCTGCCGCGAGCTCGGCGAACTCGTCGGGGATGGAGTCCATGACCTCGGGATAGATCATCCCCTTGGCGTCCTCCTTGAAGTCCCAGGCCTCCATGGTGACGAGGTCGATGAGGCCCCAGAAGTTGGACTCGGCGCCCATGGGAATCTGGGCGGCCACGGCAGCGGCGCCCAGGCGGTCCTTCATGGTCTCGATGGCGTGGAAGAAGTCGGCGCCAACGCGGTCGTACTTGTTGATGAAGGCGATGCGGGGCACGCCGTAGTTGGCAGCCTGGCGCCACACGGTCTCGGACTGGGGCTGGACGCCTGCGACGGCGTCGAAGACGGCGACGGCGCCGTCGAGGACGCGCAGGCAGCGCTCGACCTCGGCCGTGAAGTCAACGTGGCCCGGGGTGTCGATGATCTGGATGACGTGGTCCTTCCAGAAGCAGGTGGTGGCGGCGGAGGTGATGGTCACGCCGCGCTCCTGCTCCTGAACCATCCAGTCCATGGTGGCCGCACCGTCGTGGACCTCGCCGATCTTGTGGGTCTTGCCGGTGTAGTAGAGGATGCGCTCGGTAGTGGTGGTCTTGCCCGCGTCGATGTGGGCCATGATGCCGATGTTGCGCAGGTCTTCGAGCTTGTACTTAACTTTCGCCATTTCGCTACTTCCTCGAGCCTTCGATTAGAAACGGTAGTGCGAGAAGGCGCGGTTGGCCTCTGCCATCTTGAAGAGGTCCTCGCGACGCTTGACGGAGGCGCCGACGCCGTTGGCGGCGTCCATGATCTCGTTGGCGAGGCGCTCGGCCATGGTCTTCTCCTTGCGGGCGCGGGAGAAGTTCACGATCCAGCGGATGGCCAGCGTGGTGGCACGACGGGAGTTGACCTCCATGGGCACCTGGTAGGTGGCGCCACCGACGCGCTTGGGCTTGACCTCGAGGGTCGGGCGCACGTTGTCCATGGCCTTCTTGAAGACGGAGAGGGCGTCCTGCTCGGTCTTGGTGGCGACCATGTCGAAGGCACCGTAGACGATGCGCTCGGCGGTGGCCTTCTTGCCATCGAGGAGGACCTTGTTGATGAGCTGGGTCACGAGACGGTTGTTGTAGACGGCGTCGGGGATGACCTCACGACGAACTGCTGCTGCACGACGCGGCATGTGTATCTCCTAAGAACTGGAAAGGCTGATTCAGGATTTGGGGTCTTACTCCTTGGGGCGCTTCGCGCCATAGCGGGAGCGGGCCTTCTTGCGGTCCTGAACGGCAGCGCAGTCATAGGCGCCGCGGACGATCTTGTAGCGCACGCCGGGGAGGTCGCGGACGCGGCCGCCACGGATGAGGACGATGGAGTGCTCCTGCAGGTTGTGGCCCTCGCCGGGGATGTAGGCCGTGACCTCGATGCCGTTGACGAGGCGCACGCGGGCGACCTTGCGCAGCGCCGAGTTGGGCTTCTTGGGCGTGGTGGTGAAGACGCGGGTGCAGACGCCGCGCTTCTGGGGGTTGTGCTGCAGGGCTGCGTTCTTGGACTTGGCCTTGTGGGACACGCGGCCCTGGCGGACGAGCTGGTTGATGGTAGGCAAAGCTTTCTCCTTCGTAGAGCGTGCGAGTAGGCGGTGCGCGAGCACCTATGTATCAAGGACGGCGCAGCACCGTCGTCCCGGATTGTCATGCGCATGACAGTCGCGACGGGAAACATTACGCCCAATAAGGGCAGATGTCAAAATACCACGGGTCCGGGCGTATCCTTGATTCACCCATATTACACAGGCGAGAGACGAGCCGGAACGCCGGCGGAGAAGCCGTGTGCAACGAGGCGGGCGGCGCCCGTCGCAGGCAGGCACGCCGCTGATGCCACCCGCCCCCCCACGCGCGATCGTCGTTCTCTATGCCAATCTATGAAACCGAGGATACAAAACCCCAGTTGACGAACCTCTCGATTCAGGAGAAGGCATAGAGAACGCATGTGGGCGGGGGCGGGGGCGGGTTACGCGGAGGCCTACACAGACTCCTCCGCGGCGTGCCTGAGTCCCGTGGCGATGAGGTCGCTCACGTGGTCGTCTGCCAGCGAGTAGATGACGCGCTGGCCGTCTCGCCTAGAACTCACCAGGCCTCGGTCCCTAAGCAGCCTGAGCTGGTGCGATATGGCGGATTGCGTCACGTTGCACGCCTCGGTCAGCTCGCCCACGCTCCTCTCGCCCATGACCAGGACGCCAAGGATCTGGAAGCGCGTCGAGTCGCTGAGCGCGTCGAAGATCTGCGTGGCACGGTACACGATGTCGTCGCTGGCAAGGCATTCCTCGAGCGTGCACGCCGTCTCTTCCATGGGACTCCCCTCTTCAGGCGCCCGTCCTCCCCCATCGATTCTAGGCAAGAGGGACCTCTCGTACGAGAGGGGCCCGCCACTCTCGTGACGGACCCCCGTGACAAGCATCCGGGCGAGAGCTACTCCTCGTCGCCGTCCTCGCTCTGCTCCACCTGCGAGAGCAGGTCGTGCAGGGAGCCAAGGTCCTCGTTGATGACCTGGTCGCCCTCGTCGTCAGAGGTCTCGCTGCTGCCACCGATGAGCTCGTCGTCGAAGCTGTGCTTCGCGGGAGCCGCGGTGCCCAGCATGATGTCGTTGTCGGCATCAGGCGAGAACACCATGTTGAGCAGTTGCGAGAGGTCCTCGCTGTCCGCCTCGTCCTCGTCGGGCTCGAGGATGTAGAGGAGGTTGCGGGCTTCGAGGCCGTCACGGAGCTCCTCAATCGCCTTGGCGCCGATGCCGTCGATGCGCAGGAGGTCGTCCTCGGTCTTTCCGATGAGGTCGCCCACGGTCTCGATGCCGACCTCGCTGAACTTGTTGGTCCAGCGCTGCGACACCCCGAGGTCGTCGAAGAGGTAGAGCTTGGCGTCCTCGCTGGAGAGGGTGCGGCCGTTCTTGGAGTAGATGCCGCCGAAGCCGTAGTCGTCGCCGATCCAGTCGAGCTGCTTGGGCAGCTGGTCCTCGATGCCCTTGAGCTTCTCGGGAGCCCAGTCGGGCAGGCTCTTCGCCATGGGCGAGGTGGGGCCGTCGATGACCTGGCCGTGGTAGGTGAGCTTGACGTCGCCGTACGCCTTGAGGCCGGTGCCTGCGGGAATCTTCTTGCCCACGATGACATTAGACTTGAGGTCCAGCAGGTGGTCGACCTCGCCCTTGATGGCGCTCTCGGTGAGGACGCCGGCGGTGCGGATGAACGACGCGCTCGACAGCCAGGAGTCGATGGAGCTGGCCACCTTGAGGGTGCCCAGGATGACCGGCTCGGCCTCGGGGGGTGTGCCGCCCGCGAGGGCGATGTTGCGCACCGTGTTGGCGAAGACGTAGCGGTCGACGTACTGGCCCAGCAGGTAGGTCGAGTCGCCGGGGTTGGTGACCTGGACGCGGCGCAGCATCTGGCGCGCGATGACCTCGATGTGCTTGTCGTTCAGGTCGACGCCCTGGGAGGTGTAGACGTCCTTGACCGACTTGACGAAGGTGTGCATCGTCGATTCGATGTCGGTGAGCTTGCGCAGCTTGCGGAAGTTGACGAAGCCGCGGGTCACCTGGTCGCCGGCGCGGACCTCGGCACCGTCCTCGATGCCCGGCATGAAGCGGACGGACGCGGGGACCCTCCACTCGGCCAGGATGCGGCTGGGGTCCTCGGTGTCGAGGATGCGCAGCTGGTACTCGGTCTGCTCGGGGGTGATCTGGAGCGTGCCGGTGTAGGGCGCCAGGTCGGCCTCGCGGCCCAGGATCTTCTCGTTGACGTTGCCGACGACGTCGAACATGCGGGCGACGGTGGGCAGGCCCTGCGTGATGTCGTCCGCGCCGGCGACGCCGCCGGAGTGGATCGTACGCATCGTGAGCTGCGTGCCGGGCTCGCCGATCGACTGGGCGGCGATGATGCCCACGGAGGTGCCGATGTTGACGGGCCTGCGGGTCGAGAGGTCCCAGCCATAGCACTTCTGGCAGACGCCGTACTTGGACTTGCAGGTCAGCAGGGCGCGGAGCTGGACCTTCTTCAGGCCGGCAGCGACCATGGCCTCGAGGTCCGCCTTGGACTCGACGTAGCCGTCCTTCGCGACGATGACCTCGCCGGTCTGGGGGTTGACGATGTCCTCGAGCGCGCAGCGGCCGATCAGGTCGGTGTCGACGTCCGTCTCGCCCGGCTTGACGAGGTCGTAGGTAACGGCCTCGTCGGTGCCGCAGTCTTCCTCGCGCACGATGACGTCCTGCGCGACGTCGACCAGACGACGGGTCAGGTAGCCGGAGTCGGAGGTGTGGGACGCCGTGTCGACCAGGCCCTTGCGGGCGCCGTAGGTCGAGATGAAGTACTCGAGCGGCTCCAGGCCCTCGCGGAAGTTGGCCTTGATGGGCAGGTCGATGGTGTCACCGGACATGTCGGCCATGAGACCTCGCATGCCCGCGAGCTGCCTGAGCTGCGTCTTGGAGCCTCGGGCGCCGGAGTCGGCCATCATGTAGATGGGGTTGTCCTCGGCGAAGCCCTCGAGCATCTTGGTGCCCAGGGTCTCGGTGCACTCGGTCCAGGCGTTGATGACCTCGGCGTGGCGTTCGCGCTCGGACAGGAAGCCGTCCTCATAGTACTCGTTAATCTGGTCGACCTTGGCCTGCGCGTCCTCGAGCAGCTCGGGCTTGTCGTCGGGAATCGCGGCGTCCCAGACCGAGATGGTCAGGCCGGCGCGGGTCGCGTAGTGGAAGCCACTGTGCTTGATGGCGTCCAGGATGGGCTCGACCTCGGCGGTGCTGTAGCGGTCGCAGCAGTCGTTGACGAGCGCCGAGATGTCACCCTTGGACATCTTGAAGTTGATGAAGGGGTAGTCCGCGGGCAGGCACTGCCGGTTGAAGATCACGCGGCCGACGGAGGTCTCGATGCGCACGGGACGCTCGGTGACGTCGTAGTCCCGGAACTGGCCACGGCCCTCCATGACGCGGAAGACCCTCCTGTCGCCCTCGACCACGTTGGCGTCCTCCGAGGAGACGCGCACCGTGACCTTGGCCTGGATGTCCACCCTGTCGCGGCAGTCGTAGGCGTTCATGGCGTCGTCGAAGTCCGCGAAGACGCGGCCCTCTCCCTCCACGCCGTCCTTCTGGGTGGTGAGGAAGTACACGCCGAAGACCATGTCCTGCGAGGGGACGGTGAGGACCTTGCCCGACGCGGGCGAGCGCAGGTTGTTGCTCGAGAGCATGAGCACGCGGGCCTCGGTCTGCGCCTCGGTGGAGAGGGGCACGTGGACCGACATCTGGTCGCCGTCGAAGTCCGCGTTGAAGGGAGCGCAGACGAGCGGGTGCAGGTGGATGGCCTTGCCCTCGACCAGCACGGGCTCGAAGGCCTGGATGGAGAGGCGGTGCAGGGTCGGCGCGCGGTTGAGCAGCACCAGGCGACCCTTGATGACCTCGTCCAGGACGTCCCAGACGGCCGGGGCGCTGCGGTCGATGGCGCGCTTGGCGCCCTTGATGTTCTCGACCTTGCCCAGCTCGACCAAACGACGCATCACGAAGGGCTTGAAGAGCTCGAGAGCCATGGTGGAGGGCAGGCCGCACTGATGCAGCTTGAGGTGCGGGTCGACGACGATGACCGAGCGGCCGGAGTAGTCGACGCGCTTGCCCAGCAGGTTCTGGCGGAAGCGGCCCTGCTTGCCCTTGAGCGCCTCGGCGAGCGACTTCAGCGGACGCCCGCCACGGCCGGTGACGGGACGGCCGCGGCGGCCGTTGTCGAAGAGCGCGTCCACGGACTCCTGGAGCATGCGCTTCTCGTTGTTTACGATGATCGCCGGGGCGTCGAGGTCGAGCAGGCGCTTGAGGCGGTTGTTGCGGTTGATGACGCGACGGTAGAGGTCGTTGAGGTCGGACGCGGCAAAGCGGCCGCCGTCGAGCTGCACCATGGGGCGCAGGTCGGGCGGAATCACGGGCACGACGTCCAGGATCATGTTGGCGGGGTCGTTGTTGCCCTTGAGGAAGGCGTCGACCACCTCCAGGCGCTTGACGGCCTTCTCCTTCTTCTGCTTCTGGGAGTCGGGAGAGGCGACGATGGCGCGCAGCTCCTCGGCCTCCTTGGGCAGGTCGATGGAGCGCAGGAGCTCACGCACGGCCTCGGCGCCCATGCCGCCCTTGAAGTAGATGGAGTAGTAGCGCTTCATCTCGGTGAAGAGACCCTCGTCGGAGATGAGCTCGCGCTCCTGGAGCTGCATGAAGCGCTCGTAGGCGTCGCGACGGAGCTGCTTCTCCTCCTCGTACTCCTCCTCGAGGTCGGCGATGCCCGCGCGGACCTCGTCGGCCGAGAGCGGCTCGATGTCGCTGAACTCGTCCTCAGAGGGCTCGCCCTGGGCCTTCAGGCGCTCGATCTCGTCGTCGCGCTCGGCGTCGAGCTCCTCGAGGTCCGCTGCCAGCTCCTCCTTCAGCTCGTCGGCGTCGGCCTCGCGGGCCTCGGCGTCAATGGAGGTGATGACGTAGCTCGCGAAGTACAGGATCTTCTCCAGGTCCTTGCTCTTGATGTCGAGCAGGCGGGCCAGGGGGAAGCTCGTGGGACTCTTGAAGTACCAGATGTGGCTCACGGGAGCGGCGAGCTCGATGTGGCCCATGCGCTCGCGTCGCACCTTGGCGCTGGTGACCTCGACGCCGCAGCGCTCGCAGACGATGCCCTTGAAGCGGATGCCCTTGTACTTGCCGCAGGCACACTCCCAGTCCTTGGTGGGACCGAAGATCTTCTCGCAGAAGAGGCCGTCCTTCTCGGGCTTGAGGGTGCGGTAGTTGATGGTCTCGGGCTTCTTGACCTCGCCGTGCGACCAGCTGCGAATCTCGTCGGCGGAGGCGAGCGAGATCTTTATAGCGTCGAAATCGGTGGTATCGAAATCTGCCACGTTCGCTACTCCTTATCGTTGGTGATGTCGCCGACAAGCGCGTCCTCGCCCTTGTCGAGGTCGGCGGAGAGGCCGCCGATCAGGTCGTCGGCGCTCTCGGCGCCCGCGAAGACGTCCACGGGGCTGACGGTCGCTTCGTCCTGCGCGCCGGCCTCGTCCTCGCCGACCTTCTTGTAGGTAATCGGCTCGATGTCCAGGGCCAGGGAGCGAATCTCCTTGACGAGGACCTTGAAGGACTCGGGGATGTCCGGGTTGGGGACGTTCTCGCCCTTGACGATGGACTCGTAGGTCTTGACACGGCCGTTGGTGTCGTCGGACTTCACGGTCATGAGCTCGTGCAGCACGTTGGAGGCGCCGTAGGCATAGAGCGCCCACACCTCCATCTCGCCGAAGCGCTGGCCGCCGAACTGGGCCTTGCCGCCCAGCGGCTGCTGGGTGACCAGGGAGTACGGGCCGGTCGAGCGCGCGTGGATCTTGTCGTCGACCATGTGGCCCAGCTTGAGGATGTAGGAGGTGCCCACGGTGATGGGGCTCTTGAAGGCCTCGCCGGTGCGACCGTCGTAGAGCGTCGTCTTGCCCTTCTCGTTGAGCTGGGGGACGAAGTCTATGTCCATGTGCTTGCCGTACTCGCGCATGGCCTTGTTGACCAGGTTGATGTTGGTGCGGCGCAGGGCCTCGGCGACCTCGACGTCGGTCGCGCCGTCGAAGACGGGCGTGGCGACGCGCATGTTGCCCTCGACGACCCTCTTCGAGTCGGGGTCCTCGGTGTCCCAGCCGTGGGCGGCGGCCCAGCCGAGGTGGCACTCGAGCAGCTGGCCGACGTTCATACGAGAGGGAACGCCCAGGGGGTCGAGGAGCACGTCGACGGGGGTGCCGTCAGTCATGTAGGGCATGTCCTCCACGGGCAGGACGTTGCAGACGACGCCCTTGTTGCCGTGGCGGCCGGCGATCTTGTCGCCCTGCTGGATCTTGCGGCGCTGGGCGACAAAGACGCGGACGAGCTCGTTGACTCCCGGCGGGAGGTCGTCGCCCGCCTCGCGGCTGAAGCGCACTACGTCGACGACGCGGCCATAGGCGCCGTGGGGCATCTTGAGGGAGGTGTCGCGGACGTCGTGGGCCTTGGCGCCGAAGATGGCGCGGAGCAGCCTCTCCTCGGCGGTGAGGGCCGTCTCGCCCTTGGGGGTGACCTTGCCTACCAGGATGTCGCCGGGGCCGACCTCGGCGCCGATGCGGATGATGCCGTCGTCGTCCAGGTTGGCGAGCATCTCCTCGGACTGGTTGGGGACCTCGCGGGTGATCTCCTCGGGGCCGAGCTTGGTGTCGCGGGCGTCGATCTCGTGGCGCGAGATGTTGACGGAGGTCAGCAGGTCGTCGCGGACGACGCGCTCGGAGACGATGATGCCGTCCTCGTAGTTGTAGCCCTCCCACGGCATGTAGGCCACGGTGAGGTTGGCGCCGAGGGCAAGCTCGCCGTGGTCGACGGAGGGGCCGTCGGTCAGGGGCTCGCCCTGGGCGACGTGCTGGCCCACCTTGACCACCGGGCGGTGGTTGCTGCAGGTGCTCTGGTTGGAGCGCTGGTACTTGGGGAGGTCGTAGCGCTCGGGGCCCCTCTCGGTGTTGACCACCACGTGGGCGGCGTCGACCTCGGTGACGACGCCCTCGTGGGAGGCGCTGATGAGCTCGCCGGAGTCGAGCGCGGCGCGGGCCTCGAGGCCGGTGCCGACGAGGGGGGCGTTGCAGGTGATCAGGGGCACGGCCTGGCGCTGCATGTTGGCACCCATCAGGGTTCGCTTGGCGTCGTCATGCTCGAGGAAGGGGATGAGGTTGGCAGCGACGGAGAGCATCTGGCGAGGCGACACGTCCATGTAGTCGACGGCCGAGACCTCGATCTGGGCGGGCGCGCCGAAGGAGCCGTCGAAGTTGCGGGTGCGCGCGACGACGGTCTCGGGCGCGTAGATGTTGCCCTTGGAGTCGACGGCCACGAACTTGCCTGTCTTGGGGTCCACGGGCACGTCGGCGGGGGCGATGTTGTGGAGCTCCTCCTCGTCGGCGGTCATCCAGTCGACCTCGTCGGTCACCTTTCCGTCAACGACGCGGCGGTAGGGCGACTCGATGAAGCCGTACTCGTTGACGTGGGCGAAGAGGGCCAGCGAGCCGATGAGGCCGATGTTGGGGCCCTCGGGGGTCTCGATGGGGCACATGCGCGCGTAGTGAGAGTTGTGGACGTCGCGGACGGCCGTGGGCACGTTGGTGCGGCGGCTGGAGCCGGACTTGTGGCCGGCGAGGCCGCCGGGGCCGAGGGCCGAGAGGCGCCTCTTGTGGGTGAGCCCGGCCAGGGGGTTAGACTGGTCCATGAACTGTGACAGCTGGGAGGAGCCGTAGAACTCCTTGATGGCCGCGACGATGGGGCGGATGTTGATCAGCGACTGGGGCGTGATGTCGTCAGCGTCCTGGGAGGCCATGCGCTCGCGGATGACGCGCTCCATGCGGCTCATGCCGATGCGGAACTGGTTCTGTACCAGCTCGCCCACGGTGCGGACGCGACGGTTGCCGAAGTGGTCGATGTCGTCCAGCTTCTTGGTGGGGTCACCCTCGTGCAGCGCGAGGAGGTAGCGCAGGGCGCTGACGATGTCCTCGCTGGTGATGACCTTCTGCTGGGCGTCAATCTCGAGGCCGAGCTTCTTGTTGATCTTGTAGCGGCCCACGCGCGCGAGGTCGTAGCGCTGGTTGTTGAAGTACAGACTGTCGAGCAGCGAGCGGGCGGAGTCCACGGTGGGAGGCTCGCCGGGGCGCTGGCGGCGGTAGATCTCGATCAGCGCGTCGTCGCGGGTGGTCGCGACGTCACGCTCGAGGGTGGAGCGGACGACCTCGGAGTCGCCCAGGAGGTTCATGATCTCGTCGTCGGACTCGGCGATGCCCAGGGCGCGCAGGAGGACCGTGGCGCTCTGCCGGCGCTTGCGATCGATGGAGACCACGAGGTGGCCGTGCTTGTCAATCTCGAACTCGAGCCAGGCGCCGCGCGCGGGAATGAACTGCGCGTGATGCACCTGGACGCCGTTGTCCAGCTCGGACGAGAAGTAGACGCCGGGCGAGCGCACGAGCTGCGAGACGACGACACGCTCGGTGCCGTTGATGATGAAGGTGCCGCGGTCGGTCATGAGCGGGAAGTCGCCCATGAAGACGAGCTGCTCCTTGATCTCGCCGGTCTCCTTGTTGACGAAGCGCACGTCGACGAAGAGGGGCGCCTGGTACGAGATGTCCTTGGCGCGGCACTCGGCCATGCTGTTGGGGGCATCGCCGAACTGGTGGTCACCAAAGGAGACCTCCATGGTCTTCGCGGAGTTCTCGATGGGAGAGAACTCGGCAAAGGACTCGGCGAGACCCTCGCCCATAAAGCGCTCGAACGACTCCTTCTGCACGGAGATGAGGTTTGGCAGCTCCATAGCGCTGGGGATCTTGCTAAAGCTCATGCGCTCGCGCTGATCCGCCTGTGCGGATTGGGAAGACTTTGCGGTAGGCACCAGGCACTTCCTCCTTCAACGGTTAAATAGCGGCAGTTGTCGCAATCTAATAAAGTACCTAAGGGCTGCCATTTGGTCAATGAAAAGCCTTGACATATTCGTCATTATTTTGTATGGGAGAACCACGCTCCGACTACCTGCGGTTTTGCCACGGCAATTGTGGAGCGGCTGTGATGGGACGTGAGAGGCTCCTGGAGTTGGCTTGCCCGATCTTGTGGGTGTGGACGGTCTTCTCGCCTAGAGGGAGCGATTCTGTCCACAGGCACAAGAACGAGTGCAAGAGCGGGGCTCCGTCTGCGCCTCGAGAGAATGGCGACGTTCTTTTCTCGTCCGCTCCAGAGGCTTCGCTCGCGGGAGCCTCGTACGGAACGGCCCTCGGCGGATTTCCCCAGGAAACCGCTCGCCGCGCGTTCCTTGCCGGTGGCTCGTTGGGACTTTCGCGCCATCGGCGTTACGAAAGAATACGTCAGGCGAGAAAACGGGCGATTCCGACACGGAGACGTTCTCCATTCCGTCGCTTTTCGTCAGTTGATGCCCCAGCCAGCCGGCAAAGATTGTCCACGCGCGCTGTTGTGGCGGACGGGCGACGCCCGCTTCGGACGAAAAAGGGTCCGGGCATATGCCCGGACCCCGAGCGACCTGAGTCGCTGAGCTAGCGTGTCAAGACCCCAGTTACTTCAGGGTGACGGTGGCACCGGCCTCCTCGAGCTGCTTCTTGGCGGCCTCGGCGTCCTCCTTCTTGGCACCCTCGAGGAGCACCTTGGGGGCACCCTCGACGGCCTCCTTGGCCTCCTTCAGGCCAAGGGAGGTGAGGGCGCGGACGACCTTGATGACGGCAATCTTGTTGGAGCCGAAGGAGGTCAGCTCGACGTCGAAGTTGGTCTTCTCCTCCTCCTCGGCAGCAGCCGCGGGAGCGGCAGCGGCGACGGCGACGGGAGCGGCGGCAGAGACGCCGAAGACGTCCTCCAGCTCGTGAACCAGCTCGGAAAGCTCGAGGGCGGGCATCTCCTTGAGGGCCTCGATGATCTCATCCTTGGTGACAGCCATGTCAATTCTCCTTTGTGTGAGGGCACGGGCGTGCCCTGCGACCTTTGCTTGGTGCAATGGGACTTACGCGGCGTTCTTCTGATCGACGACGGCCTGGAGCGCAGTGGCGAGGCCACGGGCGGGACCGGCGCAAACCTGGGCGATGCCCGAAAGCGGGCTGGCGACCACGTAGACGAGCTTGGCCATGAGCTCCTCGCGGGAGGCGAGCTCGGAGTAGGCCTTGGCCTCGTCGGCGTCGAGCGCCTTGCCATCTGCGATGGCGCCGATCCACTCAATCTTCTTGAGTGCCTCGGCCTCCTTCTTGATGACCTTTGCGGCATCGACGGGGTCGTTCTCGTAGAAGACGTAGGCACAGGTGCCGACGAGCTTCTCGCTCACGTCGGGCAGGCCGGCCTCCTTGAGGGCGATGTTCACGATGCTGTTCTTGTAGACCTTCATCGTGGCACCGGCCTCGCGCAGGGCGCGACGCAGCTCCTGGGTCTCCTTGACTGAGAGGCCGCGATAGTCGATGAAGAAGACGCCCTTCGACGCCTCGATAGACTTGTTGACCTTCTCGAGCATGTTGATCTTGGACTGTGCTGGCATTGAATACACCTCCTTGGAACGCGCTAGGGCACGAGCCGCCGACACGGGCGGGCCTTCACGCGAAAGACCCCGCTAGGCGCGCGGCCAAAGCGGGGTCCAAGAAGACGTTTCTTTAGACCACCTCGGCAGGCGGGTCTCCCCTTTGAGCCTTGCGGCACCGACTGTCTTTGGCAGCGGACGTGCGATGTATGGTTTGCTCTTTCGAGCATTGTAGATTCTTGCACCCAAGAATCGGGCTGTCAAGCTCACCTGTGCCGCACGGCCCTCTTCACAAGAAAGCCCCATGGCCGCTGCCATGGGGCTTCGTCAAATCAGGCTTTGCCTCGGCCTACGCGGTGAAGTCGCGCGTGACGGAGGAGTCGACCCTCACGCCGGGGCCCATCGTGGAGGACACGACGACGCTCTTGACGTAGCGACCCTTGGCGGTGGAGGGCTTGACGCGGAGAAGCTCGGAGTACAGGGCCCCGTAGTTCTCGGCCAACGCCTCGGCGGTGAAGGACACCTTGCCCATGGGGACGTGGCAGATGCCGTAGCGGTCGGCGCGGTACTCGACGCGGCCCGCCTTGAGCTCCTTGACCATCTTCTCGACGTCCATGGTCACGGTGCCCAGCTTGGGGTTGGGCATCAGGCCACGGGGGCCGAGGATGCGGCCCAGGCGGCCGACCTTGCCCATGAGGTTGGGCGTGGCGATGACTGCGTCGAAATTGATGTTGCCGGCCTGGATGTCGGCGACGAGCTCGTCGGAGCCGACGATGTCTGCGCCGGCGGCCTCGGCCTCGCGCGCCTTCTCGCCCTCCGCGAAGACGGCAACGCGCACGTCCTTGCCCGTGCCGTTGGGCAGCGAGATGGAGCCGCGGACGTTCTGGTCGGCCTTGCGGGTGTCGACACCCAGGCGGACGGCGACCTCGACGGTCTCGTCGAACTTGGCAGTCGAGAGCTCCTTGACGAGGGCCATGGCCTCCTTGGGGCTGTAAGTCTTGCCGGCCTCGACCTTGGCGGCGGCTCCCGTGTAGTTCTTTCCGTGCTTAGGCATGCTTTCCTCCTATGTGGTCAAGCGGGCGCGAGCCCTCCCACGTGGTAGTTGCCAGGTAGCCCGCGCTACTCGGCGATGGTGACGCCCATGGAGCGGGCGGTACCGGCGACGATGGCCTTGGCGGCCTCGATGTCGTTGGCGTTGAGGTCGGGCATCTTGATCTCTGCGATCTTGGTGAGCTGCTCCTGGGTGAGCTGGCCGACCTTGTCGCGCTGAGGGACGCCGGAGCCACTCTTGAGCTTGAGCTCCTTCTTGATGAGCTGGGCCGCGGGAGGGGTCTTGGTCACGAAGTCGAAGGAGCGGTCCTCGTAGACGGTGATCTCGACGGGGATGATGTCGCCGGCCTTGTCCTGCGTGGCCGCGTTGAAGGCCTGGCAGAACTGCATGATGTTGACCTGGGCGGCACTGAGGGCGGGGCCTACCGGAGGCGCGGGGTTGGCCTGGCCGGCGGGAATCTGAAGCTTGATGAAGCGAGTGACCTTCTTCTTGGGCATCTCTGTCTCCTGCGTTCGACGTGTGCGTACGGCATATCTAGTTCCGGCCCCGAGAAGCAATCCTCACCGATACCGGGGTCGAAGGGAAATCTAGGCGATGGTGACGACCTGGTCCAGGGTGAGCTCGACGGAGGTCTCGCGGCCAAAGATCGCGAGCATGACCTTGACCTTGCCAGCCTCGGGCATGACCTCGGCCACCTGTCCGTCGAAGTCCGCGAGCGGGCCGTTGACGACCTTGACGGCCATGCCGGGCTCGAGGTTCGTGGTGGTGTGCTTCGGGACCTCCTGCGCGCCGCGCGGGTTGGTGCGGCGCATGATCTTGTTGAACTCGCTGCGACGCAGGGGCGTGGGCTTGCCGTCGATGCCGACGAAGCCCGTGACACCGGGGGTGTTGCGGACGACGGCCCAGGAGTTGTCGTCCACCTCCATGCGGACGAGGACGTAGCCGGGGAAGACCTTGTTTTCCTTGGTCTCCCTCTTGCCGCCGTCCTTGATCTCGGTCACCTGTTCGGTGGGAATCTGGATGTCAACGATCTGGTCCTCGAGGCCGTAGGTCTCGATGCGGTGCTCGAGGTCGGTCTTGACCTTGTTCTCGTAGCCCGAATAGGTGTGAACGACGTACCAGCGCTTAGACATGCCCTACCCCCTCAGTCCGGTGAAGCCGACGAGAAGGGCGACGAAGCCGGTGTCCACGAGCCAGACCAGGATGCCGAAGACGACCAGCATCACGATGACCGCGACGGAGTAGCTCTTGAGCTCGGGCTTGCTCGGCCACACGACGCGACGCATCTCGGTCTTGACGTCAGAGAGGTAGCTCCGGAGCCTGGACCTCTTCTTGGCCTTGGCCGGCTTCGACGCCTTGGACGAAGACAGGTTGGAGGACTGGCCGGACTTCTTGGAAGTCGACTTGGCATCCTCGGCGGAGGCCGAGGCCCTTGCGGCCTCGCGCTCGGCACGCTCCTGCTGGCGTGCCTGGCGTGCGCTCCTCTTCTGACGCTCTTTCTTTGCCATCCTCAAACCCCTCTGGGGCAAATGCCCCTTCTCATAGAAACCGGCTAACCTCCGAGGAGGAAAGCCGGTGGTGTTAGCTGGCAGGCCAGGAAGGACTCGAACCCTCAACAAACGGTTTTGGAGACCGCCGCTCTACCATTGGAGCTACTGGCCTATGTCGACTCTATTTTAGCGAGTCTCCCTGTGAAGGGTATGCTTGTGGCACCACGGGCAATACTTCTTCAACTCCATGCGATCGGGAGTGTTGGACTTGTTCTTGTCGGTGGTGTAGTTGCGACGCTTGCACTCGGTGCATGCGAGGGTAACCATTGTGCGCATAGATCCTCCTGTAGGACAGCCGCCTTCGAGACTATCTCGATGGCGACGCGATGGAATACGTTACTATCCGTCAGCCGATTCTGTCAACTATTTTGCTCTTCGCGCCTGGCCTCAACAAAACCACCAAAAGTGGGGCTGCTCTCGCCTGGCGCTCGGCCCAGGGACAGAGAAGGGCCCGGCACCCTCCGAGGAGGGCACCGGGCCCAAAGGACGTTCTAGAGACTAGGAGGCCTAGCTACTCGACGATCGTGGAGACACGGCCGTCGCCGACGGTGTGGCCGCCCTCGCGGATTGCGAACTTGAGGCCCTGCTCCATGGCGATGGGGTGAATGAGCTCGCAGGTGACGGTCACGTGGTCGCCAGGCATGGCCATCTCGACCTTGGCGCCGTTGGCGTCGGTGAGCTCCTGGATGTCGCCCGTCACGTCAGTGGTGCGGAAGTAGAACTGGGGACGATAACCGGAGAAGAACGGGGTGTGACGGCCACCCTCCTCCTTGGTGAGGACGTAAATCTCGCCGGTGAACTTCTTGTGGGGAGTCACCGAGCCGGGCTTGCAGAGGACCTGACCGCGCTGGATGTCCTCGCGCTTGACGCCGCGGAGCAGGATGCCCACGTTGTCGCCAGCCTCGCAGAAGTCCATGGTCTTGCGGAACATCTCGATGCCGGTGGCGACGGAGGTCTGGGTCTCCTTGATGCCGACGATCTCGACCTGGTCGTTGAGCTTGAGCTCGCCGCGCTCGACACGACCGGTGGCGACGGTGCCGCGGCCGGAGATGGTCATGACGTCCTCGATGGCCATCAGGAAGGGCTTCTCGTTGTCACGGGCGGGCGTGGGGATGTAGGAGTCGACCTGATGCATGAGCTCCACCACGGAGTCGACCCACTTTTGCTCGCCGTTGAGGGCGCCCAGCGCGGAGCCGCGGATGATGGGGAGGTCGTCTCCGGGGAAGTCGTACTCGGAGAGGAGGTCGCGGGTCTCCATCTCGACGAGGTCGATGAGCTCGTCGTCGTCGACCATGTCGCACTTGTTCAGGAAGACGATGATGTAGGGCACGCCGACCTGACGGGCGAGGAGGATGTGCTCGCGGGTCTGGGCCATGGGGCCGTCGGTGGCGGCGATGACGAGAATCGCGCCGTCCATCTGGGCGGCACCAGAGATCATGTTCTTGACGTAGTCGGCGTGGCCGGGGCAGTCGACGTGGGCGTAGTGGCGCTCCCAGGTCTCGTACTCGACGTGGGCGACGGAGATGGTGATGCCGCGCTGGCGCTCCTCGGGTGCCTTGTCGATGTTCTCGAAGGCGGTGTAGTCGGCCTTGCAGCCCTCGGTCTCGGAGAGGACCTTGGTGATGGCCGCGGTCAGCGTGGTCTTGCCGTGGTCGACGTGACCAATGGTACCGATGTTTACGTGCGGCTTGCTACGATCGAACTTCTGCTTGGCCATTGCCGTCCTCCTTTAGAAACAACCCTTACGGCCTTTGCTGCTTTTATACTTCAAACGGGGCCGAAGCCCCGTAAGAATTCTGGTACCGGTGACTGGATTCGAACCAGTGACATCGCGGGTATGAGCCGCGTGCTCTAACCAGCTGAGCTACACCGGCAGGTGCCTGCTTGAAATGGAGCCCGCGACCGGATTCGAACCGGTGACCTCTTCGTTACCAACGAAGTGCTCTACCGACTGAGCTACACGGGCTTGGAATGGTGGGGATGCCTGGACTCGAACCAGGGAACCCAGAGGGAGCGGATTTACAGTCCGCCGCAGTTGCCGCTGTGCCACATCCCCATTCCAATTTTCAAGCCGCCTGCCTGGGTTACCCCCTGCAAGCGGAAGTGATATTACGACGCCAAAAAAGCGTTGTCAACGGAATATGCTCTAATCCACGCACCCGGGCGTATCTCACGCACGAATCCTGCACAAACGTTTTGGACAGGACCCTTTTTGCGACCCCTCTCGCCTGATTCCTCCGAGTGACGGGAAGAGGTCGTACGACGCGGCGCGACGCGGCGAGCCTTGCCCTCGCATGGAAGGGGCCCACCCATACTGGGCGGGCCCGCGCGTGCGTGGAGCTGGTGGCCGGGCTCGAACCGGCGACAACTAGTTTACAAGACTAGGGCTCTGCCAACTGAGCTACACCAGCGTGCGCATAGATGATAGCGAAAGCCCGCCCGGCGGTGGGCCACGACGCGCTCGACGGCCACCGAGCAGGTGGGGCAACCGGGCACAAGCGCCTCGGCCCGCCCGGGGCGTTAGGACCTTCCCAGCAGCTCGTCTAGACGCGCGCGCGTCCGCGCGTCGAGGCGGTCCTCGAGCGTGAGCTTGGCATGGGTGCGGTCGGCGAGCTCGCGCCCGATGTCCGCGTTCATGTGGGCGACGTTGGCCACCAGGACGTCGCTCGAGACCCTGGTGACGGGAATCCCGCCCACCGTGGCGCGGATTGTGTTGTCGGAGGTGATGACCGTGACCTCGCGGGGCTGCAGGCGCGCACCCGTGACCAGGCGCTCTATGACGGAGTCGGCAGACTCGCCCACCTGCGAGAACATCACGCGGATCCCGGCCTTGCCCAGGTTGGGGCGGTCGGGAGAGACGTTGCCCGCCGCGTCGAAGACCACGACGGCGTCGTAGCTCCCCTGGGCGTAGGCGGCCACGTCAGCTATGAGAAGCTCGCGGGCGCGGTCGAAGGGATCGCCCTCCCCAGAGGCCTCGTCCACGACGGCCATGTAGCGGCTGGACTTGAAGATGACGTTGTAGCCGTCGACCACCAGGAGTTCGGAGGGCCTACTCATCCGCCCCTCCCGCCATGGTCCGTCGCAGCCACTCGTAGCAGAGGGCGGTCGCGGCCTGGGCCACGTTGAGCGACTCGACCCGTCCGCGCTGCGGCAGGCGGCACTCGAAGTCGCACTTCTCGCGCACCAGACGGGAGATGCCCTCCCCCTCCGAGCCCACGACCAGGGCGAGCCTGCCCTCGAGGGGGGCATGCCAGAGGTCCTGCTCCGCGTGCTCCGTGCCGCCGGCAGCCCAGAAGCCCGCCTCCTTGAGGCGGCCGAGCGCGGCGGCGAGGTTCGACACCTGGGCGATGGGCAGGTGCAGGACGGCGCCGGCGGAGGTCTTGTAGGCACCCACGCCGACTCCGGCCGCGCGGACCTTGGGGATGACGACGCCCGCCGCCCCCACGACCTCCGCCGAGCGGACGATGGCTCCGAAGTTGCCCTCGTCAGTCACGTGGTCGAGCACGAGCACAAGGGCGGGGCCCTGCCCCGCGGCCTCGACCACGTCGTCCAGGCTGGCATACGCATAGGGCTTCACCTGCACGGCTATGCCTTGGTGGGCGCCATGCGAGCTGATGGCGTCGAGTTTGGCGCGCGGAACCGTCTGGACCGGGACGCCGGCGTCGGCGAGCCTGCCCACGAGCGAGGCGAGAGTCGGGTCCGCGCCGTCGCTCCCCGCGCTGACCAGCGCCCGCCTGAGGGGAATCCCCGCCTCGAGCGCCTCGGCGCAGGCGCGCCTGCCCTCGATGTAGTCTCCGGAGGGGCGGACGGTCTGGCCGTCGGGGCGAGAGGGACGCTCGACCCCTGGCCGGGGACCGTCCCCGCGCCCGGGACGCTGGCCGGGACGGCCCTGGCGTCCGGCAGCCGACGCTCCCCGTCCGCCGGCATGCGCCGAGCCGCCGCGGGCGCGCGCAGCCTGCGCCTCGCCGCGCTGGCGGCCACCCTTGCCCTTGCCGCCGCGCACGTCGCGGCCGGGGGTACGTGCCTGGTTCTTCGCCACGGCTCCCCCTAGTCCCTCTTGGCACGAAGGCGGGCGCCGGCGGGAGTGTCCTCCACCACGAGCCCCAGGGCGGCGATGCCGTCGCGGATGGCGTCAGCGGTGGCCCAGTTCTTGCTTGCGCGCGCCTCCTGGCGTGCGGCGAGAAGCGCGTCGGCAGCGGCGGCAGGGTCGTCTCCCCCGTAGCTTGCGTGCTCGCGGGCGAGGCCGACGAGCTCGGCGGGGAGCTCGCCCTCTCCCGATTCCCTGGACAGGTCGATGCCCAGCACCCCGCAGAGCTCGCTCAGCGCGTCGGCGGTGCGCAGGGTCACGGCCGTGGATGCGTTGCCCGCCGCCTCGGCCAGGTAGCGGTTGGCGGACCCCACCAGGCCGAAGATGGCGGCCATGGCGCCGGCGGTGTTGAAGTCGTCGTCCATCTGGGCCACGAACTCCGCCTCGGCCTCCTTGGTCGCGGCCGAGAGGCTACGGTCGAGCTCGTTGAGCTCTCCGTCGAGGGGCGCGTTGCCCGCCGCCCAGCGGAGGTTCTTGACGCAGCTGGCCAGGCGGCCCAGGGTGCCCACCGAGCCCTCGAGGCGCTCGAACGAGAAGTCGAGGGGCGCGCGGTAGTGGGTCTGGAGCATGAGCAGGCGCACGGCGTCCGCGGGGTACTTGTCCAGGACCTCCTTGAGCGTGTAGAAGTTGCCCAGGCTCTTGGACATCTTCTCTCCGTCGACGCGAAGCATGCCGGTGTGCATCCAGGTCTTGGCGAGGGGCTCGCCCCAGGCGCACATGGCCTGGGCGGTCTCGTTCTCGTGGTGCGGGAAGACGAGGTCTGCGCCGCCGCCGTGGATGTCGATGGGGGTGCCCAGGTAGCGATGGATCATGGCGCAGCACTCGGTGTGCCAGCCGGGGCGCCCCTCTCCCCAGGGGCTCGGCCAGCTGGGCTCTCCGGGCTTGGCCGCCTTCCAGAGCGCGAAGTCGAAGGGGTCGCGCTTCATGTCGTTGACCTCGACGCGCTCGCCCGCGCGCATCTGGTCGAGCTCGCGGCCGCTCAGCACGCCGTAGTCGTGGTCGGAGCGGACCGAGAAGTAGACGTCGCCGTTGGGGGCGACGTAGGCGTTGCCCTTCTCGATCAGCACGCCGATCATCTCTTGCATGGCCTCGATCTCGCGCGTGGCGCGGGGACGGATGTCGGGGTCCAGGATGCCGAAGCGATGCATCTGCTCGATGAAGGCGGCGCCGAACTCCTCCGCCACCTCGGCGGCGCCGCGTCCCTGCTCGTTGGCGCGGTTGATGATCTTGTCGTCCACGTCGGTCAGGTTCTGGGCGAAGGTGACCTCGTAGCCCTTGTACTGCAGGTAGCGGCGAATCACGTCGAACGAGAGGAACGTGCGCCCGTTGCCGATGTGAATCTGGTCATAGACCGTGGGGCCGCAGACGTACATGCGGACCTTGCCGGGCTCGAGGGGCTCGAACTCCTGCTTGCGGTGGTTCTGGCTGTTATATATGAGCATCGCTGGCTTCTCCTTGCGCGGGGGTCAGTGCGTGATGACGAGACGTCGTTGCGCAAGATGCTATACCCATCGCGGCGCACGGGACGCCGAGAACGCGAGAAGGCCCCCTGGCACATGGCCCGGCGCGCCTGCCGCGAGGGGCCCGAAGTGGGTGGTCGGGTCGCCGCCACAGCCCCGATGTGGGTGGTTTTCTCACCTGGAGCCGACCCGAAACCACCCACATCAAGGCTCCTGCGACCGCGGGTCCCTTCTCGCGGCCGCGGACCCCCGCCCTGCTGCCGCGTGCGACGCCTCGGCATCGTTGCCAGCTCGACCTTTAGCGTGCGGGGGGGCAATATGACCTAAAGTTGGGCCAGGGACGACTTGCTCCGGACAAATGCTAGGAGGCGGCGAATGGGAGAGATGCTCGGGTACTTCTGGAGGTCGGTCGACGACAAGGCGAGGCTCTTCCTGTACATGGCCCTCGCCCTCCTGTTGAGCGCCATAGAAGTTGTCATCCCCCTGCTCACGGGCTTCGTGATAAACCTCCTGGTCGCCGGAGAGGGACTGGGCCGTGTGGCATTTTGGAGCGCAACGATCGCCGTGCTCGGAGTCGCCGCGGGACTTGCCCAGTACGGCATCGCGATGCTCTACACGAAGCTGCACTTCGACGCCTCCTTCGCGCTCACCTCCCGAACCCTGCGGCGCATGCAGCGCTTCCCTGCCGACTTCTTCAAGGACTTCGACGCCGGCTATTACTCCAAGCGGGTCAACGGCGACTCCGAGGAGCTCTCCATCTTCTTCCTTTGGACGGGCAACCAGGCGCTCGCGAACGCGACGACCTCAGTGTTGGTCCTCGTGCTCATGTTTCGCGCCAACGCCTGGCTCGCCATCCTCTGCGCCATGCTCGCCGCGGTCGTCGTGCTCTCGTACACGCTCACCAGCAAGGAGATATACAGGAGGAGCATGGCCTTCAAGGAGGCCGAGGCCCAAGAGATGTCGATGCTCCTGCACCAGCTCAGTGACGTGGCGTTCATTAGGAGGCACGTCCTCTTCGACCGTTACGCCCAGACGCTCGAACGTGCCTACGGGGTCACCAGGACGTGCGTTTACCGCACGAACCGGCTTGGTGGGGCGGTCGACGGGGGCGTCGAGGCCACCAAGACGGCTCTGCTCGCCGTGGTCATCCTCGTCAGCGCGCAGCAGGTGGCGGCGGGCGCCCTTGAGGTGGGCTTCATAGCCACGGCGGTGGGGTACTTCAACGCACTGGCGCAGGCCGCGAGCTTCTTCTCGGACTTCGGGACCCAGTACCAGGGCTGCAGGGCGAGCTTCGAGCGGCTGCGCAAGCTCGCCGACGCGCCCCTGGAGAAGAACGGCCCGGGCAAGGCTGCCCCTGACGTCCGCGCCATCACCTGCCATGACCTGAGCTTCACCTACCCCGGAAACGAGGAGCCGACCCTACGCGGCCTCGACATGAGCTTCTCGGGGCGGGGACTCTATGGGCTCGTCGGTGGCAACGGCAGCGGGAAGTCGACCCTCCTCAAACTCGTCAGCGGCGAATGGAGCGACTTCTACGGAGGGGACATCCGCTATGACGACGCGGAACTGAGGGAGATGGATCACTACGACCTGCGAGAGCATCTCGTCGGGTACGTGGAGCAGGAGCCCGGCGTCATCGAGGGAAGCCTGTGGGACAACCTGACCTTGCTCTGCGACGTCCAGCCGCCACGAGAGCGAGTCATGGAGCTCTGCGGGCGCCTGGGGCTCGGGCGGCTTGTCGACGAGTCACCCAAGGGTTTGGACACGATGGTCGACGGGACGCACGCGAGCCTGTCCGGAGGCGAGAAGCAGAAGGTGGCGATCATCCGGATGCTGCTCGAGGACCCAAAGGTCATGCTCATGGACGAGCCAAGCTCCGCACTGGACGCGAAAAGCATCGACTCCCTCGTGGGAATCCTGGGGCAGCTCAAGAAGGACCACCTGATCCTCTTGGTCTCGCATGACGACCGACTCATCGATGCCTGCGACCACGTGATACGGCTGTAGGGATGGCCCACAGCCCGGCGTGGCTGCCGCGAGAGGCCCGAAGTGGGTGGTCGGGTCGCCGCCACGGCCCCGATATGAGTGGTTTTCTCGCCTGGGTCGGGTCAGGAACCACCCACATCGGAGTTCCCGCGACCGCGAGCCCCGCCGCGTAGCTGCGCATTTTGCCGCGGGGGCGCGCCCTTGCCCTGCAGCCTCCGCATGCTTCGTCATGCAGCGACATGCGGAGGCGACCCCTCGGGCGAGAGGCGCCTACGGCCGCTCCAGGAGGACGACCGCCCAGGCGGCGATGCCCTCCTCGCGACCCACGAAGCCCAGCCCCTCCGTCGTCGTCGCCTTGACGCCCACCCGCTCGACGTCGAGGCCCAGGGCCGCAGCGAGGTTCTCCCTCATCCGCTGCCTGTAAGGCATGAGCTTGGGGGCCTGTGCCGCCACGGTGCAGTCGCAGTCCACGATGGAGAAGCCCCTCTCCCCTGCCAGCGCACCCACCTTGGAAAGGAGCACCAGCGAGTCCGCCCCCTCGTAGGCCGGGTCGGTGTCGGGGAAGAGCTGGCCGATGTCACCTGCGCGCAGAGCGCCGAGCAGGGCGTCTGAGAGGGCGTGCGCCAGTACGTCCGCGTCCGAGTGCCCCAACAGGCCGAGCCTGGAAGGGATGTCCACGCCGCCCAGGATGCAGCGCCTCCCCTCGACCAGGCGATGGACGTCGTAGCCGTGTCCTATGCGAAGCATGTCTTCCCCGTTCTGTGAGCCGTGTCGGGTCGTGCTTGGGAGGGACACGCCCTCCCGGAGCGGGCGCCGCGGCCGCATCCCGATGGGGCACGTCAGTCCCCGAGGCCGCAGCCCTCCCGGATGAGCCTGCGCTCCAGGAGCGCCTCGGCAATCGCCAGGTCCTCCGGAAGCGTCACCTTGATGTTGTCGCGCGAGGCCTGGACGCAAAGCACCCTGCCACCACGCCGCTCCACGAGCGAGGCGTCGTCCGTCCCCTCGTAACCATCCCAGGCGGCGGCCTTGTGCGCCATGAGGATGTCGCGGCGGCGGAAGGCCTGGGGGGTCTGGGCCATCCAGTAGAAGCTGCGGTCGGGCGTCGCCACTATGACGCCGGCCTCCGCAAGCTTCAGGGTGTCGGTGGCGTGGGTGGCGCAGATCGCCCCGTCGAGCCCGGGGTCCCGTCGCAGCGCCGCAAGCACCTCCTCGACGGAGGCAGTGGAGACGAGCGGTCGCGCAGCGTCGTGGATGGCGACCAGCTCGAAGCGGTCCGGCGTGGCGTCGAGCCCCGAGTGCACCGACTGCTGGCGCGTCTGGCCCGCCGGCGCCAGGCTCACCTCGCACCTGAGCGAGACGCGAGAAAGGACCTCGTCGCGCATCTGGTCCGCACGCTCTGGCGCGCAGACGACCACGATGTGCCCCACCGAGGGGGCACGGTCGAAGGCGAGGAGCGACCAGCAGGCCAAGGGAAGGCCCCTCAGCTCCACGAACTGCTTGCCGCGCGGATCGCCGAAGCGCTCGCCACAGCCGCCCGCGACGACGACTGCGCAGGCGTCGGGCTCGGGGCTGGCCTCGTCCACGCGCTGGGGGCAGGCGCACGCGGCGGGACGAGGCGCCTCTCTCCCGCTCATGCGCGCTTGCCCCACATGCGATACAGGCTGTCGGCCAGGATGCCGGGGTTCTCGACCCCCACGCGATCGAGGCGGGCGGGGTTCTGCTCGATGTCGTCGAGGAGCTGCTGCAGCGAGCCGAACTCGTCGACGATCTTGTCTGCCATGCCCTCGCGCACGACCGAGATGCCCGAGAGGGTGCGCAGGCCCAAAGGCGTCATGACCGAGTCCTCGCCCTTGTCCTCGTAGCCCAGGATGCTGGCGATCCGCTTGGAGGAGCGCAGCTGGGCGTTGACCGTCTCGTGCAGGCGACGGCGCACGCCGGCGGCGTTCTCCTCGCTGGAGTCGGCGGCGTAGTCGCGGACGAGCAGGGTGTACTCCTCGTCCATGCCGCCGATGAACTCCTCGCGCTGCATGGCGATGGTCTTGCCCTCGCTGCCCAGCTGGAGGAGGAGGTTGCCCAGCTCCTCCGAGGCCGTCATGAGCACCTCGAAGAGGTAGATGGTCTGCGAGATGTCAGAGAGCGTCACGTAGTTGTCGAGCTCGAGGGTGGTGAGGCGAAGCAGCTTGCGGTCGAGCTGGGTGCGCGTGGACTGGAGCGAGACCAGGAGCTGGTTCACGGTGCCCATGATGTCCGCAACGGAGCGCAGCTGGTGGCCCTTGCCGTCGATGAAAACGGTAACGACCTGGCGCCGCTCCGAGACCGAGATGACCATGGCGTCGGTGAGCAGGCTCATGCGGGCCGCGGTGCGGTGGCGCATGCCGGTCTCACTCGTGGGCAGAGACGGGTCGGGGTTGAGGTGGTAGTTGGCGCGAAGGATGCGCGTGAGGCCCTTGTCCACCACGATGGCGCCATCCATCTTCGAGAGCTCGAAGAGGCGGTTCGCCGTGAACGAGATATCGAGCCTGAAGCCGTCGTCGCCGGCGGCAAGGACGTTGTCGGTGTCTCCTATGCAGATGAGGGCGCCAAGGTGTCCGGCGATGATCATGTCCAGGGCGAGGCGCAGCGCCGTTCCCGGAGCCGTCTGGGCGATGGCGTCCCTGAATCGCCTGCTGGTGTCGTTGGCATCGGCCTCGGCGATCGCTGCTTCCATGGGTCTCCTTTCCTCTGCTGCCGGCCCACGACGGGGCCGCCCGGACAGTACCTCACAGTATAGGGCGCTGCGGCGGCGCAGGCCCAGGCAGTCTGGGGTTGGGCGAGAGGGGTGCAGGGGTGAGAGCGCGACGGCGGGCCACGGGGCGGACGGCGCGGCGGCGACGGATGTTCTTTTCTCTCGCCACGCCCGCCCACATCAGGGCGCGGCGGCCGGCACCGCGACGGCGGACGTTCTTTTCTCTCGCACGGGCGGGCCATTGCGGCGGATGGGGGGAGTAAGGAACGCCGTCCCGGGCCGCAACTGGGAAGACGTCGGCAGGCGCGTTCTTTACTCTGCCTCGCGGGCGAGAATCCCGCGCGGCGGCGCAGTAGAGAACAACCCCAGGCGCCGCGTGTTCCCTACCCGCCCCCAGGGGGAGAGGATCCCGAGCAGCGGCGCAGCAAAGAACAAACCTCAGCGCGCGAGCGTCCCCCGCCGGAGCAAGGGCGTGCCGCGACGGCAATACGCCGCGGTACGCAGTAGAGAACAACTCCAGGCGAGACGCGCCGCACCAGCGTCGCATCCCCGCCTCCGCGAGCACCGGGTACCGAGTCGGCAGCCCGCATTGGTGCTTCTGGCATCGACACCTCTCGATATTAATATTAATATCGAGAGGTGAATAAGGGATGGCCAAAGGAAGGAGCGCTGCATGCCTGTTGCGGCAGGAACCATCACACAAACGGGGCAGGTGACTCTCCCCAAGTCCATTAGAGAGATCCTGGGGGTTCACCCGAGCGACCAGGTGGCATTCCTGAGCGATGGAGAACGCGTCGAACTCGTAGCCGTCCCTCGCAACCCCCTCGGCCTGGGAACTCGCGAGGAGTTTCTCGCTCGCGTTGCGGCCGCCGACGAGGCGTACGGCGCCGGAGCCACCCGCAGCGCTTCCGACTTCACCGACAGCCTGAGAGCAAGCCGTGACCTATAGGGTGCTCACGACCCCCGCCTACGAGGAACGTTTCTCCACCGTCCTGGACTATCGACTCAAATACTATGGCCGAAGGTCTGCGGAAAGGCTTGTCTCGGCACAAGAAAAAGCGCAGTCATTGCTCGGCGGCACGCCGTTCATGGGCACATCACTGGTCAAGGCGGATACCGCTCCCGAGCCAGGGGCTCTCAGGTGGGTGAAGGTCGAGAGGTACATAGCCGTGTATCGCGCTATCGAAAAGGACGAGGCGGTAGTGCTCCTGGACCTTTTTCACGCCTCCGAGAACTGGCGCTCCCGCGTCGCAGGTTACCTGCGGAAGGAGTAGCGGCAGCGATCCACACACCGAGGGCCCCCACGGCGCGGCGGCCGGCGATGTCGTCCCGCACCACCACGGCGGAGTCCACACCACGGCGGCGGACTAGCGCGACGGCGGGCGCGTTCTTTACTCGGCCCCGCGGGAGAGAATCCCGCAGCACTCGGCAGAAAAGAACAAGCCCGGATGGGATGCGTTCCTTACTCGGCCCCAGGGGAGAGAATCGCCCTGGACGCCGCAGTAAAGAACGAACTCCGGGTGACGCGCGTTCCTTACTCGGCCTCGCAGGCGAGAATCCCGACGAGCGCCGCAGTAGAGAACAACCCGACGGCAGGCGATGGGGGAAGTCGCGGCGGCGGGGGCTGGTCGCGGCGGCATCGCGGCAGAACGGCACTGCGACAGAGGCCGCAGCAGAAATCGGCCCCGGGGCGCCGTTCGCGGCACGCCCCGGGGCCGGTCGCAATCAACGGCTATCCACGCGCAAGCTCAGGTGGCGCAAGCTCGAGCGGCGCGCCCCTCTCCCCTAGCCCTCCGAGGAGACTGCGCCCTCGGGCGCATGGGCCGTGGGCGACCAGTGGCTCCTGGCTCGCGGGAGCTCCATGTGCACCCTTTCGGTGACGGGAGGGATCTCTCCCTCGCCGCGCGAGAAGCTCAGCTCCTTGCCGTCGGAGTCGACCAGCACGATGTCGCCGGCCTTCCACTTGCCCTGGAGCAGCTCCTCGGCCAGCCGGTCCTCGATGAGGGTCTGGATGGCCCGACGCAGCGGTCGCGCGCCATAGACAGGGTCGGTGCCCTCCTTGGCCACGAAGTCGCGGGCGGCGTCGGTGAGCTCGATGGACATCCCCTGGCCGATGAGTCGGTTGCGCAGCTCGCCCACCATGAGCTCCACGATGCCACGGAGCTGCTGAGCCTCGAGCGACTTGAAGACCACGATCTCGTCCACGCGGTTGAGGAACTCCGGGCGGAAGAGCCGCTTGAGCTCGCCCTCCACACGGCTGCGGATCTCCTTGTCAGACAGCCCACCGTTGCCCTGGGCGCTGAAGCCCATGGGCGCGGTCTGTGCGATCTCGCGGGCACCTATGTTGGAGGTCATGATGATGACGGTGTTGGAGAAGTCCACCGTGCGTCCCTGGCCATCGGTCAGCCTGCCCTCGTCCAGGATCTGGAGGAGGATGTTGAAGACGTCGGGGTGGGCCTTCTCGATCTCGTCGAAGAGCACCACGGAGTAGGGCCTGCGGCGCACAGCCTTGGTGAGCTCGCCGCCCTCGTCGTAGCCCACATATCCCGGAGGGGCGCCGACGAGCTTCGAGACGCTGTGCTTCTCCATGAACTCGGACATGTCGAAGCTGATCAGGGCGTCCTCGCTGCCAAAGAGGAACTCCGCGAGCGACTTGGCGAGCTCGGTCTTGCCCACGCCCGAGGGGCCCAGGAAGATGAAGGAGCCGCCGGGCCTGCGGGGGTCCTTGAGGGGCGAGCGGCTGCGACGTATGGCCTTTGAGACCTTGGTCACGGCCTCGTCCTGGCCCACGACGCGCTGGTGCAGGGCCTCCTCGGCGCGCAGCAGCTTGCTGGCCTCGGCCTCGGTGAGGTTGGAGACGGGCACGCCCGTGATCTCTGACACCACGTCCGCGATGTCGGCCTCGTCCACCACGACGACGTTGGCGTCCAGGCGCTCGCGCCAGGCCGCCTCGAGCTCGTCGCGCTTCGCGCTGAGCTCCTTCTCGCGGTCGCGCAGGCGCGCGGCCTCCTCGAACTCCTGGGCCCTGGCCGCCTGGGCCTTCTCGTCCTTCACGCGGGCGAGCTCCTCGTCCACCTGGGCGAGCTCGGGAGGGAGGCTCGTCTTGTGCACGCGGGTGCGTGCGCCCGCCTCGTCGATGATGTCGATCGCCTTGTCGGGCAGGAAGCGGTCCTGCACGTAGCGGTTCGAGAGCGTCACGGCGGCTGCCAGCGCACCCTCGGTGTAATGGACGTGGTGGTGCTTCTCGTAGCGGTCCTGCAGCCCACGCAGGATCGAGAGCGTGTCCTCCACGCTGGGCTCGCCCACGTTGACCGGCTGGAAGCGGCGCTCGAGGGCCGAGTCCTTCTCGATGTGCTTGCGGTACTCCTCCGCCGTGGTGGCGCCGATGACCTGGATCTCGCCGCGAGACAGGGGAGGCTTGAGGATGGAGGCCGCGTCGATGGAGCCCTCGGCCGAGCCCGCGCCGATGATGGTGTGCATCTCGTCGATGAAGAGGATGTCCTCCTTGGACTCCATCACCTCGCCGATGACCTTCTTCAGGCGCTCCTCGAACTCGCCGCGGTACTTGGAGCCCGCGACCAGCGAGGCGACGTCCAGGGTCCAGACCTGCTTGCCGCGTAGGATGTCAGGCACGTCTCCCGAAGCGATGAGCTGGGCCAGCCCCTCGACCACGGCCGTCTTGCCCACGCCGGGGTCACCCAGAATGAGCGGGTTGTTCTTCTGGCGGCGGGCCAAGACCTGCATCACGCGCTCGACCTCGCGGTCGCGGCCGATAACAGGGTCGAGCTTGCCGTCGCTCGCGAGCTTGGTGAGGTTGCGCCCGTACTGCTCCAGCATGGAGGCGTCACCCGAGGGCTGGGAAGGCTGGCTGCCGCCGAACTGCTGGCCGAAGGCCGCGCCGACGCCCTGAGGCAGGCGGCGCGAGTTCTCCTCGCTCGTCTTGTCCATGAGCTCGCCCACGGCGTTGCGGATGGCGTCGCCCGAGATGCCCATGCGCGAGAGCGCCGTCATGGCACGCCCGTCCCCCTCGGCGACGATGCCGAGGAGCAGGTGCTCCGTGGCGATGTAGGTCTGGCCACGGGTCATGGTCTCGCGGTAGGCGTCCTCGAGCACGCGCTTGGCGCGCGGCGTGAAGGGGATGTGCCCGCCCGGGACCGGCTCCGACTCCTCGGACGAGATCTCCTTGATGGTGAGGAGGGTCTCGTCGTAGGTGACCTCGAGCTTTGCCAGGGACTGGGCCGCGATGCCCTCCCCCTCCTTGATCAGCGCGAGCAGCAGGTGCTCGGTGCCGACATACATCTTGCCGAGGTTGCGGGCCTCATCCTGCGCGAGGCTCATGACCTTGCGCGCCTTGTCGGTGAACTTCTCGAACATGCGGTCTTGCCCCCCTGTCGAAGGGCCGCCCCGGGGGCGGCGTCGTTTGCTTGTTGGTGTGTACCCCATCGACACGGGAGTGTTTCCCTCGCCCCACGCGGGCGAGAAACGCCACATTCCGGGCCGGAGCCATGACCAGGCATCCAGCCATTGCCAGCCCGGGCGCCCCGCGCTTGCGCGGAGGGCACCACGGACGCCGACGCCCGGCGGCCTCAGGGCCGCCGGGCGTCAACCGCAAGCCGGAAGGAAGCCCCTCTCGCCCGCCCCCAGCTAGGCCTCGGGGTGCTCGGCCAGCCAGGCGTCGCGGTCGGGGTCGGTGAGCTTGGTGGCCTCGATCACGTTGGCGAAGAGCTCGTCGAGCTCCATGCCCATGAGCTCGGCGCCGTGGGCGATCACGTCGCGGTCGCAGCCGGCGGCGAACTTCTTGTTCTTGAACTTCTTCTTGAGGCTCTTGAGCTCGAAGTCCTGGACCGAGCCCGAGGGGCGCATGCGCACGCAGGCGTTGATCAAGCCGCTGAGCTCGTCGATGGCAAAGAGGACCTTCTCCATCTGGTGCTCGGGCGCCGGGAGCTCGGGGTTCATGTCGTAGTTGTGGGTCTGGATGGAGTGTGCCAGCGCCGGATTGGCACCCGCCTCCGCGAGGAGCTCCGCCGCCTTCACGGTATGCAGCTGGTCGTCCTGCCACTTCTCCCAGTCGAGGTCGTGGAGCAGGCCCACCTGGCCCCAGAACTCGACGTTCTGGGGGTCGTACTGCCCGGCGTAGTGGCGCATGAGGCGCTCCAGAGTCTCGCCGTGCTCGATGTGGTAGGGGTCCTCGTTGTACTTCTTGAGCAGCTCGAAGGCCTGCTCGCGGGTGAGGCCACTCTCGATCTTCTCTGCCATCTGGTCGCTTCTCCCTTCCTGCGCGACGTCCGAGGCTCCCGCCTCGGCATCCGCCGCGATGTCCGCCACCGAGGCCGTGGCGTTGTCGGTGGCGGCACCGCTCACCTGGGCCTCGATGTCTGCCCTGGTGATGACCTCGGGCTTCATCTGCGGGAAGAGTAGCACGTCGCGTATCGCGGGCTGGTCGCAGAACAGCATCACCATGCGGTCGATCCCGTAGCCGATGCCGCCTGCGGGGGGCATGCCGTACTCGAGGGCGCGGACGTAGTCGTAGTCGTAGCCCATGGCCTCGTCGTCGCCCATGCCCTTGGCCGCGACCTGCTCGGCGAAGCGCCCGGCCTGGTCGACGGGGTCGTTGAGCTCAGAGAAGGCGTTGGCGTACTCGTGGCCACAGATGACCAGCTCGAAGCGGTCGGTGAGGCGCGAGTCCTCGTCCTTGCGCTTGGAGAGGGGGCTGACTTCCTCGGGGTAGTCGCAGACGAAGGTGGGATCGACCAGCGTGGACTCCCCCAGCTCGTCGTAGAGCTCGAAGAGGAGCTTGCCGGCACCCCAGCCCTCCTGCCACTCGATCTTGTGGGCGTCGCAGAGCTCGCGCAGGCGCTCGACGGGCGTGTCCATGTCCACGTGCTCCCCCACGACCTCCGAGGCGACCTCCGAGAGGGGCACGGAGCGCCAGGTGCCGCTCATGTCCACCCTCTGGCCCTGGAAGCTGATGACCTCGTGGCCCTCCGCGCAGCCGCAGGCCTCGCGGGCGATGGTCTTGAAGAGGCCCTCGGTGAGCCGCTTCATGCCGTCGAGGTCCGAGTAGGCGCAGTAGGCCTCCATCGAGGTGAACTCGGGGTTGTGGGTGAGGTCCATGCCCTCGTTGCGGAACTGGCGACCGATCTCGTACACGCGCTCGAGGCCGCCCACGATGAGGCGCTTGAGCGGGAGCTCGGTGGCGATGCGCAGGTAGAAGTCGCGGTCGAGGGCGTTGAAGTGGGTCACGAAGGGCCTGGCGTTGGCACCGCCCAGGATGGCGTGCATCATGGGGGTCTCGACCTCCATGTAGCCGTCGTCCTCCATGTAGCGGCGGATGAGCGAGACGATCTGCGAGCGCTTGCGGAAGACCTCGCGGACCTCGGGGTTCATGATGAGGTCGACGTAGCGCTGGCGGTAGCGGACCTCGCGGTCGGTGAGGCCGTGGAACTTCTCGGGCAGGGGGCGCACGGACTTCGAGAGCAGCGTGACCGTGCTGGGCGAGACGGAGAGCTCGCCGCGGCGCGTGCGCATGACGGTGCCGGTCGCCTGCAGGATGTCTCCCAGGTCGAGCTGGCCCAGGAGGGACCAGTCGGCCTCGCTGAGGTTGTTGACGCGGCAGAAGAGCTGGATCTGGCCAGACACGTCCTCGAGCACCACGAAGCAGGCCTTGCCCTGCTTGCGGTAGGCGCGGATGCGGCCCGCGACGGTGTAGGAGTCCTCGGTCGAGGCTCCGGCCTCGAGCTCCTCGTAGCGCCCTGCCAGCTCGGCGGCATGGGCGTCGATGGCGCTCCTCACGGGGTACGGGTTCACCCCCGCGTCGATGAGCGCCTGGCGCTTGGCGCGGCGTACCGCGCGCTCGTCGTTGATCGAGGTCTGGGGCGCTGCGCCCTGGCTCTGGTCGGCCATCTGTCTGATCCTTCTCCTTGGTCCCGGGGCGCCCTCGGCGCCTCCGTCACGTGCGAGAGGGGACAAGCTTCCCCGCCTCGCGCCTCCCTCATAGATGGAAGCGCCCCACGCCTGCGAACTTCGCCGGCACGGGGCGCGCTTGCTGCGATCTGCCTTGCCTATCGGGTGATGTTCGTGATGGTGTACTCACGGACCCTGCCGTTGGGCGTGGCGTAGGAGACCTGGTCGCCCACCACGTGGCCGATGAGCACGGCGCCCACCGGCGACTCGTTCGAGATGCGGTGCTCGAGGGAGTTGGTCTCGGTGGTGCCCACGATGGTGAAGCTGGTGCGCTTGCCGCCCTTGTCCTCGAGCTCGACCGTGGTGCCGATCGAGACGGAGAGGTGCATGTCGCTCGAGGACTCGACCACCTTCGCGATGGAGAGGATCTGGCGAATCTCGTTGATGCGGGACTCGTTCTGGGACTGCTCCTCCTTGGCGGCGTCGTACTCGGCGTTCTCGGAGAGGTCGCCGAAGCCACGGGCCTCCTTGATGCGCTCGACGATCTCGTCGTGCTTCTCCCCCTCGCGGAACGCGAGCTCGTCCACCAGACGCTGGCGGCCTTCGGGGGTGAGGATGATTTCCTTGTTGTCCATGCGTGTCCTTCTGTGGGGTGGTGGAGCGGTCGCTACTTGGAGAGCTTGGTGCCGCAGTGGCTGCAGAAGTCCGCGTCGACGGAGTTCTTGGTGCCGCAGTGGCCGCAGAAGACGGAGTCGCCCGCGGGCTCTGCGGGGGCGGCGTCCTCGACCGCGCCGGCGGCCTCGCCCTTGGCGGCGGAGGTGACGTCCTCCACGACCTCGGAGACGACGTCGCTCACCGCGTTGCCATCCTCGTCGACCTCCTCCATGCCCTCGCGGATGTTCTTCACGGTCTTGCCCAGGGACTTCCCCAGCTTGGGAAGGTTTTTGGGCCCGAAGATGAGCAGAACGACGACGAGGATCAACAGGATCTCGGGAATGCCAAGTCCAAGGATCATGGGGGCCTCCATAGGTTTCGAGCGATGGCTCAGGCTGTTTTCGCGATAAAGCATCCGTTAGTATAGCCGAGGCGGGCACGTACTCACAATCTCTACTCCGCATCAAAAGCCCGTCCGCGCGCACCGTCCAGGGAGGTCTCCATGCCCAAGCCGCTGATCGCGCTCTTCGTCTTCGTCTGCACCCTTGACCTGGTGATTCTTGCCCTTCCCTGGCTGCTCGCGCGACGCGGCGTCCTGCTCAGGCGCACCAAGTTCGGGCCCGCCCTGGTCTTCGACTCGGAGGCGAACGGGCACGGCCTGCGCCTGCTCAACGTGCGGGGCACCTTCCAGAGCCTGAGCTACACCTCGGACGACGACTGGCACGAGCTCGTGACCCTCTACCACCAGTACTTCGCCGAGGTCGTGGACATCGCCGGCGGCGTGGGGAGCGCCTGCGTCATAGGCGGCGGGGGCTTCTCGTTTCCCAAGTGGCTCGTGGCCCATTGCCCCCGTACGGAGGTCGACGTGGTCGAGGTGGACCCCGCCATCATCCGAATCGCGCGCGAGAGCTTCTTCCTCGACCGCCTGGAGGATGAGTTCCACGCCGAGAGGGATGGGCGCCTGCGCATAGCCTGCGCCGACGGCTGGGAGTTCCTGCGCCAGTGCGACCGCCGCTGGGACCTCGTCGTGAACGACGCCTTCAGCGGCAAGAGGCCCCTGGGGCCCATGGGAACGGAGGAGGGGGCGCGCATCATCCACGAGCACCTCAGCGACGACGGCATCTACCTGGCCAATCTCATCTGCCCGCTCGAGGGGCGCAGATCTCGCCCCCTGGACGAGACCCTGCGCGTCTTTGGTCGGGAGTTCTCCCGGCTGTACCTGATTCCCGAGCGACCCGAGGAGCCCCGCAAGGACGGGGACAACGTGCTCGTTGCCAGCGACCGGGCACTGGGGATATCCGAGCGCTACCGCGTGCGCTAGGACGTACCGCCCCCGTCGTCGACCGCGAGCTCGCCCTCGCCCTCCGGTTCGTCCACGGCAAGCTCGATCCTGCGCTGCAGCTCGTCGATGCCCTGGCCGGTCTGCGCCGAGGTGACCACGAACCGGTCCACGTCGACGCCGAAGGCGCGGGCGAGGGCCGCCCTCTGCTGCCCCTGCTTGGAGCGGCCGATCTTGTCCGCCTTGGTGAGCGCCACCACGAAGGGGTACCCGCCCTCCTGCAGGAACGAGATCATCTGCCGGTCCAGGTCCTGGGCGTCGTGGCGGATGTCCACGAGCACGACCACCAGGTTGAAGCTGCGCTCCTGCTCGAAGTAGCCCGAGATGAGCGCCGCCCAACGGGCGCGCTCGGCCTTGCTGACCTTGGCGAAGCCGTAGCCCGGCAGGTCCACGAAGTCGATGCCGTCGGCCTCGAAGAAGTTGACGTTGGCGGTGCGACCCGGCTGGCTCGAGACCTTCGCCAGCGCCTTGCGCCCCAGCAGCTTGTTGAGCAGCGACGACTTGCCCACGTTGGAGCGTCCCGCGAACGAGACCTCCGGCATGCTGGGCTCGGGGATCTGCTCCGCCCTGCCATAGGACGCGACGAAGCGGGCGTCGTTGTACCTGACCGCCATGCGCTAGCCCTCGCTCTTCTCGCCTCGGGTGCCCTTGCGAGCCTTGTCCTCGCGCCGCTGCCGGCGGGCCACCACGAGCCTGCGCGCCTGCACGAGCGCGGCGTAGGTGGCGGGCTTCAGGGGCAGGTCGCGGTCGGGCGCGACCTCGGCGACCTCCTTGCAGAACTTTGTCTTGAACTCGTTGAGGCCCATCAGGCTGGGCGAGAACTCGGATCCTATGGCCATGAGGTCATACTCCTCGCAGCCGAGGCGGCCCATCTCGCAGCACTCGAAGTAGACCAGCTTGTCCGAGACGTGCTTGCGCATGGTCTCGTTTCGGGACGCGGCGTAGTAGCGCGTGGCGCGCGTGCCCGAGATGGTGCAGATGGACCAGGTCACCACGCGGCCGTCCTCGTCGCGTCCGGCAAGCAGGCGGCAATGTTCGGGGCCAAGGACCTCGAGCATCGTGACATAGTCGGACGCGGGGGCGGGAACGAAGCCGTCGCGCTCGCCCGTCTCGACCATGACCTCGTAGTACTCGTCGAAGGACTCGATCGCGCGCTGGGTCTCGTCCGCGCAGGTGACGGGCGCCTCGCGCAGGGCCTTGCGCACGTCTCGCCTGCCGCGCGGCTTCATGCGCGAGAGGATCGCCTCGTCGCCCCCCGTGACGTCGACGATCACCGTGCGGTCGTAGGGGATCGTGGAGAGCGTGGGGCGAGTCGCGTCGAGCTCGTGCGCCACGGCCATGCGAACGAAGACGGCATGGGAGCCCATGCCACGCAGGCAGGAGCGAATCGCCTCCACGGCCTGGCGCTCCTGGTCCTCGCTGGGCTCGTCGAGCCAGACCGGGCCATGCTCCGAACGCAGGTAGTGATAGCCGTGGGTCTGGAAGTCCATGACCGACATGACGGCCGCGATGCTCGTGCCGTCGACCAGCTTGAAGTAACCGTAGGGGGTGCGACCCTCGACGGTCTTCTGGTACTCGGCCCAGGACTCGGTCTGCTCAATGGGGAGGGGACGCCCGATGCCCTCGGCAATCTGGCGGTATTCGTCGTAGTCGATCTTCTGCAGCTCCATGATGCCTCCGGAAGCGGCTCGCGTGTTGGTGTGCCCGCGCGACGATGGCGCACGGGACCTGGCTCCATGGTACAGGGGGCGGACGCGGGCTTGCTCGCGGTCGGCGTCGCTGCTCCATAAAGACAGAGGCGCAGACGCCGAGGGAGATTGGCGCCCACCGTCCTGCGAGCCTCCCCCGGCACAAAAAAGCGGGCGGCACGCGATGTGCCACCCGCCCGGGTGCTGCAAGCGATGAGTCGCGCGGAGAGCGTCCCGCCAGCGAGCGCCTACGCCTCGATGAAGGCCTGGAAGTCCGCGACCTGCTTCTTGAGCGCCGCGACCTGCTCGTCGCTGAGCTCGACCACGTTGCTCATCCATGCGCTGCCGTTCACGGCGTAGCCGGTGCCCTCCTCGTCCATGGTGTCCATGCCGATGAAGCGCAGGAGCGAACTCAGGGCCGCGCGCATCTGGGCGGTAGCGGTCTTGCCACCGATGCCGGTGACGGTAACCTTCTTGCCCTTGATGGCGGTGGCGGGCTTACCCTGCTCGACGGGGCGGGACAGCCAGTCGAAGAGGTTCTTGACATGGCCGGGGAAGCTCGCGTTGTACTGCGGGGTGACGACCCAGATAGCGTCGGCGGCCATGACCCGCTCGCGCACCTTGGCGACGGCGGCGGGGGTGGGCCACTCGACGTCCTGGTTGATGAGGGGCAGCTCGGAGTAGTCGAGCTCGCTAACCTCGACGGAGTCGCCGAACTCCTCGACGATTGCGGCCTGGACCTGGCGGTTGAAGGACTGCTTGCGGAGCGAGCCCTGCACGAAGAGAACCTTCTTCATGGTAGTTTCCTCTCGATTGGCCCGGACGCGTCCGGGTTCGACCCTCCCCTGCGACGCGCGACCCTGCGTCGCCCGTCCTCGTTGGTAGGCTTCTACCCTCTGCGCGCAGAGATATACAGTGCGCTATTTAATTTTTCGCGATTAATCTTTGGGGAGAAGGGCGTCGTCCGAACCCCGGCGCTCGAGGCTCCTGGCGATGGAGTCCAGGTCCTCCCGCACCGCCCTTCCCCAGCGGTACACGCCACGACCCACGAGGACGATCACGACCACCGGAAGCGCGACGTAGACCAGGAGGACGACAAGCTCCGGCAATCCGAGCCCAAGAACGTGCATCACAACCACCTCCGGACGTAGGAGAGCAGGCAGAGGGGTCGAAGGGCCCCTTCGACTCTTATGCCCAATGCCACGGAGTCCAAGGCATGCGTCCCTGCCGAGCGGAGCGCGCGGTTCGGCCGGCGGCTCTCGGCCCTGCGGCAAGGGCGACGAACGGCCTCGGAAGAGGCGGCCCTACGCCGCCCTGCCCCTCGCCCCCGGCGCCACGTTGACCACCACGATTCCGGCCGAGACCAGCGCGAGCGCCAGGACCGAGCGCAGCGGGTCGATGGAACCGGCCTCGCCCAGCAAAAGCGCCGAGAGCAGGAAGCCGAAGACAGGCGTCATGAAGCGGAAGACGGCGATGCGCGACACCGCGTTGACCGAGAGCAGCTGGCTCATGACGGAGTACGCGGCGGCAGAGATGAACCCCATGTACAGGACCAGCAGCACGCCAGCGATGCCGGGGCTCGAGAGGTGGCCGCCCAGGGCGAGTCCGAGGCCCGCGAGCACCAGGCCGCCCAGCATGAACTGCCAGCCGCTCAGCATCACGGGGTCGTGCTCCTGGGTGTGGCGGCGCAGGAGGCAGGTCACGAGCCCACCGGAAAGCGCAGAGAGGAGGATGAGACCCTCGCCCCCCAAGGCGAAGCCGCCCCTCCCCAGGCTCCCCAGGTTGACCACCACGACGCCGGCGAAGCCCAGGGCGCAGCCCAGGAGCTTGCGGCCGGTGAGTCTCTCCTGCCTGAAGGCCAACGCCGAGAGCAGGATGGCAAAGAAGTTGGAGCTCGCCGTGATGATGGAACTCGTGGTGCCCATCGCAAAGGCGAGCCCCACATAGAAGCAGAGGTACTGGACGATGGTCTGAAAGGTGGAGAGGAGCATCACCACCGGAAGCTCGTCCACGCGGGGACGCAGGAAGTGACCGCGCCTGACGCTCATGAACGCAGTGACCATGACACCTGCCAGGAAGAAGCGCACGCCCGCAAAGAGGAGCTGGGAGCCATAGTCCCCTGCGGGGATGGAGAAGAGGCGATACCCAAGCTTGATGCAGGGGAAGGCGCTGCCCCAGAGCAGGCAGCAGAACGTGCAGAGGAGGAAGACCCCCCAGCCGGAGGTGAAGAGGGGCGAGAGCCGCGCGCCCTCGTCGCCGTTGCCCGTTGCCGCCGCAATCGCTGAAGCTTCCTTGACGCCCATGCGACTCCTCACGCCGGGATGGTCGCAGAGCGGCGCCCGGCATCAAAAAGGCCGTCGGCACGGATGCCGACGGCCGAACTCTCGTGGTCGGGACGACTGGATTCGAACCAGCGACCTCACGGTCCCGAACCGTGCGCGCTACCAAACTGCGCTACGTCCCGAAAAGCTTGTCTACTCTAGCAGATTTGCCAGGGCGAGAGTGACGTGAAGACAATCGCCGCAAACGCGCCTCGTGCTGCCTCGTGCCGTCAGCCTGCCGCCCTAGGCGAGAAGCACCTCTCGCCTGGAAACCGTGCGCGTGGCGCAGGACCAGAGGCCGAGCTCCGAGCTCGCGCGACCGGCGACACGAGACGACGTGACCTCGTCCTCGCAGATCGCGAACACGCAGCTCCCCGAGCCCGTGACCTGCGCGGCGAGCACGCCCTCCTGGTCGCGCAGCCACCCTTCGGCGCACACGACCCCTCCCTCGACCCGGGCGGCGGCGTCGGAGAGGTTGTTGTGGAGGGCGTCCGCGACCGCGCGCACGCCGCCCACGCGAAGGGCCCGGCACATGCCCTCCGGTGATGGCGGCTCGCTGGGCGCCAGGTCGAAGACACGGTAGGCCTCGGCCGTGGGGACACCCCCCCTGGGCCTGACCAGCGCCACGGGAACGCCGTCGAGCGGGGGGAAGGACTCTCGCAGCACGTCTCCCGCGCCGTCCAGGAAGGAGGGAGCCAGGTTGAGGAAGAAGGGCACGTCGGCACCCACGCCGCGGGCCACCGTGACCACGTGCTCGTCGGCGGGGTCCTCTCCCCAGAGCTCGCAGAGGGCGAGCAGCATGGCCGCCGCGTCCGACGACGACCCGCCGAGCCCGCTCTGTGCCGGGATGTGCTTGGTGACCTCGACCTGGAAGCAAGGCTCATGGCCGTACTCCTCGCAGAGGCGCTGCGCCGCGACCCACACCGTGTTCTTGCGTGGGTCGACCCCCACGTCCTCGCTCATGCGCAGGCCGGGCTCGCGGCCCGACTCCTCCCAGACGAGCAGCTCGTCGGCAAGGGAGACGGCCACCATGACGGAGTCGGCCCGGTGGTAGCCACGCTCGTCCCTGCCCGGATGGATTCCCAGGTGCAGGTTCAGCTTGGCCGGCGCGGCGATCCTGACTCGTTCCGTGCCCATGCGCCTCTCCCCCGATCCCTCGTGCCGACAAGAGCGCCCCGCCGGCATCCGACGGGGCGCTCTTCCCTCTTACATCTCCACCTGCGAGTAATCGAGCAGGCGCTCCCCGGTGTCGGGGTCATAGAGCTCGACGGTGGAGGTCAGCACGTCCACGTACTGGTAGGACTGGCGGGCGGTGCGACCGCGCCTCTCCTCCACCTCGATGACGAAGAGGGAGGGGTGGGCGCCCACCAGGGTGCCCGAGCGCTCGATGACGCGGGAGCGACCCATGTTCGCGCGGACCCTGACACGCTTCCCCTGCAGCCTGACCAGCTCGTCACGGATCTCGTCCACCCGGTTGACGGGGGAAGTCTCGTTATCCATCGCTTACCTCCAAGAAGTGGTCGCGGCATGCACGTGATCCCGCGGCCTTGTACCATGCAGTCTTTGAGTGTATATCAGCAGGTGAGCATTCACCAAAGGCAGACAGCTACGCCGTGGCGCACCGGACGCGCAAGCCATGCGAGCCCGAGCGGGCGCCCCGACGCGCTGCCGTCGACGAGGAGGACCCATGAACCAGGAACGCAAGGAACGCGTGCTCAGGGGGCTCGATGCCCTGGGCCTCGAGCAGATGCTGGTCTGCGACCCGCTCTCCATCTGGTACCTGACCGGATACTACACCGAGCCCTACGAGCGCTTCCTGGCGCTCTACCTGGGCAGGGACGAGGCCGTCCTCTTTGCCAACCGCCTCTTCCCCGACGCCGCGGGGGCGGCGGACCGCGTCGTGAGCTTCGACGACACGCAGGACCCCGTGCCCCTGGTCACAGAGGTCACCCGCCACGACGCCGCCCTGGGCGTGGACAAGGAGCTCACGGCCCGCTGGCTCCTGCCCCTCATGGACGCCGGAGCGGCGAGCGGCTTCCGCCTGGCCTCCTCTGCCGTGGACGAGGCGCGCTCCGTAAAGGACGAGCGCGAGCGCCAGCTCATGCGCGACGCCAGCCTCACCAACGACCGGGCCATGGACTGGCTCGTGGCACAGCTGCGCGAGGGCGTGACCGAGCAGCAGATAGCCGAGGGCCTGCTGGGCGAGTACCGCCGCCTGGGCGCCCAGGACCACTCCTTCACCCCCATCGTGAGCTTTGGCGCCAACGCCGCGGACCCGCACCACGAGCCCGACCAGACCGTCCTGGCAAAGGGCGACATGGTCCTCTTCGACGTGGGCTGCAAGCGCGACTGGTACTGCTCCGACATGACCAGGACCTTCTTCACCGCCACTCCCAGCGAGCGCCAGCTCCTGGTGTACGACACCGTGCGCCGGGCCAACGAGGCCGCCGAGGCGATGGTGCGCCCCGGCGTGACCTTCGCGCAGATCGACCTCACGGCTCGCAAGGTCATCGAGGACGCCGGCTTCGGCCCCTACTTCACGCATCGCCTGGGACACCAGATTGGCCTGCAGGACCACGAGCCCGGCGACGTCAGCGCGACCCACGACGAGCCGATCCGGGAGGGGCAGTGCTTCTCCATCGAGCCGGGAATCTACATCCCCGGAGAGATCGGCGTGCGCATCGAGGACCTGCTCATCGTCACCGAGGACGGCTGCGAGGTGCTCAACCACTACAGCCACGAGCCGCGCGTCGTAAAGCTGTAGTCAACGCGGGCGCGAACGGCGCAGGCGCGGGACAACGGGCCCGAGACAAGCGAGAGGGACGCCCGACCTTGGTCGCGACGTCCCTCTCGCCTTGCGCGTTGACTCCGCCACCCGTCGAGCGGACGGCGTCCCCCCTGCCGGCGGCTACTCCTCAGGACACCTGGCCAGTGCCGCCTCGTCCGCTATGACGATGCAGTCGGGATGCAGCTGCAGCGCGGAGGCGGGGCAGCTGGGGACCACGGGGCCGTAGCACATGGCCCTGACCGCATCGGCCTTGGCGGCGCCACTCGCCAGGACGAGCACGCGACGGGACTTCATGATGGTCCCCACGCCCATGGTGTAGGCCTGGCGGGGAACGTCGTCGGGGTCGTCGAAGAGGCGACTGTTGGCCTGGATGGTGCTGGGCGTCAGGTCGACGCAGTGGGTGCCCACGGGAAAGCCCTCGGCAGGCTCGTTGAAGCCGATGTGACCGTTGTTGCCGATGCCCAGGAGCTGGAGGTCCGGGTAGCCCGCCTCCTCGACCATGGCGTCGTAGGCTCGGCAGGCGGACTCGGCGTCGGGGTCGGAGCCGTCTGGCACGTGGGTGTTTGCCATGTCGATGTTCACGTGCTTGAACAGGTTGTCGGCCATGAAGTAGTGGTAGCTCTGGGAATCGTCGTGCGAGAGCCCGCGATACTCGTCCAGGTTATAGGTGCGGACCTGCGAGAAGTCTATCTCGCCGCGACGGTTTTTCTCGACGAGGAGGCGGTAGGCGCCGACGGGCGTGGTGCCCGTGGCGAGGCCCAGGACGCTCCTGGGGTCAAGGATGAGCTGGGCGGCGATGACGTCAGCCGCGCGGCTGCTCATCTCCTCGTAGCCTGCGACGCGGATGATTCTCATGCTTCCTCCGTAGACGACGGTGAGTGCGGCGGCGCGTGGGCCCGCGCCCTTGGACAAGGACATTATAGAAAGGGCGGTTGCGGACCCCAGGAAGCGCTCGGCATGCGGAGGGTGGGGCGCGCCGGCGGCGTGGACGGAGGCGACTGGCGCGCCGCCCGACGCGACAACGGACTAGAGCTTCGCCGCGAGGTCCATGAGGGCGTGGAAGCGGTGCGAGATGGCGTTCTTCTCCTCGGGCAGGAGCTCGGCCATGGTCTTGCCGGGGAGCTCCGCCACGTTGAAGAGCGGGTCGTAGCCGAAGCCGTTGGCTCCGCGGCGCTCGAAGCCGATGGTCCCGGGCACGTCGCCGTCGCCGCGGAGAACCCCCTCGCCGTCCTCGTCGCGCTCGACCAGCACCACGGTGGAGTGGAAGTGCGCGCCGCGCTCGCGCTCGGGGACGTCCGTAAGCTCGGCGAGGAGCTTGTCGTTGTTGGCGTCATCGTTCCCGTGCTCCCCCGCCCAGCGCGCGGAGAAGATTCCGGGGGCACCGCCGAGCGCATCGACGCAGAGCCCAGAGTCGTCGGCAACGGCCATGGAGAGGCCCGTCTCGTCCAAGGCGGCACGTGCTTTGATGAGGGCGTTCTGGAAGAAGTCCTCGCCGTCCTCGACGGGGTCAGGGAAGTCGCCGAGCTCGCCCAGGGCCACGAAGCGATATCCCTCGAGCCTCTGGGAGAGAATTGCCTCTATCTCCGTGAGCTTGTGCGCGTTGCCCGTGGCCACCACGATGGTGGTGGCCGGGTCCAGGCTTCCTGCGTCTGCTACATCCGACATGTGGTCCTCCTTTGGGAGTTGGTCCGTCGCGTGCGGCACCTCCAACGTCACGTGGGGCGCGCCGCTCGAAGGCTAGCCGAAGATGCTCTCGTCCACGACGCCTGGAATCTGGTCGGGCGTGATGAGCAGGCCGCGGGTGCCTCCCACCATGACCTGGTCGCCGTTGTAGATGACGCCACGTCGCTCGGGGGGTATGTCAAGGGCCTCTCCCACGGAACTCACGTTCTTGAAGAACTTCGAGTTGTAGGTCGCGCTCGACTTGACCTCGAACGCCGCGAAGGGCGTGAGGCCCCTCTCTATGACCAGGTCGATCTCCTCGTCCCTGCCGCTGGTCCTGTAGAAGGACGCGTGTAGCCGTCTCCTCGACGACTGCACGCATTTGGCGTATTCGGCAATGACGGCGTTCTCGAAGACGTTGCCACGCTTCGCGTATGCAGCCAGCGCTTCCGTGTCGTCGATTCCCAGCAGGTGGCACAGGAGGCCTGTGTCCATGAAATAGAGTTTGGGCGACTTTACGAGACGTGCATTGGCATTCGAGCTGTAAGGCCGAAGCTCGAACAGAATGTTGCTGGCGCTCAGGGCCGAGATCCACGACTTCGCAGTCTTCACGTCGACCCCAGCGTCACTTGCCAGGGCCGAGTAGTTGATCAGCTCCCCCGCACGTGCGGCGCACAACCCCATGAAGCGCTCGAACTCGGCCAGCTTGAGGACGCGCAGCTCCTCGCGTACGTCACGGTCCACATAAGTCCGTACGTAGTCGGCGAAGTACCGCGCGGGATGCACTCCGTAGTCATACAGTCGCGGATAGCCGCCGTACAGCACCCAAGCCCACCTGTCATTGCGAACGGCGTCGAGGAGGCGCGCGCCCTTCTCTGGCGCCGACAGGTCTCCCGGCCTGGCCGCCAGCAGCTCGGCGCGCGTCAACGGTGCCATGGTCACGAGCGCCACCCTACCCGCCAGGCTCTGGGACACCTGCTCGAGCAGGAGGTAGTTCTGGGAGCCAGAGACCACAAACTGACCGGCGTCACCGGTCTGGTCGACGACTGTCTGGAGGTAGGAGAAGAGCTCGGGGACGCGCTGCGCCTCATCCAGAATCACGTGGCGGGCATGACGGGCGAGGAAGTCTCGCGGGTCGTCCCGAGCCAGCGCACGCAGGTCAGGGTCCTCGAGCGAGAGATAGGTCCAGTCGGGAAGCATGCTCCTCAGAAGAGTGCTCTTGCCCGTCTGCCGGGCGCCCGTCAACGACACCACTGGATACTCTCCCAGCGCCTCTCTGATGGCCCGCGAGATGTCTCGGGGAATCAAGCCGTTGACCTCCTACCATCAGGATAGATATACGCTTCGTTTAACTGCAACTATACCTGATTTTTCGAGTCGAGATTCCCTGATTTTCAACGTTGAGATTCCCTGATTTGCAGAGCCGGCGCAGCATCCGCCCCGGGTCCCTCCCCTATGCGCCGAAGTTCGTCACCTTGCGCTGCAGCTCGACCAAGCGGGCGATTCCCGCCTGCCCGAGGTCGAGGAGGCCGTTCAGCTGGTCGCGGTCCATGGTGGAGCGCTCGTCGGTGCCCTGCAGCTCCACGATCCCGCCGTCACCCGTGGCGACCAGGTTCATGTCCACCTGTGCGTGCGAGTCCTCGGGGTAGTCGAGGTCGAGCAGCAGCCTGCCCCCGACGAGCCCCATGCTTATTGCCGCCACCTGGCCGGTAAGGGGCAGGCGAGAGATGCGTCCCGCCTCCATGTAGGACCTCAGCGCGTCGTGCAGAGCCACCCAGGCCCCGGTCACGGATGCCGTGCGCGTGCCGCCATCCGCCTGGATGACGTCGCAGTCGCAGGTCACGGTGTACTCGCCCAACCTCCCCAGGTCGCACACCGCCCTGAGGCTGCGCCCCACCAGGCGCTCGATCTCCATCGACCGCCCCTTGCGCCCGCGATACTCGCGGCGTCCGCGCGTGTTGGTCGCCGCGGGGAGCATGGCATACTCGGCGGTCACCCAGCCCGCATGCTGACCCTTGCGCCAGGCCGGCACGCCCTCCTCCACCGTCGCGGCGCAGAGCACGCGCGTGTCGCCAAACTCCACCAGGCAGGAGCCGTCCGCGTTCTTCATGACGTCGCGCGTGAGCGTGACGGGCCTCAGCTGGTCGTCGGCACGGCCGTTCGCACGGACGAACTCGTACGCACCGGATGCTCCCATGGTTCCTCCCCATATGACGACGGGCCCCGCGGGGCCCGTCCTGGATGCGATGGTGGGCGATGACGGATTCGAACCGCCGACCTTGTGCGTGTAAGGCACCTGCGCTAGCCGCTGCGCCAATCGCCCGTAGGGGCAAAGTGTAGCACGGAGGGGCCATGCGGCACCTGCTCGGGAGGCGCACGCCAGGCGCCATGGCCTGCGTCGCACCTCGCTCGCGGGTTCCTCCCGACCATTCGCGTCGTATACTGTCAGGCATGAACGCCACAGTGAAATCCATCGCGTCCCTGCTGCGCGACCACGGACTGCTGGCACGTGGCCCGCAGCCCGTCGACGCTGCGTCCGTCTCGCTCACCGGGGCAGACTGCGACTCCCGCTTCGCCGGGCCGGACCATCTCTTCGTCTGCAAGGGCGCCGCCTTCAAGCCGGCGTACCTTGAGCAGGCGCTCGAGGCCGGGTGTGTGGCCTACCTCTGCGATGACTCCCGCGCAGACGAGCTCGCGGCAGTCGCGCCGCACGTCCCCGCGCTTGTCGTGCGCGACGACGGCCTCCGCACGGCGATGGCCCTCTCGTCCGCCGCCTGCTGGGGCCGCCCCGACGGCAGGCTCGAGGTCGTGGGCATCACTGGCACCAAGGGCAAGAGCACGACGGCCTACATGCTCCGGGCGATCCTGGACGCGTGCCACGACACGCCCCAGAGCGCCATCATGGGCTCGATCGACATCTTCGACGGCATCGAGGACGCAGAGAGCGTCAACACCACTCCCGAGCCGCCCGACCTCTGGCGCCACATTGCCAACGCGGCGCAAAGCGGGCTCCCCTACCTCACCATGGAGGTCTCGAGCCAGGCGCTCAAGTACGAGCGCGTCGTGGGGCTCGGCCTCGACGTCGCCTGCTTCCTCAACATAGGCCGCGACCACATATCGCCGCGCGAGCACCCCAGCTTCGAGGACTACTTCGCGAGCAAGCTGCGCATCTTCGAGCAGGCCAGGGTGGCCGTGGTAAACCTGGGGAGCGACCATGCGGACGAGGTCCTGGCGGCGGCACGTCGCTGCAAGCGCGTCGTGACCTTCCTCGCAGGCGAGGATGCCGCCGACGCCGACGTATGGTGTCGGGACCCGCGCCCCTCCGACTCCGGAATTCGCCTCTTCGTCCACACCCCCAGCTGGGAGGGCGAGGTCGAGGTGGGCATGGCGGGCCTCTTCAACGCCGAGAACGCCCTCTGCGCCATCGCCGCCTGCGAGGTGCTGGACATCGGGCAAGAGCAGGTCAAGGCTGGCCTTGCGCACGTGCGCGTCCCCGGTCGCATGGAGCTCCTGCGCACGTCGGACCCCAACATCACCGGCATCGTGGACTACGCCCACAACAAGCTGTCGTACCAGCGCTTCTTCGCCTCGGTGGCCAAGGAGTACCCCGGCCGCGAGGTCATCGCCGTCTTCGGCGCACCGGGAGGCAAGGCCTACGAGCGGCGCCGGGAGCTCCCCGAGGAGGCGTCGCGCTGGGCGGACTTCGTCGTCTACACGGAGGAGGATCCAGCGCACGACCCCGTGGAGGAGATCTGCGCCCAGATGGCCGCGGCCACACCCGAGGGCCAGGACTTCGAGGTCATCGTCAACCGCCCGCACGCCATTGGGCGTGCGGTCGAACGGGCGTTCCAGAGCCCACGCGGGGCCGTGGTATGCCTCCTCGCGAAGGGAGACGAGACCCGCCAGCACGAGGGGGACTCCTTCGTTCCCTGCGAGACCGACGCGACCCTCTTCGAGCGGGCCGTCGCCGCACGCACGGCGCGGACGGACCGCGGCTAGCTCAACCCTCCCGCAAGACGAACGCAGGCCGAGAAAGGACCGCCATGCCCACTGCCCTCTCGCTCCCCACCTTCCCCGTCGACGCCAGCAAGGTCCCAGACCCCATGGCCGGGCGCCTCTCTCGCATAAAATATGTGATCAGCGACACCGACAACACCATGGTGAGCCACGGACAGGCGCTCTCGACCACGGACGGGACCCCCTCCGCCGAGCTCGCGCAGACCCTGGTCGACCTGCGACGCGCCGGCGTCCAGGTGATTCCATGCACCGGACGCAACCGAGCCATGATCCGCGAGGACGCTCGCATCCTGGGCCTTCCCGGCTGGATAGGCGAGATGGGCGGCGTCCTCTGCCTGCACGAGGGCTCCGACGCGGTGTGGCACTACTTCACCGCCCAGATGCCCTTCGGCGAGGCCTGCAGCAAGACCCCTCACGACCTCATCATGGAGACCGGCGTGGTGGACCGCATGCTCGCCCGCTGGTACGACTGCCTCGAGACCTACAACGACAACAACATCGGCTACCAGTACCGCGAGGTCACGGTGGCGCTGCGCGGTGCGGTGATCGAGGACGAGGCCCAGGCCATGCTGGACGAGACGGGCCTGCCTCTCTACCTGGCCGACAACGGCTTCGTGACGCGCATCACCGGCAAGACCATCCTGCCGAGCTTCGAGGACGGTCGCGTCGAGGACGTGCACACCTACCACATCACGCCGCGCGGGCTGGACAAGGGCTCGGCCGCGCGACGCTACATCGAGCTCATGGGCTGGGACCCCGCCGAGGTCATGGCCTGTGGCGACTCTCCCGCGGACTGCGCCATGGCGGGCGAGGTCGGCACCTTCCTGCTCATGCGCAACGGCATCAGCAACCCGAAGGCCCAGGCCGCGCTGGCGACGGCGGGCAACGCCTTCGTGTCTGCCCAGGACTCGACCGACGGCTTCTGCCAGGCCATGCGCACGCTGCTGGAACTCAAGCGTCAGGCATAAGTAGACGAGGGCCCCTCGCACGAATTCGATTTCGTGCGAGGGGCTTTGTAATACGCGCAGGTTCGCAATGGTCGCGCTCGCATCATTCTCGTTTCGTGCGAGAGTCACGTGACGCCATGGGGTGCTTGAGCCACTCCTACGCGGTCTGCTGCCACGCGACGGCGCTACGCGAACTTGGGATTGGCGACGCGCACGCAGTCGGGAAACTCCTCGCGCAGGCGCCCGAACGCCTCCTGAACTTCGGTCGGCACGTCCACATGGACCAGGAAGTCTCTGCCACGCGGGCCGTAACCACCCTCGTCGTCAGTCAGGCGGGGCAGCTCCCCCATAAGCAGGGTCAGGTAGCGCCGCAGCCCCCACATTCCCAGAGGCTCTTCCTCGAAGTCAAGGCGGGCGAGAGGATCGGCCGTCTCGCTCATGCGGTCCGTGCCTCGCGCCACAACACGCGTCGCATAGGTCGCATAGCTCACGGGAAGTACGTCCGGCCAGTCGTGCCGTGCGATGGCCTCCATGCGCAACTGCATGGTGGCGTCCTGCGAGAGTATCAGCGAGCGACAGGGAACGCCCCTCTCGTCCAGGAGCTCGCGCAGGTAGCCGGTGTTGTTTCCGCAGTTGGTTGACCGCCGCTCGAGGAGGTCCGCCTCCAGCCCGTGCCTGGTGCGGAGGTACGCGGCGAAGACGTCCGCCTCGCAGGCGTCGTCCTCGAAGTCGAGGTCGGGGCAGAGCCCGCGCACGCGTTCACGGAAGGTCTGGGTCGTGTGACCGGCCCCACCCACGATCACGTAGGCCTTCGCGACGTCCGCGCGCATCGCCGCCGCCAGCACGTCCCCGCCTGCGAGGATGCTCCCGCCAAAGAGCGCCATCACGTCGGCCTGGGCGAAGCCATAGCGCCCCTGGAGGGCGTCCCGGGTCAGCGTGGGGACGTCACGCCTTCCCAGAAACCTCGCCAGAACGTTCATGTCGTGAGCCAGCTGAACTGCGACCATCTCTGCCACCTCGTCACTCCCCCGGCATGTCCCGGCGTTAGAGCCGTCGTGCGTCGATGCTACGGACGAGCCTACTCTCGCGCTCCACGACGAGGCCGGGCACATCCATCGGAGCCTCGCCCAGAAGCCGTTCCAGCATGCTCAGGGAAGGGCCCAGAAGGTCAACCGTCGCCATGCCGCGCTCCTCCGCCTCCTGGCGGAGCTCCTCGCGCAGTCCCTCGTCGAGTATGGTGTGGAAGAGCACCGTCGCACTGCCGTCTGGAACGTAGCGATCCAGGTAACGGCGGACCCCCTCCATGCCCTCGACATGCGTTAGGCGAGAGACGACGACGCTCTCGCGCCTGAACTGGATCGCGGCGGCCCTCACGAGCGCAAGCCCCGTCTCGCCCAGCGCGTCAGAGGGCACGTGCACGACCAATGGTCCCCCTGTCCTTGCGCTGCCATCCCCAAGCTCATCGAACTCGACTTCGCGGCACATGGCCTCTCCCCTCATGGAGCCGGACGACCTGCGGGCTACATACGCCTTTCCACCTCGGTGGCGCCAAGACCCGCCCGACGCCACCGCAGCTGGATCCTACCCCAGCTTCCTTGCCTCATCGGCGCTCATGCCCAGCACCACCGGCGTCGAGCGGTAGCCGACGCCCATGCGGTCGACCCCCATGTCGATGAGCTCGAGGAAGTGCTCGCGGGTGCGGATGGCGCCGGAGCCCTTGACCTTGATCCTGCCCTCGCCGGCCTCGATCATCGCCGCGACGACCTCGTTGGTCGCGCCGCGCTGCTCGCCACCGGTATAGAACCCGGTCGAGCTCTTGATGAAGTCGGCGCCCGCGGCCACGGCGCAGCGCGTGCCGGCCTTTACCTGCCCGATGGTGAGGGAGTCGGTCTCGACGATGACCTTCACGTTGGTGCCGTAGCTGTGGCAGACGTCGACGACTGCCTTTATGTCCGCGGTCACGTAGTCGAGGTCGCCGGAGCGCAGGCGCCCGTAGTTGGCCACGATGTCCAGGTCCTCGATCTCGTAGTTCCTGCAGTACTCCTCGGCCTGGAGCGCCTTGGACGCGGTGGTGGAGAGACCGAACGGGAAGTCGCACACGACGCAGATGCCCGTGTTGGTGCCCCTGACCATGGGGGCGACGATGTCCAGCGAGGCGGGGTTGACGCAGATGGTCTTGCAGCCGAAGTCGATGCCCTCCTGGCTGTACTTCTTGATGTCCTCCGCGGTGAACTCGGGCTTGAGCACGGACTGGTCGATGTAGCTCGCGAGCTCGCGCTCGCTCATCTCCGCCGCCTTCTTGCTGGGGTTCATGGCATGTCCTCTCTCTTGTCTCTTTGTACGGCACCTACCGTACTTTTGCTGACGGGAATGTACCACCCCGGCCTGGGGATGTAGGATATGTCTCGTTATTTGTTCGTATGTACCGTACATATATTCAAATCATGGGAGAGGAGCTCGTGGACAACCTCGCCGCCATCGCATCCAGCCCCCTGGACGACAACTCGCAGCTGCCCCTCTACCAGCAGCTCAAGCAACGCATGCTGCAGCTCATGGCCAGCGGCTCCCTCGACGAGACGACACCGCTGCCCACCGAGATGCAGCTCTGTCAGGCTTTCGGCCTCTCTCGCGCGACGGTGCGTCGCTGCTTCAAGGACCTTGTGGACGAGGGCCGTGTCGTGCGCAGGAGGGGCCACGGAACCTTTGTGAGGCCAGAGACGACACGCGGTGAGAGCAGCGTCCCCCTCAACTTCTCGTCCGAGATGGAGTCTGCGGGGCTCCTGCCCGCGTCGCGGCTCCTGGGCCTGAGACGACGCGAGGCCTCGGGTGGCATATCCCGCAGGCTCGGCGTTGCCGAGGGCACACCCGTGTGGGAGATCAGACGCCTGCGCCTGGGCAACGGCCTCCCCCTGCAGCTCGCCATCGCCTACGTCCCCTGCGAGCTCTGCCCGAACCTCAGCGAGGAGGACCTCTCGACCTCCCTCTATGCGCTCATCTCTCAGGGCTCGGGGGCCCTGCCCGCCCGAGCGGAGGAGAGCTACGAGGCGGTCTGCCTCGACGCACGCGAGGCGAAGGCCCTGGGTGTCAGGGTGGGCAGCGCGGCGCTCAGGGTGCTCAGGACCTCCTTCGACACCACGGGACGCGCGTTCGAGGCCTCAGTGCTCATCGAGCCCGGCGACCGCAGCCGCCTCGTCGTGAGCCTCAGCACCGAGGGCACCGAGCTCCGTCGCGTCTGGGGCTGACGCCCGGCCAAGGTGGCACGCCACTCTCGCCCGCATGATTGCGCGCGTCACGACGGCACGCACTGCGGTGCCCCCCGCCAGAAAGAAGGGTCCCGCCGGAAGACCGACGGGACCCAAATGCTCGACTCTGTGGAACGGGAACTAGAACTCCACGGGCAGGTCGTAGTAGACGCACTTGAGGAGCTGCTCCATGTCCTCCTGGGACGGCTGGCGGGGGTTGGCGCCGGTGCAGGCGTCGGCGATCGCATTGGCCGCGACGGTCGGGAGCTTCTCGAGGAACTCCTTCTCGTCGATGATGGAGGTCTCGGACTTCACGCCGCCCTCGCCGTAGTTCTTGATGGCCTGGGGGATGTCCAGCTTGTCGTTGAGGTCACGGATGTACTGGACCAGGGCAGCGACGAGCTCCTCGTTGGTCTCGCCCTCGAGGTGCAGGATCTCCTTGGCGACGAAGGCGTAGCGCTCGGCGGCACGGGCGTCCTTGGCGTTGAACTGGATGACCTTGCCCAGGTACATGGCGTTGGCGCAGCCGTGGATGATGTGGCCGCCGCTGAAGGCGGCACCGGTCTTGTGGGCCATGGAGTGCACGATGCCTAGCAGGCCCGACGAGAAGGCGATGCCGGCGATGCACTGCGCGTCGTGCATGTGCTGGCGCGCCACCTTGTCGCCCGTGTAGGAGACGGGCAGCCACGTGGTGATCTCGCGGATGCCGTGGAGGGCGGGGCCGTCGGTGAAGGTGGAGGCGACGGTCGAGACGTAGGCCTCCATGCAGTGGGTCAGGGCGTCCATGCCGGTGTGCGAGCAGAGCTTCGCGGGCATGGTGTAGGTGAGCTCGGGGTCGACGATGGCAACGTCAGGCGTGATCTCGAAGTCGGCGAGGGGGTACTTGATGCCCTTCTGGTAGTCCGTGATGATCGAGAACGCGGTGACCTCGGTCGCGGTGCCGGAGGTGGAGCTGATGGCGCAGAAGTGGGCCTTCTTGCGCAGCTCGGGCAGGCCGAAGACCTTGCACATGTCCTCGAAGGTGCACTCGGGGTACTCATACTTGATCCACATGGCCTTGGCTGCGTCGATGGGGCTGCCGCCGCCGATGGCGATGATCCAGTCGGGGCCGAACTCGGTCATGGCCGCCGCGCCCTTCATGACGGTCTCGACGGAGGGGTCGGACTCGACGCCCTCGAAGAAGGCAACCTCGAAGCCGGCCTCCTTGAGGTCCGCCTCGACGTCCTGCAGGAAGCCGCCGCGACGCATGGAGCTGCCGCCCGAGACGATGATGGCCTTGGAGCCCTTGAGGTTCTTCACCTCGTGGCGGGCCCCCTCGCCGAAGTACAGATCACGCGGATTGGTGAAACGTCCCATAAACTCTCCTCCTTCAACTGGCCCCGCCCCCGCGGGGCCGCGATGGTTAGAGAGGCCCTGTGCCCCAGGACGCGCAGACTGTCGCACGCGACCTGGCTCAGCCCCATATCCTCCTGAGGATACCTGCATGAAATAAAATTGGATATACGAAACCACTTGTCGACTTTTAAGGTCCGATTGCTGAATATTTTACCTACATGTATTGACAAAATTGAATGACCAGTATTTACTGTACATTTATATTCATGCCTGGGCGAGAGAGAGGCCCGGCCACCTTCCCCCACAACAGCCAAACAGGCCACGCTCGCCGCAGCCGTCACGCGCGCCGCGGGACGCGCTCCGCTACGATTGTCGCACCAGCTCCCGGGCTCGGACCCGGGAGAAGAGGCAAGGGAGGCACGCTTGGCATACGAGCCAAACAGGGAGGACTACCAGCGTCTGAGCCTGCAGTTCATGCGCAGCGCCGACCGCATGGGCCCGCTTGCCGCGGCAAGGGCCTTCGCCGGATTCGGCCGCCGCTTCTCGCAGGACCGCGACTCGCTCCCGCAGGACGACGCGGACCGCGCCTTCGGCCTCGTCGCGCGCGCCACCACGGTCATAGACTACGAGCTTCCCTTCTCGGACGACGACAAGGCCCTCGAGCTCATCAAGAAAGGCCACGAGCTCCTGGACGAGGCACTTCTCCTCGACGAGCACTGCTTCGACGCCCTGCGCATGCAGCAGGCGTCACAGATCGCCTCCTTCGACGGCTACTATGACTTCCTTAGGACCGAGGGCGACGACGTGCGCACATGGTGCCTGCGCCAGCACGAGCACGCGCTCAAGCGCGAGGGCGGGGAGCGCGGCAGGATCGCCGCCAACCTGGCCCTGCGGCCCTTCATCCGCTGGCGCGCCATGCAGGCGAGCAAGGCAGTCATCTGCGGCCGCAACAAGGACGCCATCGACATCGCCCGCGAGCTCATGCGAATCGACCCCGACGACGAGGCGGACGTGAGGTACACCGCGCTCATCGCCCTTGCGAAGGTCGAGGACGAGCAGGGGCTCGAGGAGCTCTGTCGAAAGGGCGCCCAGATCGAGGCGCGGCGCGGCATGCCCGCGACGCAGGACGCCTGGGCGCAGCTCGCGCGCATCGCCCTTGCCTACAAGAGCCACGACCTGGTCGGCGCGCGCGACGCCATCACGAGGCTCGCCGAGACCCATCCCAACGCCCTCTCGGCCCTGGCCATACAGCGCGAGCTCCCAGATGGGGTCTTCTCTCGCCTGGTCACGCAGCCTAGGAGCGAGGACGAACTCATCCTGGCCATATCCGAGGGCACCGTCCTCTTGCAGGAGGGTCGCGACAAGGAAGGGCGCGGTGCCCTGGGCGCGTGGCTGCGCGAGGAATGCCTGGGGCGCCTGGGCCACGACGAGCGCGCCCACGTGTTTGCCGACGAGGTCGAGTGGGGCGTCGGCAGGGAGGCGGAGTAGGTGGACGCGCACGAGGAGCTTGTGCTCAGGCTCGCCCAGAAGCGCAGCATCGCGTTGGGGCTCTCGTCCAGCGGGTACGCGGAGCTCCTCCTCGCCGTGCGCGAGGACCCCAGCTCCTTCATGGACGACAAGGGCGACGAGGCCCTGCTGCTGGTGCAGAAGGCCCTGGAGCGCTACGACGCGTCGCTCCAGGACGACGACCTCCTGGACGATGACGCCTACCTGCAGACGCGGCAGCGGCGCATGGCGCGCATGCGCCAGGACTGCGCGGCCGCGCTTGCGGTCGACCCACAGTGCACGGATGCCCGGCTCCTGGACGCCATCGCGCGGGACCTGGACGTCGACCCCTACCTCGAGCTGCTGCTGGACATACTCGACGACTCGCCCGAGCCGTCCTGGTCCGACGGGGGCGCTGCGGACGCCTGGGACGACGTGTTTGCCCGCCCCCGCCTGCGCGTGCGCGCGGCGATCGTGAGGGCGCTCTTCGACTCCGCCCGCTACCGCAAGGCGGACGAGTGGGCGCAGGGACTGCTACGCGACGCGCCATCGGACTTCCTCGGCGCGCGCCACACCAGCGCGCTCGCCCTGGCGCGCCTGGAGGACGAGGAGGGCTTCGAGGCGTTCGACGCCAGGCTCGGTCGCAGGGGGGACTCCTGGTCGGCCCTCAGCAGGGTGATCCTCCTCTACAAGCTGGGACGCCTCGGTGCCGCGCGGCGCGCGCTCCTGGGCTACAGCCGCCTGAGCGAGGGGGCGGCCTATGCGCTGCTCCGCCCCGTGCTCAAGGAGACCTACATGCCCGACCGGCCCTGCGCGCAGCCCTACAGCTACGAGGAGGCGTCGCTGGCCGTCCACGAGGCCGACCCCGTCATCGTGGACGTGCCCGACCTGCCCGCCTGGGCGGAGGCCATTCCCGAGATCGAGGGCGCGGCGCGCGACTATGCGCGGAAGACCGGCTACGACTGGTAGACGGGGACGCGAAGGGGACGCGCCTGCGACTTTGCTATACTTTGGCCCGCGTCCCCATCGTCTAGCGGTCAGGACATCGCCCTTTCAAGGCGACGACACGAGTTCGAGTCTCGTTGGGGGCACCATCGCAGCGAAGCGAGCCCGCCTGGCAGCTGCCGGCGGGCTCGACTTTTTGCACCTCTGGTCACATTCCGGTTGCGGGAGGCTGGCGGCGATGCAGTGCGCCTCGAGGCTGCGTCAGCGTCCATCCAGGCAAATTAGTGTACACAAACTTGGTGCATTATGAAAAAAATCCCAGGTAACTAGTTGCAATATTTTTGCATTTCCCAGTTTGTGCACACTAATCGCACCGTCAGTCCCTCTCATCCGATGCCAACGGACGAGCCGCCGGCACCCTACAGCCCAACCAGCCGCGGGCGCACCGCCAGGCCACCACCGCTACAGCGACGCCAGGCGCCCGAGCACGGACGCCGCCACACCCTCGACGTCCAGGCCGCAAAGCGAGAGGACCCTCTCCCTCGTGTCGGCGGCCTGGTATGCGTCCGGCATGCCCAGCCTGAGCAGGGGCACGCCCAGGCCACGCTCGGCGAGGAGCTCCGAGACGGCTCCGCCCAGACCCCCCACCACGCTGTGCTCCTCGAGCGTCACCACCAGGCGCGCGCCGGCGACCTGCCGCAGCAGCGACTCCCCAGGGAGCGGCTTCACCATCAGCAGGTCGAGCACGCGCGCCTCGACGCCCCGTGCCGCCAAGGCCTCCGCAGCCCTCACCGCCGTCGCCGCGATGGTCCCGCTCGCAACCATCACGACGTCGGGGCTCTCCGCCCCACGCAGCGCGTCCAGTCCCTCGAGAGAGTCCACGCCGTCGGGATGCAGATTGGCCAGGGGCTCGCTCATGCGCACGTAGGCCGGACGCGGGTTGGCGGCAAGCCAGCGCAGCACCGCCGCGAATTCGGCGTTGTCCGCCGGACTCGCAGCCACCATGCCGGGGATGCACCGCACGCAGGCGACGTCCTCCAGGGCCATGTGGCTCGCGCCCAGGATCGCCGAGTCGCAGCCGCAGCTCACGCCCACCAGCATCACGGGCGAGCGCATGATGCCCAGGTTGACGCGGATCTGGTCCAGGACGCGCGCCGTGATGAAGGTCGCGTACGACGGCGCGAAGGTGCAGAACCCCTCGTTGGCAAGCGCGGCGGCGACCTCGAGCTGGTTCTGCTCGGCGATGCCACACTGCACGAAGGCGTCGGGACAGAGCTTGCGAAGCCCTCCCAGGTTGAGTCTGCGGCCATAGTCCGACACCACGACGGAGAGCTCCCTGCCCCCACGGGCGAGCCCCTCCATCACCTCGCCGAAGACGTCCTTGTGCGTCATTCCGGCGAAGCGGGCCGCCTCCTCGGGCGAGACGAGGCCAATACCTTCGCCCGCACCCCCAACCGGCATGCCAGCTCCTCTCTCACTCATCGCAGATCTCCCTCTCGCGGGCGTCCAGCTCCTCCATGGCACGCACGTACAGCTCGTCGTCCAGGGCGCAGTCGTGCCACTCCACCCTCATCTCGGCGAAGGAGAGGCCCTTGCCCTTCACCGTGCGCGCCACCACGACGCGAGGCCGGGTCGAGCGTGCCCTCAGGGCTGCCCGCAGCGCCATGACGTCATGGCCGTCCACCTCGCAGACCTCGAAGCCGAAGGAGGCGAACTTGCGCTGGATGGGACCGTTGTCCAGGATGTCCGAGGTCGAGCCGTCCAGCTGCATCCCGTTGGCGTCCACGACCACCGTCAGGTTGTCCAGGCGTCTGAACGCAGCGAAGCCGGCGGACTCCCATATGGAGCCCTCGTCGCACTCGCCGTCGCCCACCACGCAGAACACGCGCGAGTCGAGCCCGCGCCTCCTGATCGCCAGGGCGAGGCCGGCCGCGTAGCCCAGCCCCATGCCCAGGCTGCCGCCCGAGGTCTCGATCCCCCGGGAGGGGTCGCGGTGGGGGTGCTTGAACAGGACGGCGTCGGGGCCGAAGAGCCCGCGGTCCAGGTCGTCCTGGCTGATGAGGCCCGCCGCGAGCATGGCGGGATAGAGCGCCACCGAGCAGTGCGCCTTCGAGACGACCAGGCGGTCGCGCCGCTCCCAGGGGGTCCCGTCGCGCCCCGTCCGCATCACGTCGCCCAGAAGGACTGCCACGAGCTCGGCCATGGAGAGGGCACCGCCTATGTGGAAGGGCGTGTCGGGGTAGCGATGGGCGATCCGCGCCACGCCACGACGCACGTCGAGCGCGCCCAGCTCGAGCCTGCGGCGCAGCGCCCGCCCGTCGGAGGCGTCCGCGGGCGGCATGCCGCCCAGGAGCACCGCGCCGTCGTCCTGGAACGATATTCCTGCCACGGACTGCCCCGGCCCCAGCCAGGTGAGGCTCCACTCGATGGGCGTGCCATCCTCGAGCTGGATGTTCTGCTCCAGGACCAGGATGGGCTCGCCGTCGTCGCAGCCCAGGTAGCCGGCATGCTCCTCGTCCACCGGGCATGACAGGTAGCGCACGCTGGACCTGAGGATCTTGCGCCCCGAGCAGCGCTCGACAGCGTCAAAGAGCGACTCGCGCGAGAAGTCCGAGGCCTCGAGGCCCGGACAGGCGCAGAGGTTGGACCAGCTCTCCTGACAGAGTAGCGGCGAGCCGGCCGACGAGCGTACGCGGCGCATGAAGAGCGCGGGGGCGGAGGGGGCGATTCCCAGCTCGCCGGCCACGCTGCGAGGAGCCTCGACGACCTCCTTGGCCAGCACGTCGGTGACGTAGGCCACGCCGCGCTCGTGCAGGAGGGTGGCAAACGAGAGGGGCCTCAGCACGCTGGGCCTGGCAAGCCCTCCCTCGGTGACGAAGGTGCCGCTCCCCTTGCGACTGACGAGCAGCCCCTCCTCCACCAGCGTGCGGATGGCACGCCTCACCGTGCCGCGACTGAGGCCGTAGCGGGCCATGAGCTCGGACTCCGAGGGGATGGCGTCGCCCTGCCGCCACTCCTTCGTGGCGATGGCCTGGCGCAGCGCCGAGGCGAGCTGGACGTGCAGGGGGCCCTCGGAGGCAAGCGCTGGTTGGGTCAGAATGCAGCTGGCGTCTGCCGCAAGGGGGTCAGGAAGCGTCGGAAACCCAAAGCGCTGCTCTCTCACGGGATCCCTCTTTCGCTTTGGTCCATGACATGGATAGGTCGTATACAGGACAACTACTGTACAGGCAACTTGTGTACAGGATAGTCCACGATGGCCAGAACCACGAAAAAGGAAGAGCCCAAGGCGAGAGGGACGGCGGCAGGGCGCTGCGCACGCCCGCACGCAGGCGATGGCTGGTAGGGGCGGTGGGGTTCGAACCCACAATCCTTTCGGCGAGGGATTTTAAGTCCCCTGCGTATGCCAATTCCGCCACGCCCCCGAAGGCCACGCGAACGCGGACCGCGACGCGATCCGCGCGACAAGGGAAATCTTAGCGCAGCGAGGCCAGGCGCGGACGCCAGCCCAGGGGGGATTCCTCGCCCGAGCGCACGGCCTCGGCACAGATAGCCAGGCCGAAGAGGAGGTCACTCTCACTCACCGTGAGGCGTTCGAAGCCCGTGGCCGCCATGAGCTCCGCCACGGCCAGGGCCCCGCCCAGAATCACCCCGGCGCGCTTGGGCTGCAGGCCAGGCAGGCCCGCCCTCTCGCCCAGGGAAAGCGCAGCGAGGCGCGCGGCAAGGGCCTCCACGTCGTCCCGACCCAGCTCGCGCAGGTGCACGCGCAGGGGGTCGTAGGGGGCAAGCGAGTCCCGCACGGCGACCAGGCTGGTGACGGTGCCGCCGGTGACCACCAGGCGGGCGGCGGGGACGCGCAGCCCCCTCCCGAGGAGCGCCTCCTCGAAGGAGCCGCGGCAGAAGGCGCGCGCCGCGGCGACCTGGCTGGCGGACGCCGGGCCATCGCCAGGCAGGAAGCGCTCGGTCACGCGGCGACAGCCCACGTCCACCGAGGTCACAGCCTCGAGGCGCAGGCCCCTCTCGCCCAGGCTGCCCACGGCGAGCTCGGTGGAGCCGCCGCCGTTGTCCGCCACCAGGATCCGCTCGTCGGGGAAGTCCCGCGCAACGCCCAGGAAGGTAAGCGAGCCCTCGACGCGGCCGGCGATGACCTCGGGCAGGAGGCCACGCGCGACGAGGTCGCCCTCGAGCTCGGCCGAGTTGGAGGCGTCCCGCGCGGCAGAGGTGAGCGTGCAGCAGACGACCCGCGCCGCGGCCTGTCGGGCGTTGGCGAGGTAGCGGTCCACGCAGTCGAGGACGCGCGCCCTGGCGGCATCGCCGATCCTGCCGGTTGCAGAGAGGCCCTCGCCCAGGTTGCATATGGTCGAGGTCTTGGCCATGCGCCTCACGCGGCCACCCTCCACGTCGCACACCGCGAGGCGCACGGTCACCGTGCCGACGTCGACGCAGGCTACTCGTCCCATACTGCCTCCGGGTCGTAGCCAAAGACGAAGTCGAGGGCCTTCGTGGGCCACGCACGCGTGTCCTGGTACTCGACCGGGGCGGAGGGGTCGGCCTTCCCCTGGCTGTCCAAGCCCTCGACGGTCACACTGGTCTCGCCCTCCTGGACGTACCCGCGCTTGCGCGCCTCGTCCTCGATGCCCTCCTTGGACGTCAGGCTCTTGAGGTCGCCCTGGAGCGAGTCGTTCTTCTCGCTCAGCTCGTCGTACCTCCTCTGCAGGTCCTCGCCGCTGCGACGCGCGGCGTAATAGCCCTTGACGGGACCATAGAGCGAGGCTGCCACGACGACCAGGACGACCAGGACGACGAGGGCCACCTTGTGCCCCAGCAGGCGAGTACCCAAGCTGCGGGCGGAGTCTGCGACGTCCGAGGGGTCCAACCCCCTGAGGGAGGACAGCCTGCGGGCGGCAGACGCGGCCAGCCCGCCCAGGCCTCCTCCCGCCTCGCGCCCCGTGGCGCTCGCGTCCGGGCGGGAGGCGGGGAAGGATGCGGCCCGGGCGTCCTGCCCGGGATTGCGAGCCATGCGACCGCGCGCGTCATCGGCGGCGGGCGAGGAGGGCCTTCCCCGGCGCGCGCCCGTCGGGACGATCTTCCGTCCCCGTCCGTCGCCACGTCCGGCGTCATGGCCCGACGTGCGCCCAACGTCCCGCGAGAGGGGCCTGGGGTCGCGCGCATGGCCGCGCCTGCGCCCGGCCCTCGCAGCCTCGACGCCTGCCGAGCCGGTGCCTGCGCGACCCATTGGGTTGGTGTCGCCTGGATTCTGGGAGTTGGCCATACCCGCCGTCGCTTCGTCTCAACTTCGTTTTTGGCAGCTGCGGCCTTAGCCGCTCCCTCAGTTATATCAGAGCGGGACGCCGTGCCCCGCGAAGGCACGTGGCTCCGCAAGCTCAGCAGACACCACGGAGGGGCTGGGGCGGCGTAGGTCTGGCGGCGCTTCGATAGCTAGCAGCGAGCGGCACGCTCCTCTTTCTTGACCTCGTCCCAAAGCTCGTTGAGGGCAGATGTCCCCAGCTCGTCGATCGCGAGGCCACACTCGCGGGCAAGCGCCTCCATGCGCGCCCAGCGACGACGGAACTTGCGATTGGAGCTCGCGAGCGCCTCCTCTGCGTCGATGCGGGCATGGCGCGCGACGTTGACGAGCGAGAAGAGCAGGTCGCCAAACTCCTCTGCCGCCTCCTGGCTTCCGGGCTCCTCGGCCTCGAACTCGGCGCGCTCGCTGGCGAACTGGTCCCACACGTCGGCGATGGACTCCCACTCGAAGCCCGCCTTCGCGGCGCGCTTCGAGATCTTCTGGCACTGCATGAGGGAGGGCATCGAGCTCGGTACGGAGTCCAGGAGCCCCTCGGGCGCGACGTCGGACGAGCGCCCCTCTCGCTCGGACCTCTTCACCTCGTCCCAGATGTCCAGGACCTTCCCGGCCGAGTCCACCGCACCCGCTGCGGCGGCGTCGCCAAACACGTGGGGGTGGCGACGGACGAGCTTCTCGTTGAGCTCGCGACAGACGTCGTCCACGTCGAAGTCGCCCTCGTCCCGGGCGATCTGCGCGTGGAGGAGCACCTGCTCGAGCACGTCCCCGAGCTCCTCGCGCAGGTGGGGCATGTCGCCGGCGGCTATGGTGTCGACCGCCTCGTAGGCCTCCTCGATCATGTTGCGCGTGATGGAGGAGTGGGTCTGGACCTTGTCCCAGGGGCAGCCGTCGGGCTGGCGCAGCCGCCAGATGGTGCGCACGAGGCGGTCGAACTCCGGATGTGACGCAGGCGCCCCGGGACGGGCGGCCGTCTGGGCGTCCACCTCGTCGGCAAGCCTGCTCAGGTCGCTCTGTTCCTCTGCCATGTCTCGCTCCCCGTTGCCTCGTGACTCACCCGCTGGTCGTCAGTTTACAGGTCACGGTAGTCGATGAGCCTCAGGTCGTCGCGCGACTCGAGCCAAGCGCGCAGGGCGGGGTCGACGAGCGCGTCGACCTCCTTCGTTCGGTCCGTGGTCAGGGAGCTGCTGTGCAGGATGAAGTCGTCCAGGTAGCCGGGATGGCAGACGAAGACGACCGTCTCGCCGTCCGCCATGGACTCGACCGTCTGCCTAATGGCTGCGGCGGGGTCGTAGTCGGGGCTCATGCTGCGCATGACCATGCGCACGGGCGTCCCACCGCAATCCACGGTCGCGGCCGGATCGAAGGAGACCGGCTGCTCGAGTAGGCCATGCGTGCGCGCGACGTGCGAGACCGCCCGGTTCAGGTTGGGAGAGAGGACCGCATGCGCCTCGAAGTAGTCCGGGTCCCTGCCCGTGAGCTCGCGGAAGCGGGCGAGCTGCGCCTCGAGCTCGACCACCGCCTCGTCGAAGCCGACGAAGTCCTCCCCGCGCTGGTAGCTGGCGCGGTACTCGCGGCTGCTCCTGAAGTTGCCGTCTGGCCCGAGGAGGCTGGGCACGAGCGATGCTGCCGCGACCGGCGCGCCCAGGCAGACGTTGCTGTGCTGCCCCAGGGCCACGTCGGCGCCGGAGTCGCGCAGCCACGCAAGCCCCCGCTCCGTCTCGGGCATGTTGGGCATGACGCCCACGGAGCGAGCGAGCCCCTCGGCCGCGCTGCGCACGAGCCCGACGTTGACCGCATAGGAGTATCCCAGGTCGTCCGCACGAATCAGCAGCTGCTTCATGGAGGCTCCTCTCGCCCGTTGATTCAATGAGCATACTCCCGCAGGGAGCACGACAGCCCGCAAGCCATGGCCTCACGAAGAGCGGCCGACGACCCCGCCAAGCTTGTCGGTACTCCCTTGGGAAATAAGTACCGACAAACTCGCAGCGCCAGCCCACTCGGGCTATAAATCATCCGTTTGTCGGCACATTTCGAGGCGAGAGGTACCGACAAACCGCAGCCGGCGGCAGCCCTTGCCCCTCGGCGGCAGCCCTACAGCCCTGCCGCCCACCGCGGCATGCCCCTCTTGCCTACTCGCCCTCGTCGTCCCCGCCCACGGCCTCGAGCACCCGCAGCGCCACCGGCAGCAGCTCCTCCCTGCCGGTCCGGAAGGGATAGCTGAGCTTCCTGCTCTTGGGATACACGATCGCCCGCTCGGCCTTGAGCTTGGCCGCCGCCGAGCGTGGAACCTCGATCCCCTGGTAGGTGATGCGTCCGTTTGCCAGGGAGACGCTCGTCACGCCCAGCCTCTGGCAACGGATGCGCACGCGCGCGCGGTCGAAGAGGTTCCTGCCGGCAAGCGGCAGGGCGCCATGATCCTCCTCGAGTTCCTGCTGCAGGGCGTCCACGTCCGCGAGCTCCGCCGCCACGGCCAGCCTGCGGTAGGCCAGCACGCGCCTGTCCACCTCGGGCAGGTACTCCTCCGCCAGGTAGAAGTCCGCCGGCAGGTTGATGTTGACCTCCGCCTGCGAGACGTCGGCAGCCTCCCCGCGCGCCTCGCTCACCGCCTCGCCGAGCATCTGCGTGAAGAGGTCGAAGCCCACGCTGGAGAGGTTGCCGTGCTGCTCGCCGCCCATGAGCGACCCGGCGCCGCGGATCTCGAGGTCGCGCATGGCGATGCGCATGCCGCTGCCCAGGTCCTGGTACTCGTTGATGGCCGTGAGGCGGTCCGTCGCCTCGGGCGTGAGGGGCATCTCGCCCGGGAACATGAAGTAGGCGTAGGCCTGGACGTGGCCGCGGCCCACGCGACCCTTGAGCTGGTAAAGTTGGGCCAGGCCCAGGCGCTGGGAGTCCTCGATGATCAGCGTGTTGGTGTGCGGGTTGTCGATGCCGCTCTCGATGATGGTCGTGGCCACGAGCACGTCTATCTCGCGCTCGCTGAACTCCATCATCACGTCCTCGACCTGGGCTGCGCTCATCTGACCGTGCGCCACGCCCACGCGCGCCTCGGGGGCCGCCTCCTGAACGCGCGCGACGGCGTCCTCGATGGTGGTCACGCGGTTGCTCACGTAGTAGACCTGGCCCTTGCGCTCGAGCTCGCCGCGGATCGCGTCGCTCACCACGTCGGGGTCCCACTCCCCCACCGTGACCTTGACGGGCAGGCGCCCCGGTGGGGGCGTGAGGATGAGGCTCATGTCGCGCACGCCGCTCATGGCCATCTGCATCGTGCGCGGGATGGGCGTGGCGCTGAGCGTCAGCACGTCCACCTGCTCGCGCATGTTCTTGAGCTGCTCCTTGTGCTGGACGCCGAAGCGCTGCTCCTCGTCGATGATCACGAGCCCCAGGTCGTGCGGGTTGACGTCAGCCGAGAGCAGGCGGTGCGTGCCGATGAGCACGTCCACCGTCCCCTCCGCGAAGCCCTCGAGCGCCTGGCGCTGCTGCGCGGGCGTCACGAAGCGGGACAGCACCCGCACGCTGAGGTCGAAGGGAGAGAAGCGCGCGAAGAAGGTCTCGAAGTGCTGCTGGGCAAGGATGGTGGTGGGGCACAGCACCATGACCTGGCGGTCGTCCTGGCAGCACTTGAAGGCGGCGCGCAGGGCCACCTCGGTCTTGCCGAAGCCCACGTCGCCGCAGAGCAGGCGGTCCATGGGTTGCGTCGACTCCATGTCGGCCTTGATGTCTGCGATGGCGCTTGCCTGGTCGGGCGTCACGTCGTAGGGGAAGCTTGCCTCCATGTCCTGTTGGGCGGGCCCGTCGGGCGCGAAGGCGTGACCCTGCACCGCGGAGCGGCGGGTGTAGAGGTCGACCAGGTCGAAGGCGAGCTTCTTCGCGCTCCTGCGGGCCTTTCCCGTGGCGCGCGACCAGTCGGCGGTGTTGAGGCGGGTGAGGCGCGGGCTCGAGCCGTCGGGGCCCACATAGCGCGTCAGGCGGTCGACCTGCTCGAGGGGAACATAGAGCTTGTCCTGGCCCGCGTACTCGAGCAGGAAGTAGTCGCGCTCGCGGCCGCCCACCTCCTGACGCACGATCTGGCTGAACAGGGCTATGCCATGCGTGGAGTGGACCACGTAGTCCCCGGGCTTGAAGGGAAAGCTCACGCTGGTGGGGTCCACGCGGCGCGCCTTGCGGCTGCGCTTCGCCATCCTCGACGTCAGGTCCGACACCGAGAGCACGGCGAGGCGGGCCGAAGGCACCACGACGCCGGCGGGCACGGGCGCGTCGAAGAAGGTCACCGCGTGGCGAGCCAGGGAAGCGGGCCTCTCGCCTGCCTCCGGGGACGTCACGGGAACGGAGTTCTCGGGCGCCGCGGCAAGGGACTCGACCAGAGGGATCGACTCGTCGGTGAACGAGAGCTCGAGCGCCTCGCGAGCCGCGCGGTCCGGCACGGCGAAGACCACTGACATGTCGTCGTTGAGCAGCTGGCGGACGCGGCCCAGGAGCTTGGAGTCCGAGCCGGCGATGGAGGGCTGGCGCACCTCGAGCTCGGCCGCGGCCGAGCCGCCCACCCGTTGGATGGAACTCAACGAGACCCGCTGCTGGCTGCCGAAGTCAAGCTCCCGCGGAGAGGTGAAGAGCCCCTCGAGCGACGTGCGGGCAGCATTGGCCAAGGCCATGACCTCGTCGTTCGCGCGTTGACAGTCGTCGAAGAGCGCGCGGGGCTCCGCCAGGACGACGAGCGTCTCCCCGCTCATGTGGTCGATGGGCGAGGCGCTCGAGCCATAGAGCTCCACCAGGTAGCGGTCCAGCGTGGGGTCTGCCGAGCCCTGACGGATGAGCTCGAGGTCCGCCGCGACCTTGGAGCTCTCCTGCGCGCGGCGGAAGAGGGCGTGGCCTGCCGCCTCGATGGTCTTGGGAGTGAGTGCGATCTCCCTGCAGGGAGAGACGAGCACCTCCCGGAGCTCGCCGATGGTCTGTCCCGTGGAGGGGAGCATGCGCCGCACGCGGTCCACCTCGTCGCCGAAGAACTCGATGCGCACGGGCGAGCTGGCCTGAGCAGGGAATACGTCCACCGCGTCGCCGTGGACGTGGAAGCAACCGGGAGCGCCCACGTCGCCGGAATCGCCCACGTTGGCGTAGCCCATGGACACCAGAAGGCGCCCCACGTCCTCGAACTCGAGCTCGTCTCCCACGGCGAAGCTCGAGGAGGCGAAGTAGCCAGAGCCCACGGGCGGCACGCGCCGCAGGAGGGCGCGCGCGCTTGCCACGACCACGCAGGGCTCGCCGGCGCTCAGGCGGGCGATGGCATTGCAGCGGGCACCCACCACCGCGTCGTCAGCGGGCTTGTCGGACCAGGGCCAGTCGCGACGCTCGGGGTAGCGGCACACCAGCTCGCCACCCAACCAGGCGGCGAGGGCGCGGGCCGTGCGATCGGCCGCCTCCTCGCCGGACACCACCACGAGGCAGGGGCGCGGGGCGCGCGCCCAGAGCGCCGCCGCCACGAGGGGACGGGCGCTCTGGGCCACGCCCAGGGTGGCGTCGCCTCCGGCATCGAGCTCGCCCAGGAAGGGGGTGAGCTCGGGCGCCTGGAGGAGCTGCTGGGATATGCGGTTGATGAACATGCGCTTCCTCTCGGGTCCTAGCCGCGGGGTCGTCCGTCTCCCCATTGTCGCGCGACCACGGCCCCCTGTGCGCCGGAGCTACGCGACCACGTCAGGCGCGTGCCTCCGTCGTACGACCACGTCAGACGCGTGCCGAAATCGCGCGACTACGTTAGACGCGTCTGGCGAGAAGCCCTTTCCTGGGCTTTTGCGGCGCCTTCTGACGCGGCGGACGTAGTCGCGGCGGACAGAGACGCGTTCGACGTGGTCGAGTCCGTTGCGCGCGCGTTTGACGTGCTCGAAGCGGACAGGAACACGCGTCACGACGCGCCAAGGCGAGAGGGACGCCACCACGCCGGCAGCGCCCCTCCGGGACATGCGGCCACGACTATGCGCGGCCGCTCCTCTCGGCCAACTCCTTGAGCAGCTCGGCGGACGCCTCGACGTCGGCCTGCCGAGCCTGCCAGCTCCAGTTGCCCTCGGCCACGCCCGGCACGTTCATGCGCGAGCCGTCGTCCAGCATGAGGACGTCCTGCAGCGGAACCATCACCACCTCGGCGTCGGTGTCCAGGCACTCGTCCAGGAGCCCCCGCGCCATCGACTGGCTGCGCACGACGAAGCCCTGGCCGTCGGGGTCGTCCTCCTCGAAGCGCTCCTGGCACCAGCCCAGGAGGGTGCTGGTGTCGTGCGTCGAGCTGTAGACGACCTTCTCGGGCTTGGGATGGTATCCCTGCCTCACATCCTCGTCGCTGAACTGGATCACGTCCATGCCGGGGAACCCCGTGGCCGCGACCAACGCGCGCACGGCCGGGGTGATGGTGCCGAGATCCTCAGCGATGAAGGGAAGCTGCCCGAAGCGACGGTGCGCCGCGTCGAAGAGCTCGATCCCGGGCCCGAAGTTCCAGGCGCCGTCCAGGGCGCCCTTGCCCTGGGGGATGGTGTAGTAGGACGAGAAGCCCAGGAAGTGGTCCAGGCGCACGTAGTCATAGAGCTCGAAGGCGCGCTGGAAGCGGCGCATCCACCATGAGTAGCCGTCCTTGCGCAGGAAGTCCCAGTCGTAGGTGGGGTTGCCCCAGAGCTGCCCGTCCTTGGCGAAGTCGTCGGGCGGGGTTCCGGCCTGGAGCGCGGGGTATCCCCTCTCATCCAGCTTGAAGACCTGCCGCTCCGCCCAGACGTCGGAGGAGTCGGCCGAGACGTACATGGGCATGTCCCCCACGAGCTTGATGCCGTGCTCCCGAGCATAGCGGTGCATGTCGTCCCACTGGCGCTGGAACTCGTACTGCGTGGCGCACTCGCGCATCACGGCATGGACGAGCTCCGGGTCCTTGCTGAGCGAGAGGTCCCAGGTGCGGTAGCGCTTCGGCCACTCCTGCCAGGCGCCCTCCCCCAGCTTCTCCTTAATCGCACGGAAGGTGGCGTAGGGGATCAGCCAGTCCTCGTTCTTCTCGATGAAGCGACGATAGCTTGCCGTGCCCTCGAAGTCAGACCTGAAGCTGGTGTGCACGCCCTCGACGCCCCACATGAGGGAGCGGTTGCCCGCGAAGGCCGAGAGCCCCGCGTACGGCGAACCGAAGCTGTCGGTTGGGTTGACCGGAAGCACCTGCCAGTAGCGCTGGTGCGCCGCGGCGAGGTAGTCGACGAAGCGCCGACAAGGCTCGCCCAGGGTCCCGGGCTGCCCAGGGTGGTCCTGGTTGGGAATCGAGGTGACGTGCGCCAGCACGCCCATGCCACGGTGCATGGGGGCCTGCAGGCGAACCCGCTTGTGGAAGTACAGAACCGAGGTGCCCAGCGGCCAGAGGAAGACCTCCGCCTCGCCGTCCTCGACCTTGGGCACGCGCCCGGACACGACGTCGTCCACGCGCTCGCCACGCATGGGCACGCGGACGCTATGGGAGCTTGAGAGGCTGGAGTTCGCGAGGACGCAGACCACCTCGTCGCCATCCGTGCGCCAGAAGCCGAAGACGTCGTCGTTGAGCGCGAAGGGCTCGAAGTCGCCGTTCACGAAGACGGGCAGGGACTTGCGCACCGCGATGGCGTTGCGGTAGGTGGTGGCGCAGTTCTTGTCCTCGTGGCCCCAGGGGAAGGCGGCGCGGTTGTATGGGTCGGAGTAGCCCTCCATGCCCGCCTCGTCGCCGTAGTAGATGCAGGGCACGCCAGGCAGAGTCATCTGCAGGAGCGCCGCGACCCAGAGCCTGCTCACGGCGAGGCTGCGATGGTTCTGGTCCAGGCGGAAGCGGTAGCGCTCCTCATCGCTCATGCCCGAGGGGTCTGGCGCGTCACCCAGGATGGTGAGCAGGCGCGCCCGGTCGTGGCTGCCCAGGAGGTTAAGTGCGGAGTAGAAGGCGGTGCGGGGATAGTTCTCGCGCAAGGCCTCGAGCGACTCCGCCAGCTGGCGCGCGCCGATCTTGTTGGTGAGAAAGTCCTCCAGGCCGGACCTGAGGGGATAGTTCATGGTCCCGTCCAGCTCTGAGCCCTGGAAGTAGCGGCGAAGCTTGCCGTACGCCACCTTGTGGGAGGCGTCCTCCCAGACCTCACCCAAAAGCAGGGCGTCGGGAGACTCGGCGAGCTCGGCGCTCTTGATGTCCTCGATGAACTCGTCCGAGAGCTCGTCGGCGACGTCGAGCCGCCAGCCGCGCGCGCCCGCCTTGAGCCACTTGCGGATGACGCCGCCATGCCCGCAGACGAAGTCGCGATACTCGGGGTTCTCCTGGTTGAGGTCGGGCAGGTCCTTGACCCCCCACCAGCTGGAGCAGCTGCCGTCCTCGTTGAACCTGAACCAGTCGCGGTAGCGGGAGCGCTCGCCGGAGCTGGCGCCCCTGCCGCCGTAGTTGCCAAAGGCGTCGAAGTACTTGGAGTCACGGCCCGCATGGTTGAAGACGCCGTCCAGGATGATCGAGATGCCCCTCTCGCCCGCATCCTTGCAGAGGCGCTTGAAGCTCTTGAGGTCCCCCAGCATCGGGTCGACCTTGAGGTAGTCGGCCGTGTCGTAACGGTGGTTCGAGGCCGCCTCGAAGATCGGGTTGAGGTAGATGGCCGTGACGCCCAGCGCCTTGAGGTAGTCGAGCTTCTCCCTCACGCCCTCGAGCGTCCCGCCGTAGAAGTCCCACGCCGCGATGGAACCGTCCTCATCACGCTGGTAGCGGGGGTACTCGTCCCAATCACCGACCAAGCGGCGCTCCGGCCCCTTGCGAGGCTTGTCAAGCGCCTCGTGGACGCGCCTCTCCCAGTCGTCGCCGCGCCGGAAGCGGTCCGGGAAGATCTGGTACACGATGCCACCCGTATACCAGTCGGGAAAGCTCGTGCGCCGCTGCTCGTACACGGTGATCTGGAACGAGGGGGGCTCCCCGTACGAGAACGCGCCCTCGCCGCAGGAGCGCTCGCCCGTCGCGCCATAGCGCCAGACGTCGCCGTTCGCGGCGGTGACCCTGAAGGAGTACCAGATGACCTCGGGCTCCTCGGGAGTTATGGTCACGGAGAAGCGCAGGTGGTCACCCACCTGGCTCCGGTCCATGTCGAATACGCGCTCGCCCTTCTCGTCCACCCAGACGCGCAGCTGCGCCGTCGCCTCCGGCTCGTCCCAGACGTCCAGACACAGCGCGACGGAGCCGCCCACGGGGGCGGCTCCGAACGGGTCTCTGTAACGGACGTCAGAGCTGATGTGCCTTGCCCTCACGTGCTCCGCCTATCTCTTGTGCTCAGCGGGCGATCTCTGGGTGTAGGTCGTGATAGATGCCCATGTACTCGTCCGCAGCCCGACTCCAGCTGAAGTCGGTTTCCATGGCCTGCCGCCGTAGCTTAGCCCAAGCCTCCTGATCAGTCCAGAAGAGCTCGCAGGCAGAGAGGAGCGTGTTGGCCATCTCGTCGGCGTTCATGTTGGCGAAGCGGAATCCGGTGCCCTCGCCCGTGAACTTGTTGTAGGCCTCGACGCTGTCCTGGAGCCCACCCGTCTCGCGCACGACGGGAAGCGTGCCGTAGCGCATGGCGATCATCTGGGAGAGTCCGCAGGGCTCGAACTCCGAGGGCATGAGCAGGATGTCGCCGCCGGAGTACATGCGGTGGCTCAGGGCGTTGTCGAAGGCGATGCGCGCGCTCATCTGGTCGCCGTAGGTCCAGTCGAAGTAACGGAAGGCGTCCTCCTGGTCCCTGTCTCCGGTGCCCAGGATGGCCACCTGCACGCCCCGCTCCATCAGGCGGCTCATGGCGTAGCGCACCAGGCCGAGGCCCTTCTGGTTGGTGAGTCGGCCGATCATGACGACGAGGGGTCGGGTGGGATCCTCGGCCAGTCCGAGCTCCTGCTGGAGGAGGCGCTTGTCCTCCGCCTTGCCCGACATGTCGTCCACGGAGTACTTGTGGTTGATGAGCTCGTCGGTGGCGGGGTTCCAGGCGTCGACGTCGATGCCGTTGAGGATGCCGCGCAGCGATGCGGAGCGGCGGCGGAATATGCCGTCCATGCCCTCGCCGTAGAAGGGCATCTGAAGCTCGCTGGCATAGCTCGGGCTCACCGTCGTGATGATGTCCGAGTAGCAGAGGGCACCCTTCATGTAGTTGATGGAGTCGCGGTCGCAGTAGAGCTGGCCCGCGGCCGTGGGGTTGTCGGCCAGGCCCAGGACGTCCTCGAGGACCTTGTCGGAGTATTGCCCCTGGAACTTGACGTTGTGCACGGTGAAGATGGTCTTCACGTTGCGGCAGGCCTCGGACGCCTGGTAGAACTCGCGGATGAAGACCGGGGCGAGCGCCGTCTGCCAGTCGTTGCAGTGCAGCACGTCGCACTGGAGCTCGGGCAGGAGCTCTATGGCCTCGCAGATCGCCTTCGAGAAGAAGGCGAAGCGCTCGCCGTCGTCGAAGTAGCCATAGGCCGCGTCACGCTTGAAGTAGGCCTCGTTGTCCACGAAGTAGAAGTCGACGCCGTGGTAGGTGAGCTTCTCTATGCCGCAGTAGACGCTGCGCCAGGCAAGGGGCACGTAGAAGTCCGCCACGTGGACCATCTGCTCCTGGTACTCCTGCGGGATGAAGGAGTACTTGGGCAGGATGACGGATGCCTTGGCGCCCGCCCGCCTGAGCTCGGCGGGGAGGGAGCCGGCGACGTCGCCCAGGCCGCCCGTCTTCACGAACGGGACGGCCTCGGCTGCCGCGAAGAGCACCCGGATCTTTCTTCTGACCTGATCGGGCATGGCAATCACCTATTCAGCCGCCTTTTCCTTGATGAGGAGCGCGTCAGGGGTACCCCTGAGCTCGGTGCCCGCGGGAACCACGTTGTTGCGGTCGACGATCGCGTTCTCCACGCGCGCGCCCGCCTTGATGACGCAGGACTGCATGACGATGGAGTTGTTGACGGTGGCGCCGCTCTCGACGATGACGCTGCGACCCAGGATCGAGTTGGACACGGAACCGTAGATGCGGCAGCTGCCCGACACGCGGCTGTTGGTCACGCGCGAGCCGGTCTCGAACTTGGCGGGGGCGTTGTCGTGGGCCTTGGTGCGGATGGTGCGGCCCTTGGGGAAGAGCTCCTCGGTGGTCTGGGGGTCGAGAAGGTCCATGTTGGACTCGAAGTAGGCGTCCTTGTTGAAGATGGCCGCCACGTAGCCCTTGTAGTCATAGCTCTGGACGTTGACGCGGCCGTAGTCGCCCGCCATGGCCTCGAAGAGGTCGAGGTAGTCGGTGGCCTTGTACCACTCGAGCATCTGGAGCAGGAACTCGCGGCCCACGACGAAGCAGTCGATGAAGGCCGTGTCGCCGAAGACGACGCCGTGCTTGACGCCCTTGACCCGAGTGCCGTCCACGTTGAAGCCGGTGACGTCGACGTCCTTCTTGGTGGCCGTCTTGGTGATGACCGTCACGTCGGCCCCGCTCTTGCGATGCGCGTCCACGACCTCGCCGTAGTCCATGTTGTAGACGAAGCTGGCGGACGATATGACCACGAGGTCGCTCTTGCTGCGCTCGAGGAAGACCTTGTTGTGCTCGAGGTCACGCAGGAGGAAGCGCGACCCGGTGCGCGAGGTGCCGAAGGCGGAGCCAGGCAGGATGAAGAGGCCGCCCTTCTTGCGGTTGAGGTCCCAGTCGCGGCCGGATCCCACGTGATCGATCAGCGAGCGGTAGTTGTAGGGCATGATCAGGCCCACGGTGCGGATGCCGCAGTTGACCATGTTGGAGAGCGCGAAGTCGATGACGCGGTAGCGGCCCAGGTAGGGCATGGACGCCACGGGCCTGGACTCCGAGAGCACGCTCGGATACTTCGTGGAGTAGTTGGCGGTGATGAGCCCTGTGAGCTTCTCCATTGCTACTCCTCCCCCTTTCCAACCACCACGTCATTCCCGATGACTGCGGTGTCCCTGGTCTGATCGACGCTTCCGAGCACGACGTCCTCCTCGACGATAGAGTTCTCGCCCAGGATGGCGCGGACGACGTGCGCGCCGGCCTTCACGCTGGCGCCAGGCAGGAGGACGGAGTCCTCGACGATGGCGCGCTCGCCTACGAAGCTGTCGGTCGAGAGAATCGAGTGGACGGCCTTGCCGTAGATGCGGCAGCCGTTGCCCACCAAGCAGTCGTCGATGGAGCCGTTGGCTCCGACATACGCGGGCGGCCTGGTGGAGGCGTTGCTCATGATGGGGGCCTTGACGTCGAACAGGTCGAAGTCGGGGTTGGCGCCCAAGAGGTCCATGCTCGTCTCGTGATAGCTCGAGATGGTGCCCACGTCACGCCAGAAGCCGTTGTACTCGTAGGTGTAGAGGCGCTTGCCGTCGGCCAGGAGCTTCGGGATGATGTCGTTGCCGAAGTCATGCTCGGAGGTGTTGTCCACCGCATCGGCGTTGAGGGTGTCTACCAGCAGCTTGGCGTTGAAGATGTAGATGCCCATGGAGGCCAGGTTGCTGTCCGGCTTGTTGGGCTTCTCGGTGAACTTGACGATGCGCTCGTCCTCGTCCTGGGTGATGATGCCGAAGCGCGAGGCCTCCTCCCAGGGCACGGGCATGACGGCCACGGTGAGGTCGGCCTCGTGGCGCTTGTGGTTCTCGAGCATGGCCTGGTAGTCCATGCTGTAGAGCTGGTCGCCCGAGAGGATGAGCACGTACTCGGGGTCGTTCTGCTCGATGAAGCCGATGTTCTGGGTCACGGCGTCCGCCGTGCCGGCATACCAGGCGCCACCGGTCTGGGTCGCGTAGGGGGGCAGGATGGAGACGCCACCGTCGCTCTCGTCCAGGTTCCAGGCACCGCCGGTGCCCAGATAGGAGTGAAGCAGGTAGGGCCTGTACTGCGTGAGCACCCCGACCGTGTCTATGCCGGAGTTCGCGCAGTTTGACAGCGCAAAGTCGATGATGCGGTACTTGCCTCCAAACGAGACCGCGGGCTTGGCCACGTCCTTGGTGAGGACGCCGAGCCTACTGCCCTGTCCGCCGGCAAGAAGCATCGCTATGCATTCCTTCTTGCTCATGAGCTCCCCTTTCGTTTCTGCGCTGCTGCTTTACTCACCAATATGCCAAATGTCCTTGGCGTATTCCCCAATGGTTCGGTCGCTGGAGAAATAACCCGAGCGAGCAGTGTTCAGGACAGCCGCGTGGTTCCAGACGACCCTGTCGGCGTAGCGGGAGGTGAGCTCCTCCCAGGCGCTGACGTAGGAGTAGAAGTCCTTGAGCACGAGGTCGTGGTCGTTGTTGACCATGAGCTCGTCGCGGACGCTCTCGAAGTTGCCCGAGAGGTGCGCGAGGGTGCCGTCGGTCAGCTCGTCCACGATGCGGCCCAGGCGCTGGCGGTCGGCGTTGTAGAGGTCCCACGCCCAGTACTGGCCACCGGCGCGGAGCTCGTCGACCTCCTCGGTGCGCAGGCCGAAGATCTTGATGTGGTCCTCGCCCACGAGCTTGCAGATCTCGACGTTGGCTCCGTCGTAGGTGCCCAGGGTGATGGCACCGTTCATCATCAGCTTCATGTTCGAGGTGCCGGAGGCCTCGGAGCCCGCCCAGCTGATCTGCTCCGATATCTCGGCGGCGGGATAGATGAGCTGCGCGCTCGACACCGCGAAGTTGGGGACGAAGGCGACGCGAATCTTGTCGTTGACGCGAGCGTCCCCGTTGATCGCCTCGGCGACCGAGTTGATCAGGCGGATGACCTCCTTGGCGAAGGTGTAGCTTTGGGCCGCCTTGCCCGAGAAGATGAAGGCCGTGGGCGTTGGGTCGAAGCTGGGATCGCTCAGGATCCTGTTGTAGACGTCCATGATCTTGAAGACGTTGAGAAGCTGGCGCTTGTAGGCATGGAAGCGCTTGACCTGCACGTCGAAGACCATCGAGGTGTCCAGCGTGACGCCGGTGGTGCGCTTGACGTAGTCGGCGAGCCGCTGCTTGTCCCACTTCTTGGCCTTCTCGAACTCCTCCAGGAAGGAGGGGTCGTCAGCGTAGGGCTCGAGCCTCGAGAGCTGGTTGGCGTCGCTCAGCCAGCCGTCACCGATGGCGTCGCAGACGAGCTTCGCGTAGGGCGGGTTGGCATTGCCCAGGAAGCGACGGTGGCTGATGCCATTGGTCTTGTTGTTGAACTTCTCGGGCGTGAGCTCGTAGAAGGCGTGCAGGGTCGTCGCCTCGAGGATGCCCGTGTGCAGTGCGGAGACGCCGTTGACCGAGTGGGAGAAGATGACCGAGAGGTTGGCCATGCGAACCTGGCCGTCCCACAGGATCGCCGTCTGGTGCAGAATCTCCTGCCAGTTGTCGCGGTCGTGGGGGAAGTTCTCGCGATAGCGGCGGTCGATCTCCTCGATGAACATGTAGGTGCGGGGGAGAAGCGCGCGGAAGGTGCCGATGGGCCACTTCTCGAGCGCCTCGGGCATGACCGTGTGGTTGGTGTAGCTGATGGTCTGGCGGGCGATCTTGAAGGCGAGGTCGAAGTCGACGCCCTTGTCGTCGACCAGGATGCGCATGAGCTCGGGGCCGCACATCGCGGGGTGCGTGTCGTTGGTGTGGACCGAGACGTGCTTGCCCAGGTTCTCCCAGTCGGGACCGTGCTTCTTCTCGTAGCTGCGCAGGATGGTCTGCAGGCCCGCGCTGACGAAGAGGTACTCCTGCTTGAGGCGCAGGATGCGCCCGTGCTCGCCGGAGTCGTTGGGATACAGGATCTGCGAGATCGCCTCGACGTCGGAGCGGAACTTCATCGCCTTGGCGTAGTCTCCCGCATTGAAGGCGTCGAGGTCGAAGTCCTCCTCTGCGGGCTCCGCGCTCCAGAGGCGCAGGTTGTTCACGGTTTTCCCGCCGTAGCCCACGATGGGCACGTCATAGGGGACCGCCTTCACCAGGTCGCCGCCCTCCTGGGTGAACCAGAAGCGGCCGTTCTCCTCGTGGCGCACGACGTGCCCGCCAAACTGCACGACGACGGCGCTCTCGTTCTTGCGGGTCTCCCAGGGGAAGCCATGCTCCAGCCAGTTGTCCATCTTCTCGACCTGGCGGCCGCCCTCGATCTCCTGGCGGAAGAGGCCGTAACGGTAGCGCATGCCGTTGCCGTTGCCGTTGATGCCCAGCGCGGCCATGGAGTCGAGGAAGCAGGCGGCGAGTCGGCCGAGGCCGCCGTTGCCGAGGCCCGGGTCAGCCTCCTGCTCGACCATCGTGTCGAGCGAGATCCCCAGCTCGGCGCAGCCCTCCTTGACGATGTCGCGGATGCCCAGGTTGAGCAGGTAGTTGTCGAGCAGGGGCCCGAGCAGGAACTCGAGCGAGAAGTAGTACACCTCGCGGCCGTCGCGCTCCTGGCCCGCGTCGAGGTTCCTGGTCTTGTTGGCGATGAGGGAGCCGAGCACGTAGTAGCGCTCCTGGTCGCTCATGTCCTCGAACGTCTTGCTGAAGCTGCTCTCGCAGGCCTCGCGATACTTGCTCACGAAGTCGGCCTTGTCCTTGAAGATCCTCTTGATGCTGTCTGCCATGTCCATCCTCTGTACGGGTTCGTCGCGGCGGGACCCTAGCCCGCGCGCCTGGCTCGCTCCCTACGCTACGCCTTCTTGGAGGCTGCCCTCCGCGGGGCCTTCTTTGCCGCCGTCGACCTGCCCTTTGCGGGCGAGACGGGAGCGGCCTTCGCGCTCGCGGCGCTCGGCTTCGCCGCAGGCTTGGCTTTGGCTGCTGGCTTGGTCTTGGCTGTAGGCTTGGCCTTCGTCGCGGGCTCCTTCTTTGTTGCCGCCGGCTTCGACTTCGCGGCCGGGGCCTTCCTTGCCGGGGCCTCCCTCTTTGCGGCGGCCGCCGCAGCTGCCTTGGGGGCCTCGGCCTTCTCCGCCGCCTTCATGGCGGGCTTGGCGCTCGCCTCGGACTTGACGGCGGCCTTCTTCGCCTTGGCGGGCAGGGGCCCGTCGTAGCGCAGCACCAGGCCTGCCAGCGGCGGAAGCCTGAGCTCGATGGACTGGTCGCGCATGTTCCAGGGCTCGTCCTCGCTCTCGAAGCGCACTCCCTCGTTGGTCACGCCGGAGCCGCCGAAGGCCTGCGCGTCGGAGTTGAACGCCTCCACCCAGTAGCCCGGCTTGGGGAGGCCAACCCTGAACTGCTCGCGGGTGTTGACGTCGAAGTTGATGAGGACCACCAGGTCGTCCTTCGGGTCCTTGCCATGACGGACGAACGAGATGACCGACTGGTCGCTGTTGTCCGCGTCGATCCACTCGAAGCCCTGGGCGTCGTAGGCATGCTCCCAGAGGGCGGGCTGCTCGTTGTAGAAGCGGTTGAGGGCGGACACGTAGTACTGCTGGTGCGCATGGCTCTCGTACTGGTCTGCCAGGAAGTACTGGACGCCCTCGTAATAGCGCCACTCGATGAACTGCGCGATCTCGTTGCCCATGAAGTTGAGCTTGCCGCCCGCGTGGGTCATCTGGTAGAAGGCCAGGGCGCGCATGCCGGCGAACTGGCGCCAGTAGTCGCCGGGCTGGCGGGTGATGAGCGAGCACTTGCCGTGCACGACCTCGTCGTGGCTCAGGGGCAGCACGAAGTTCTCGTTGAACTGGTACATGGTCGAGAAGGTCAGCAGCCTGTGGTTGCCCGGGCGGAAGGGGAAGTCGGTCTGGCAGTAGTGCAGGGTGTCGTTCATCCAACCCATGTCCCACTTGAAGTGGAAGCCCAGCCCACCGTCTGCGGAGGGGTAGGTGACGAGTGGCCAGGCGGTTGACTCCTCGGCGATCATCATGACGTCCGGGTGGTACTTGCCCACCGTGTCGTTGCAGTCCTGGATGAACTGGATGGAGGCGAGGTCCTCCTCGGTGCCCTTCTCGTTGAACTTCTTCTGGCGCGGGTCGTCGATACCGAAGTTGAGGTAGAGCATGCTGGTGACGCCATCCATGCGCACGCCGTCGGCGTGGTACTCGCCCACCCAGTAGAGCAGGTTGGACACGAGGAAGGTCTTCACCTCCCCGCGCGCCAGGTCGAACTTGAAGGTGCCCCAGTTGGGATGCTCCTCCTTCTCGTACAGCTTGTCGCCGTTGAAGTGGACCAGGCCGTGCTCGTCACGGCAGAAGCCGCCCGGCACCCAGTCGAGGATGACGCCGATGCCGGCCTGGTGGCAGGCGTCGACGAAGTGCTTGAACTGGCGGGGGTTGCCATAGCGCGAGGTGGGCGCGTAGTAGCCCGTCACCTGGTAGCCCCAGGACCCGTCGAAGGGATGCTCCATGACGGGTAGGACCTCGATGTGCGAGTAGCCCATCTTGCTCACGTACTCGACCAGCTCGTCAGAGAGCTCGTCGTAGCTCAGGTACGAGCCGCTGTGCTCGTCCGAGTCGGGGTCGCCGTTGCCGGCCAGCCCGTCGTCATGGCGCTTCCAGCTGCCAAGGTGGACCTCGAAGATGTTGAGGGGGGAGCCCAGCATGTCGCGCTTGGCACGCCCCGCCATGTAGGCGTCGTCAGACCACTCGTAGCCCGAGATGTCGGCCAGGCGAGAGGCAGTCCCCGGGGGACACTCGGCATGGAAGGCGTAGGGATCCGCCTTGTAGAGCAGGTCGCCCCTCTTCGTCCTCACGAGGTACTTGTAGAGCTGGCCCTCCTCGGCGCCGGGGACGAACCCCTGCCACACGCCGCCGCTGGCAGTCTCTTCCAGGGGGTTCGCGTCGGGTTCCCAGCCGTTGAACTCTCCGATGACGCTCACGCCCAGCACGTCGGGGACCCAGACGGCAAAGTGGAAGCCACGCCTTCCGTCCTCGGTGCATGGGTGCGCGCCCATCTTCTCGTAGCTGCGATACCAGTGACCCTCAGCCAACATGTAGAGGTCATCTTTGCTAATGGTCAGGTCAGGAGTGCGAACGTTCATATCTTCCTCCAGCTTCTTCAGCCTGTGCCGCGCCTTGCGGGGGGGCAGTACCGAGGAATCTTCACAAGACGCCTATATATTCTAGGCCATAGCCTGGGTCGGCACCCATGGCTGCTTTGCCAAATCTGCAAGCGTGGCCAATATTTTGCGGGCGATGGGTATCGGGGCGATCCGCCTGCAACCTCGCCGCCACTCGGAGCCCGCGTCGGATGGAGACCTCGCAGCATGCGGCCCCGCACCTCTCGCCTAGAATGCTCGAAGGGAGAGGAAAGGAG
>NZ_DBEZHV010000020.1:0-37428 GCF_048189965.1 Olsenella phocaeensis | reverse complement strand
ACCGGTGGCCGGGCCGGGAGTCCGCCTGCGCCGAGCGCGGGCCGGCCCGCTCGACGTCCCGCAGGGGGGGGAGCCCCGGCAACGCCCCCGCCGGGGGCTCCTTCGGCCTGCCGGGGGACGGGCTCCTCCGCGGCGGGGACTGGGGCGGGGCCACGGCGGAGGAGCCCGCGGGGAGGCCCGACGGCTGGCTGCGATGCTATCGGGAGGGGCGGTCGAGGCGCTGCCGCGGGGGCGGGCGCCGGGTCTGGGAGACGCCGGGCGAGCGTCGGAGGCGTCCGGGGCCGGCCGTCTGGGCGGTCCAGGAAATCGTCCGCACACCCCTCCCAGAGGATTTAATGCTAATTCCTATTCTTTTACGAAAGTAAATATTAAAATACTTCCGTTATTTTGACAAAGCGGAATTTGCACGCTGTTGGCACATGCCAAGCGTCTACCTGCTTCGGCAACCATCGGGTGCGATTGCCATGTAGCAGCACTTACCTACGTGGAAGTGTTACAAGCATGGTGGTCCCGTTCTCGGAGCTCTTTTCCACCTCTATCGTGCCGCCGTGAAGGGCGACGATTTCCCAGACCAGAGAAAGGCCGAGGCCAACTCCGCCATATGTCCTGCTACGCGACGTGTCGATACGGAAGAAGGGCTGAAAGACGCTCTTTTGGTACTGGCTGGGTATCCCAGGTCCGCTGTCTTCCACTCGCACGAGAGCGCGGTCGTCCTTCGCGCAGACGGAGACGCTGACGGTGGAATCGGAGCGGCTGTATCGTATGGCGTTTTCGGTCAGGTTGAACAGCATGCGATACAGCAGGGTGTCGCTGCCAGGCACCTGGGCTTCTCCATCACATGTGAGGGCGATGCCCCTTTGCTCGGCAAGGGGGGAAAGGTCGGTAAGAACCTCCTCGACCATCGGTGCAAGTTCGATGATGTCGTTGCGGGAGACGCTGCAAAGTTCGCTCATCTCGAGCAGTGTCCTTGTCATCTGAGACATTCGCTCGGTCTGCTCCTGCAACGAGCCGAGCAGGCTAGCCGTGTCGGGCTGCGCGTCGGGATGCTCGGAGCAAAACAGCTCGATTTGGGCCTGCATCAGCGCCAGCGGCGTCCGTAGCTCGTGCGCGGCGTTGCCCGTGAACTGCCGCTGCGCGGCAAAACCCTCGTCAAGGCGGTCGATCATGTCGTTGAATGATGCGCTGCAACGCCCAAGCTCCGACGGTACATCCTCGGTGATCTTCATGTCAGCCAGATTGTCGGGTCGCACGTTTTCGACCTGAGTCGCAAAGGACCTCAGCGGCCTGAGTGCACATCCGCTTACAAAATACGCCAGGATGCCTCCAAACAGCGTCATTGCTGCCGTTATGCACCAGCTGGCCGTGCTAAAGGACCCCTGCGCATCGCTCACGACGATCGTGAGCTCGTGGTCTATCTCCTCATTCGCCGGGTCAAACGACGTGGGGTCGCCCCCGTTGATGTCGTCGCGGGCTGTCAGGCCGATGCCAATCGACTCCATGGAGCGCATGCCTAAGTAGCCGATCAGGCAATTCATGAGCACGCAGGTCAGACACAAAACCAGCGCCGTCATCAGCGTAATGCGCCATTGCAGCGAGAGTCGCTTCACTTAGACCTCCTCCATTACATAGCCCTCTCCAATGCGGTTGCGGATGGGGTCGTGCCCCAAGGCGCAGCGCAGCTTTTTCCTGAGCGACGAGATGTGTACCCTCACCGAATTGCTAAAGCTGTTCACGCTCCCGTCCCACACATGCTCGATGAGCTCCTCCTGACTTATCGGGCGCCCCTGGTTGAGCATGAGATACTCTAGGATTCCCATTTCCTTGCGGGTCAGAGACAAGACCTCATCGCCGACGGTCGCCATGCGCAACTTGGTGTTGAAGCAAAGACTTCCGCAAGTCAGCACGACATCGTCTTGTGTAAAGCGCCTGAGCGTCAGGCTGCGAATCCGCGCCGCGAGCTCATCCAGATGAAACGGCTTGGTCAGATAGTCGTTGGCCCCTGCGTCCAGGCCCGCCACCTTGTCGGCGACCTCGCAGCGGGCTGACAAGATGAGCACCTTGGTCTCTCGGTCATCTTTCCTAAGGGTTTTGAGCACGGTCATGCCGTCGGCATGGGGAAGGTTGAGGTCGAGCACGACAAGGTCAAAGCTCTCGACAGCAAGTGTTTCTAAGGCCTGGCGCCCGTCGTAGCTGCAATCAACGCTATAGGCAAGATTTCGCAGGCTGCGCGCAATCGCGTCGCACAGCACCCGCTCGTCTTCGACAACCAAAATACGCATGACACTTTCCTCGTGCAGGTCTTTTCACGCTTAACAAAGATTTTATGGCCAGTATGGTCCAATGGTACGCAAGGTGAAAGGAGCAACCAAATTGTTCAAAGCAATAAAACCCATAGCTCAGCTTGCCTTGCTGGTCATCGGGATAACCATGGTGTGCTTTGGCGTTATGCGCGGCGAGGCAGACGCCGTGTTGGCTAAGGCTATCAGATTATGCTTGGAGTGTATCGGAATTGGATAAGAAAAAAAACTCCGCCTCACATCTTTTGAGCCGTTTTCGCTCTTGGGTGCAAGCGGCGGCGACGTTGCTCACCAATGTCCACCTGCCCAATTTCGTCAGGGGCGGCATCTATCAGGGTGCGGGCAAAACGGTCTGCATGCCTGGCCTCAACTGCTATTCGTGTCCGGCGGCCTCGGGCGCGTGTCCCATAGGCTCGTTTCAGGCGGTGGTGGGTTCCTCAAAGTTCAACTTTTCCTATTACGTGACGGGAACGCTGATTTTAATCGGCGTGCTGCTGGGACGCTTCGTATGTGGGTTTTTGTGTCCGTTTGGCTGGTTGCAGGAGCTGCTGCATAAGATTCCCGGCAAGAAGCTATCGACAAAAAAGCTCAAGCCGCTCAGGTATGTGAAGTACGCCGTGCTGCTGCTTGCTGTAGTTTTGCTTCCCGCGCTGGTCGTAAACGATATGGGAATGGGCGACCCCTTCTTTTGCAAGTACGTTTGTCCGCAGGGGGTGCTTGAGGGCGCAATCCCGCTGTCTATCGTTAACGCCGGCATACGCTCTGCTTTAGGCCGGCTGTTTACTTGGAAGCTCATCATCTTGGTGATGGTGGTTGTGCTAAGCGTGCTCTTCTATCGTCCTTTTTGCAAATGGATCTGTCCACTTGGCGCATGGTACGCGCTCATGAATAAGGTGTCCCTGCTAGGGATGCGCGTTGACCAGCATAAGTGCGTCTCGTGCGGCAGGTGCGCAAGGGTGTGCAAGATGGACGTTGATGTCACGCGGTCGCCCGACCATGCCGAGTGTATTCGCTGCGGCAAGTGCGTAAGCGCCTGTCCCGTTGGTGCCGTTAAGTTTCGCTACGGCTTAAGCCTGCCGGACAAGCAGTCTTCTCAACCACGCGAGGAGAAGCAGCACGTAAAAGCAAAGATTTAGGTTTTAAGAAAACGGAGGAAAGTTATGAGTGTTATGAAGCTACCAAAGATTGCAGTCGCACTGGTGATGTCTGCGCTGGTGTTGTGTCTTGCAGCCTGCTCGACGCCCGGAGCTGATAAGGGAAAGCCAGCAGGAAGCGATGCGGACATCGAGGCCTTTATTGCAGAGGAGCCAAAGAACGCCGAGGAAGCGACCGATCTGTACAACAGGCTCATGCAAAAGGAAAACGACATTTTCTCAAGCGACAAGGAGCTGTGGGAAAAGGTATTTGCTGAGGCAAACAAGGATTCCTCGATGATAGGGAACGGCTCAAATTACGGTGAGTTCCTGCTTTCTACTGTGGAAAGTGCCAAGGATAAGTTCTCGACTGACGAGTTCAACGTGCTTAAGACAGGGGCCGAGCAGATCAAAAAGATTGAGGATAAACTTACGGCGCTCAAAAAGAAGTTCCCCGACTGCGTAAAAGCACCTGAATCAGGCGATAGTGTTGATGCGTCGAGCGCGGGAATGACAGGCGATACAAGTAAGTCCACCAAGTTCCCCAGCTTTAAGGGCAAAGATCTCGATGGCAACGACGTAAGCAGCGATGAGCTTTTCTCAAAGAGCAAGGTGACTGTGATGAACTTCTGGTTTACCAGCTGCAAGCCGTGCGTGGAAGAGCTTGGAGAGCTGGAGGCGCTTCACAAGAAGCTTGCCGAAAAGGGCGGCCAGGTAGTAGGTGTTAACTCTTTTACGCTCGACGGCAACCAGGGTGAGATATCGGACGCTAAGGATGTCCTATCGAAGAAGGGTATTACATACAAAAACGTCTGGTTCAAGACGGATAGCGATGCAGGCAAGCTTGTCTCGGGGCTCTTTTCCTTCCCGACTACCTACGTTGTTGATAGCAAAGGCAACATCGTGGGAGAGCCAATCGCAGGCGCAATCACGTCTGCTGCGCAGCGAGAGGCACTGGACAAGCTGATTGATCAGGCGATTGCAAACAGCGCAAAGTAGGGTTCGACGACAATATAACGCAATGAGCTTAGCATCTGCGGCTGCGTGGCACACCACCGCGCAGCCGCACTGTTGTCTAGATACTCCCGCACTATCCCCTCAGAGCAAAGATTCTGACGCGCTGAGGCAGGATGACCAGGTCAATGGGTAGCTCTGGCCCGTCGCCCCCGTCGTGCCCGCATTGCAGGCTACCGTCAAGGCACTCGATGCGGATGTTCTTTCCGCTCAGCAGGAGCACCTGGTCGCTCTCCTCGGCAGTTCTTGTCAGGATGTTCGGAATGACCTGTGCCAAGATTTCGGACACGGGAAAGTGGGGGATTTCACGCTGCTATGGGCAGCTTCCCCCAGCCCGGGGCGGTCCTCGCGAAGAAGGTATCCATGAGCTCGCCGGGTACCTGGTAGCCCATCGTCGAATGGGGTCTTCTGCGGTTGTAGAAAACCTCGATGTAGTTGAAAACCGCCCGCCTAGCATCGGCCCTGGTCTTGAAGCTGCGTCTGTAATACATCTCGTTCTTCAACGTCGCAAAGAAGGATTCTGCCACCGCGTTGTCGTGGCAGTTGCCGGTCCTAGAGCATGAGAGCCTTACGTTGTTTTCTTCGGCCCAGTCCAAAAGCATTCGGCTGGTGTACTGGGAACCCCTGTCGGAGTGGAATACGGCGTTTTTGGCCACATATCCGCGCCCCTTGGCGTTTCCCAAGGCGGCAACGACGATGTCGGCCGTCATGCGCTCGGACATCGACCAGCTCACGACCATACGGGTGGCAAGGTCGATCACGGTTGCCAGGTAGAGCCAGCCCTCGCCCGTGCGCAGGCAGGTGATGTCCCCGCAGAGCTTGACGGTAGGCACCGGGGCCGTGAAGTCGCGCCTGATGAGGTCTTGAGAGGATGGCCTCTGGCGTGGTCGCGGGTTCAATGTTGAAACTCACCTCACCATCGCGCGGGTCCATGGGATCGCGAGAGAAGCGACCGCAGAGCTCGAGGCCCAGCATAAGCTGGACTGCGGGTTGCATAAAGGCGCCCATCTCGACAAACAAAAGCTCGGGCCCTGCCGCAGAGACGCCGCAGCCAAGATCGACGAAAGCGTTCTTGGGAAGTGGGTGTCCGTATACGCGGCTCTTGATCCCAGAGATGCGCAGGCGTTTGTCCTTGGCGGGAACCGCGATGTCGAGTGGTCGTTTTGTGGGAAAAGGGCAGAGGTCCCCAAAGCGCGTCAAGGCCGCTGAGAGACGCTTGGCAGACCAGCGTTTGCCCTCGGCAAAGACAGGGGCAGAGAGGCCCGTGCGCAGGGAGAGCACCTCGGGACCAAGGTCCTCGATCCGTTGTGCTCGTACCGCGCTGATCAGCCGCAGGGCAGCCAGCCCATCGATGGTGATGTTCACAGCGCGGCGTCAGTCATGCTTGAAAACAGTGTACACAAATTGCATGAATGCAGCTATACCACCACGATATGGGGCAAAAGTGTACGATATTGATGGCCGCAACCATTGGATCCAGGTCACCTGCCGGGGTAAAGCTGGTCAGCTACATGGCTGCAAGACGACCGTCTTTCATCTCGAGCACCTCGTCATAGCGCGCGGCATGCTCCGCATCCAGCTGATGCGTCACGGCTATCAGGGTCACCCCGTCGAGCGCCAGCAGCGTGTCCTCAACCCGTGCGGCAGTCTCCTTGTCTAAGGCCGAGGTCGCCTCGTCCACGAGCAGCGTCGTCTTGCCGTAGAGCAGGGCGCGGGCTATGGCCACGCGCTGGCGTTCCCCACCAGAGAGGCGCCCCCCGCCCTCCCCGACCGGTGTGTCCAGCCCGTCGGGCAGCGCGGCGATCACCTCGTCAAGGCCGGCAAGGCGCAGGGCGCTCCCTATTTGTTCGTCCGTGAACGTCCCTCCAAGCCCTATGTTCTCGCGCAGCGTGTCATCAAATAAAAAGACGTTCTGGTGCACCCAGGCCGCATCGGGGACACAGCCTGCCCTGCCATCTACGAGCACATGACCTGAGCTGGGGCGTAAGGATCCGCCCAAGAGCTCCAACAAGGTTGACTTGCCACAGCCGCTCTTGCCCACGATGGCATACTTCTTGCCAGCGTCGAAGCGCTTCGAGCAGTTGCGCAGGGTCGTGGGCGCATTGGAGAGTCTGCCTTCGGCCGGGTCCGTATCGCCGTACGAGAAGCTCACGTCGTCGAGCTCGATGGAGCGCCTCGGCTCGCACACCGCGATCTCTTGCCTGGCACCCGGCGTGTCGCTCGGCTTGTCGAGCCTGTCGAGGATGGGATAGGTCGACTTGAGCTTGCTGATCTTGTCTGACAGCTCCGTCGCAGGGGAGATGACGCTGCCCGAGAGCTGCGTGACGGCAACGATGCTGCCAATGGTCACGTAGCCCCATATCGCGAACACGCCCGTCATGCCCATGATGCAGAACTGCATCGCGATGCCAACGACGCTTGCGAGGCTTCGAGCGCACGCCATCGTCATGTTGAGGTCGGCCTTATGCCTCTGGTAGCGGCCAATCATCCCACTCAGCTTGTCGAGCACATGTTGCTCCACATGAAACGATCGTATGACTTCGCCCCCTTGTGCGGTGTCGCGCACGCGCCCATTATAGCTTTTAGCATCCTCGACAACCTGCTGTTGCTGACAGGACAGGCGCTTCCCGAAGAGCTGTGGGACCAACGTCGGCAGAGCCATGCCCGCAAGGGAGATCAGCGCGACGAGCGGGTTGATCAGCACGAGCATGATGCAGCCTATGGTGATCTGGAAGACGGACTCCAGAATGCCCAGGGAGCCTGTGATGCAGTCGTTCTCGAGCACGTCCATGTTCTGGCCGAGGACGGTCAGCTGCTCTGCGCTGTCGCAGACGCGACCGCACGACGCGCCCGCTATCATCCCGCGCGCCGCCCCCTCGCGAATGTTGACCATGGCGTCCCTGACGATGAGCGCCCTCAGGGCGTCGGAGGCAAGTCTCAGGGCTCCAAGCACCAGTGCGTACAGGCACGATGTGAGGGCTAGGCGCACCACCGGAGAGACGTCCCCAACGGCCACGGCGGCTGTGGCGGCGTCAAGCAGGGCGCTGAGCAGGAGCGCTATGCCCATCGATGACAAGCAGAAGAGAAAATCGACCACGCAGAAGCAGGCAAGCCCCCTGGTGCCGATGTGCTTTCGTATGTACCGCATTCCTCGCATACTGATGTGCCTCCTTACGATGACACGTGCATCATCGCAGGGATGGCGGCGTGACTCCATATCGAATGATGTATATTTGGACGTTCGCGAGACGCTATGTCACAACGATGGCGGGGTGCGGGCGTTCGCGTCAGAGCCTCACGCCCATGTTCTCCTGGACCCAGTTCCGTACGGCGGCAGCGTGCTCATGCTGCCCTGTGAGGTCCATGTACGGGGCGATGTGCCTAAGGATGCCCAAGGCCTCGTCCCTTTGCCCCTCGCGATACCTGACGCGCGCCTCCGCGTAGAGAATCACGGGCATGTATGTGAGAATCCCCTCGTCAAGAGCCTCGCTGTGGGCGCGCTCGATGTAGCGGAGGGACTCGACGTAGCGCCCCTCCTGCTCGAGGCTCAGCGCAAGGTTGAGCTCGCAGCCAATCTTGTCGTCGGCCCAGTCCTGCGTGCCATTGTCCTGGTTGTCCATCGACTCGATGAGCTCCTCGCCAAGACGTGACGCATCGGCATGCCGTCCCAGGTAGCACAGTGTCGGGACCATGAGGCCTATGCACTCGGCTTCCGTCGGAGACAGCAGCGTGTGCCTGAAGTCATCGAGCCTCAGTGTCGGCTTGGTCAGCCTGATGGCTTGGTCGAGCAGGTCGAGCGCTCGGCCCAGCTCGCTGCCATCTATCGTGATGAGCGTAGATGCGTTCAGCATGAGGTAGAGCTGCCGGTAGCTTGGCCTCTCGCGAGACGACTCGTCCATGGAGTCAAGCAGCTCGCGCGCCTCGTCCGATCTCCCACGGTGCAGCAGGGCCCTGGTGCGCTTGGCAGCCCGTGCGAACTCGCTGTCGCGCTCGTTTTTGTAGTAGACGTCGCAGAGCTGGTAGGTGCTGGCCCCAAGACGAGAGAGCAGGCCATCGAGCACGGCCTTCGTGGGCATCTGCCTTCCGGTCTCGACGCGCGAGACGGTAACGGGCGAGCATATGCCCTCGGCAAGCTCTTCCTGCGTGAGGTGCCTCTCCTTTCTGAGCAGACGAATGGTGCTTCCCAGCGAGTTGTTGTCTTCCATTGCTACCGCCTATCGTAGCCCTGATGCCCTGTGTGCTTCAGGCAGGTGCTGTGCCGCGATGCTGTCAGGCCGGTCTCCGTCGCCCCTCTCGGTAGACACCGGTGCAGACGCCATCACCGGCCCCATGGGTTGTCATCCTATGTTCTTGCACTGCGTTGGCGCCGAGAACCCATGTCCATCAAAAACCGGGAGGATCCTCTAAAATAAATCGCTATGTGATCCCGTCCGGGTAAGATATAAAACCAGCTCGTCTCTGTCCGTTTCGTAGATTAGCAACCAATCTGGCGTAATGCGGCACTCACGATACCCCACATAGTCCCCGGAAAGTTGGTGATCCCTGTTCGTTTCCGGCAACGGCTTCCCCGCAGCTAGCTTTTTAATAATCGGTCAACAAAGAAATATCAAAGCCACGCTTTTTCAGGCGCTTAAAATCATCCCGAAATTGTGTAGTTGGTCTTATGTTATATATCGGCAAGCAGCTCCTCCACCATCATAGCAGGACCAAGGTGTATATCGATGGCCAGAGCGGCACCACAGGACTTCAGATCCACGGCCGCATCGAGGCGCGCGAGGATCTCAGGCTGCTACGCATCAGCGATGAGAGGCGTCATGAAGTTAAGGAGCGCCGCAAATTCCTGAACGATGCTGACATCGTCTTTTTATGCCTACCCGACGAGGGGGCACGCCAGGCGGTCTCGCTCGTCGAGAACCCCGACGTCTGCATCATCGACGCATCCACGGCACACCGCACCGCCAACGGGTGGGTCTACGGCTTTCCCGAACTCTCTCTGGGACAGCGTCGCGCCATCGCCTCGAGCAGGCGCATCGCCAGCCCGGGCTGCCATGCCACCGGCCTCGTCTCTGTCGCAGCGCCGCTCGTCCGCATGGGTATCCTGCCCACCGACTATCCCCTCTGCTGCTTCTCCCTCACGGGTTACTCGGGCGGGGGCAAGCGTATGATCGCCCGCTACGAGGAGGACGGGCGCGACGACGCCCTCGACGCTCCCGGCCTCTACGGCCTCGACCTCGCACACAAACACCTGCCCGAGGTGCAGAGGGTCTGCGGCCTTGACCAGCCCTCCGTGCTCGTGCCCGTCGTCGATGACTACCGTCAGGGCATGGCCACCACCATCATGCTGCACAGTCGTCTGCTTAAGGGCGCGCCAAGCGCGAGGGAGGTCTGCGAGGAGCTACGAGGATACTACGCGGACCAGTACTTCGTGAGCGTCATGCCGTTTGACCCCACGCCTCCCACGATCCACGCGAACGAGCTCGTCGGCACCAATCGGCTGCGCATCACCGTCTGCGGAAACGCGGAGCGCATCAGCGTGACGGCACTCTTCGACAACCTGGGCAAGGGGGCTGCGGGCGCAGCCGTACAGAACATGAACATCGCGCTCGGCCTCGACGAGACAACCGGCCTGGAGTAGCCCGCAGGCCCGGTAGTCGGCACCGCATCTGGCTCCGCGCTCCCTGCCCCCGAAGGGCAACCCCCAAAGCTTGAAGAACAACAGGGGACGTCCCTCAGTCGAGCGGTCGGTGGGCAGCTAGGCGGTAGGCTAGCGAGCCGAGTAGCGTCCATGCACACCTCCAGGAAATCCGGTCAAATCTTGGGCTAGCGTACCCATTTGGCCGGATTGATGGCCGGATTTGTGGCCGGATTGGCGCGACCGCTCGACAGGTGGCGCAGCAAACCGCAGCAAGCTCAGCGACCCGCTGCGGTCCCCTGCCAGCCAGGCTCACACGAGCTGCAGGTGCTCGAGGCCCGAGGCTACCCCGTCTTCCGACACCGAATCGGTGACGTAGTCCGCGAGGCGCTTGACCTCGGGGATGGCGTTGCCCATGGCCACGCTCACGTCCACCTCAGAGAAGAGCGTGAGGTCGTTCTCCGAGTCACCGAAGCCATAGGTCACTCCTACGTCATCACCAAGATGTGAGAGGACCGCCTTGATGCCGGCCTTCTTGGTATTGCACGCGAGGCCGACCTCGGAGTTCTGCATCTCGAGGCGACTGGCGACCAGCTGGGAACCCAGCTGGGGGTCAGCGACGAGCTCGTCTGCGGCGGAACTGCGGATGACCAGCTTGTAGGCACAGCCATCCGGGAGCTGTCCGATTGCCTCGTCCATCGTGTCTGGCGTGCCGGAGCGCCTGCCCAAAGCTCCTCCGCGCAGCTCGACGGCACCGTGGGCGGACTCTATCAGCGCGCCGTAGCCACCTGCAGCCAGGACCCGGTCGATGTGGGCGAGGACGTCGGCCGACAGGGGGCGATCGCGCAACACCTTATCGCCCATCGTCACGTAGGCGCCCGCCAACGCAATGATGCCACTGAACGGCAATGAGGCCAGGTCGGGGTGGATACCCACAGGCGAGCGCCCGGAGCACAGAAACGCGTGGTTGCCACGGGCGACCAGGCTGCGGATGGCTGCGGCGACGCGCGGACTGGGCGTGGGCGACAGGCCCCTCTCCCACTCGGGCAGCGCATCGCGCTTGTTGGGATCGGTCCACCCAAGGGTTCCGTCGATGTCGAAGAAGACCGTCGCTTTGCCTGGTTGTGCCATGACACTCCCCATCTCAGTAGCCGCCCCGACGCGAGGCGGACGTTGCAACCGATTAACCACCGGGGACCCACGACAGCCGCACGGGACCCCGGTGGAAGCTTACACCCTCGGGACAAGCAAATCCCTAGTCGTTGCCGACGAGCTTGTCGAAGCGCTCGCGGACCTTCGTCACGCTGAGACCGATGATCACCTGCATGGCCTTGCCGTTCTTGGAGATGCCCATGGTGCCGATGGACTTGAAGTCCTTGTCCTCGGCTACCTTGGTCTCGTCCTTCACGTTCACGCGCAGGCGTGTGACGCAGTTGGTGACGTCCACGATATTGTCCACGCCACCCAAGAGGTCAAGGATGTTCGCGGCAAGAACCATCTTCTCGTCGCTCGTGTCGATGTCGGGTGCGGAAGAGCCGGCCTCGTCGGCGTCCTCGGAGCCGACAGACTGCGCCATCCCATGTGCCTTGCGGAACTCCTTCTTGGAGCCGAACTTTATCTCCTCGTTTTCCTCACGGCCAGGAGTCTTGAAGTCAAACTTCAGAATAAGGAAACGGAAGATAAAGAAGTAGATGGCCGTGAAGGCAAGGCCGACGGGAATGGCCATCAGGTACGTGAGGCCATGCGAGGCAGCAAGCGGTATGAAGTTGAACGACGCCATCTCGATGAGTCCGCCCGAGAACACGCCCACGATGCCGATTAGGTTCATGCAGGTCGAGAGCAAAGACGCGAGCAGGGCGTGGACAGCAAACAGCGGGGGCGCGACGAAGAGGAAGGTAAACTCAATGGGCTCGGTCACGCCGCACAGGACAGCAGTGATGGTGATCGGGATCAAAAGGGCAAGGAGCTTCTTACGATTGGACTTCTTCGCCGTGACATAGAACGCTGCGGCGACGCCGGGCATACCGAAGATCTTGGACCAACCCGTCGCAGTGATGGCGCCCCAAGGAGCGAGCTCCTTGAGGGAGGCGGTAGAGGCAGCGAGCTGGGGCAAGGCCTTGGCCCACTCCGCGTAGATACCCCCATTGACGGCCACGTTGTCGTAGTAGAACGGGGCATAGAGCAGGTGGTGGAGGCCGAAGGGGATGAGCAGCCGCTCGAGGAAGACGAAGATCGTGACCCCCCAGGTGCCCGCACTCATGATGACACCCTGAAACACATGCATGCCAACCTGCACCTTGGGCCACAGCAGCACAGAGATGATGGCGCAGGGGAGCATAGCAAAGAAGGCGACCATGTAGACGAAGGTGGAGCCCGAGAACACGCCCAGCCACTCAGGAAGCTCGGTGTCAAAGTACTTGTTGTGCAGGCTGATGACCACCCCAGAGATGAGCAGGGCTCCAACCATGCCCATGTCCAGCGTCTTGATGCCGCCTATCGTCGCCAAACCAGAGGCGTTTCCGACCTCGGCGGTGAAGTCGACGCCCAAGGCCGGACCCCAAGCAGTTAGGATAGCATTTACGAAGTAGTTGAATGTGAGGTACGAGACGAGGACCTCCATGCAGCAGCGACCGCTCTGCTTGCGGGCAAGACCAATGGGCAGGGCGATGGCAAAGAGCAGCGGGAGCTGGTTGAAGACGGTCCAACCTCCGGCCAAGATCACGCTCCATACGTTGTACCAGGTGGTACCCTTGGCCGCTATCGGCCCCACAATTACCTCTGTGGTAAATAGGGTTCCCAGTCCCACGACAATGCCCGCGAAGGCAAACAGCAGAACTGGCGTGAACATCGCCCCGCCAAACTTCTGGATCTTCTGCATCATGGCGCGTGTCCCTCCTCTGAGTGCGAGCTCGATGCTGCCCCGTGACCGACCTCTTCGGTCATCTTGTTTGAACAAGTATAGCAGCTTCTTGGACATGTTATTCAAACAAGTCATATTTTTTGGCACCTATCCCAAGCGATTCGCGTCACTGCCCAGTCTTGCCGGGTGATTTGCTTTGAACTCGGCGGGCATCCCACTTCCTGGATTTTTCATCCATATGCGCGGGAGGGGGAGTTCCATCAGGACGGTTGCGGTACAAGGTAACTATGTGCTCACAATCGATCTAGACAAGGTGCGCCCGAGACACTCGAGGCCTGCGCCAAGACGACGACCACGCAGTGAGGAACACGCGATGCCCAAGGCGCTCTTCGAAGACATATATCTAAGTATTAGGGAGAAGATCAAGGACGGAACCTATCCCTACCAATCGTTTATACCCTCTGAGAGCGAGCTTGTCGGCGTGTACTCCTGCTCGAGGAACACCGTCCGCCGAGCGCTTGCCATCCTAGCCGACGAGGGCTTCGTGCAACCCATCCACGGCAAGGGCGTCCGAGTCATCTGGTACCCTGACTACCGCGACGTCATCGGTTCCTTCGATGGGCTCTACTCCTTCGAAGAGTATGCGGCGCACAACGACATGAGGCCGGGCACCATCGTGAGGGAGTTCGAGCGGCTCGTCTGCGGGAAGGGACTTGCCGGATACACGGGCTTCGACGAGGGAACCGAGCTCTATCGCATGGTCCGCACCCGTAGTCTGGACGGTTTCACCTGCCAGATAGACACCAGCTACCTCCTCGCCGACATCATCCCCGACCTCTCCCCCACGATCGCCGAGAGTTCCGTATACAAGTATCTAGAGGAGGAGCTGGGCATGAGGATACTCACCAGCCGCCGCCAGATAACAGTCGGCCTCGCCAACGAGGAGGACCGACGGTACCTCAACCTGGGTCCCTTCAACTGCGTCGCCGTCGTCGAGAACCAGACATACAACTCGGACGGCCTCATGTTCGAGTTCACCCAGGTGCGCAGCCATCCCGACACGTTCAGGTACTGCGTGGTCTCGAGGCGCCAAGCCTGAGCCCCTCGCTCCGCCGCGTACTCCTAGAGCGGGTCTGGCCCGAGGCGGGGACGTACGCCGCCCCGGGCCACGCTAGGTCTATGACAGGTGCCAGATGTCCTCGTCGTACTGCGCGATGGTGCGATCGGAGGAGAACGTGCCCGCCATGGCCACGTTCACGAGCGCCTTCTGGATCCAAGCATGACGATCCTCGTAATCCCCATACACCCGCTCCTTCAGCTGGATGTACTCCTCAAGGTCCAAGAGGGCCATGAACCAGTCCTTGTTGACAATGTCATCGTGTAGGCGGCGCAGACGCTCGGCGTCACCCGTCGCCATGAACCGGGGGTTCGTAATGAAGTCCACGAGCAGCTTGACACCAGGCCGGCTATAGTGCGCGGACGCGTCGTAGGCGCCCTCGGCGTAGAGGCGCTCCACCTCCTGGCTCGACGCACCAAAGGTGTAGATGTCATTCTTGCCCACCAGCTCGGCAATCTCGACGTTGGCGCCGTCGAGCGTGCAGAGGGTCACGGCGCCGTTGAGCATGAACTTCATGTTGGAGGTACCGCTCGCCTCCTTGCTCGCCAGCGAGATCTGCTCGGAGATGTCAGCTGCGGGGATGAGGTGCTCCGCCGCCGTGACGTTGTAGTTCTGGACCATGAGGACCTGCAGGTACGGAGAAACATCGGGGTCCTGGGCCACCCAATCGGACAGCGTGAGGATGAGGTGGATGATGTCCTGGGCGATAACGTAGGCGGGTGCCGCCTTCCCGCCAAAGACGATCGTGATGGGGCGTGCGGGCAGATTGCCGTTCTTGATGTCCAGGTACTTCCAGATGATGTAGAGCGCGAGCATCTGCTGTCGCTTATATTCGTGGATACGCTTCACCTGCACGTCGATGATCGCGTCCTCGGGAATGCGCGCGCCCTGGTTTTCGAGCATGAACTGCCGCATGCGCCCCTTGGCGCTGTCCTTCGCCCTCTCGAACCCCTCTATCACGGCCTTATCGTCCAAGTGCTCCTTAAGCGGCGTGAGATCCGCGCTCTTGTGCCAGTCCGTACCGATGGTATCGTCCAAAAGTCCGGTGAGCTCAGGGTTGCAGCCCATGATCCAGCGGCGAAACGTAATGCCGTTCGTCTTGTTGCTGAACTTCTCGGGATAGATCTTATAGAAGGGTGCGAGCTCCGTGTCCTCCAAGATCTTGGTGTGGAGCGCCGCTACCCCATTGACGCTGCAGCCAAAGTGGATTGCCAGGTTTGCCATGTGGACCACGTCATCCTGGATGATGGCAACTGCGGGATCAGCGTAACGCTCCTTGGCGATAAGGTCGAGCTTCACGATAATGTCAGCTATCTTAGGAGCAACGGTCTTGAGGAACTTGATGGGCCACTTCTCGAGGGCCTCGGCCAAGATCGTGTGGTTGGTGTAGGCGACCATCTTCTCGACCATCGCGACGGCCTCGTCGAAGCCCATGCCATGCTCCTCGGTAAGCAGGCGAATGAGCTCGGGGATGACCATCGTGGGATGCGTGTCATTGATCTGCACCATGACATAGTCGGGCAGGTCACTCAGGTCGCTGCCACGTTCCAGCGCCTCGCGCAGGATGAGCTGGGCCGCGTTGCTCACCATGAAATACTGCTGGTACACGCGAAGCAGACGTCCCTTTTCGTCCGAGTCGTCGGGGTAGAGGAAGAGCGTGAGGTTCTTCTTGACCTCGTCCTTGTCAAACTCTATCGAGTCGGCGGGGACCAGCGAGTCATCCACGCCCTCGAGGTCGAAGAGCCTCAGGCGATTCTTGGTTGGACGGCCGTAGCCCGTCACGTCGATGGAATAGAGTCGCGACCTCACGTTGAAGTCACCGAACACCACATTGAAGCTCACGCCCTCGTCGTTGAGGACGGCCTGCCTGTCGAGCCACCCATCGGGAAGCGCCCGCTGCTGCTTGTCGCGAAACTCCTGACGAAACAGACCGTAGTGGTAGTTAAGGCCCACGCCGTCACCGGGAAGACCCAGGGTTGCTATGGAGTCCAGGAAGCACGCGGCGAGCCTGCCCAGGCCACCGTTTCCCAATGACGGCTCCACCTCAAGCTCCTCGACCTTGTTAAGGTCGTGCCCAGCCGCCTCGAGCTGGGCCTTGACCTCATCGTAAAGGCCAAGGTTGATGAGATCACTGATCAGCAACTTGCCGATAAGAAACTCCGCGGACAGGTAGTAGAGGCGCCGCTTGCCGGCATTGAGAGGCAGCTTGGCGCTGCGCTGCCTCACGATGCCCTGCAGCATGGCGCAGATCTGCTCGTCGCTCAGGGCCTCCAGGTCAAGGCCGTAGCTGTCGTGGGCGCAGGTGTTCAGACTCAACATGTGTCTTCCTCTTTTCAGTTTATTGCTGTGCGTAAGGACGGCAACCGGACGATCCGGGGCGCTTGGTTGTGCGAATGGCCTCATCACGCCGGGAGCTCGGGCGGCCGTGCTCCGGGGACGCGAAAGTAGGTCTGGGTGAGGTCGAGGAGGGCTTCCTCGACGGCTCGGGTGATGGCACCCTCCCTCATGCGCCAGTCCCAGTTTCCACCTAAGACGGCTGGCACATTGATGCGCGCCTCGTCTCCTAGGTCAAGTAGGTCCTGCATGGTGTAGATGCAGGTGTCACTGACGGATGCGGCGATGGCGCGGTTGAACGCAGCCCCCACGGGCTCGCCCTTGGCCCGCCTGGTGTAGCGGTCCGCCTGTTCGCGCTGGCGCGGGGTCGCCGTGTTCTCGTACCAGCCACGAACGGTCTGGTTGTCGTGGGTACCCACGTACGCGATGGTGTTAGGCGTGTAATGGTGGGGCAGATAATACGAATCGCTGTTGCCATCGAAGGCAAACTGCAAGATCTTCATGCCGGGAAAGCCCGTGTCCTCGCGCATCTTGATGACCTCCGGAGTCATGAACCCCAAGTCCTCCGCAATGATGGGGAGCTTGCCCAGCTGCCGTGTCAGCTCGTCGAAGAGTGCCGTGCCAGGACCCTTGCTCCAAGAGCCAGCCGCAGACGTCGCAGAGCCAAAGGGCACGTCCCAGTAGGACTCGAAGCCCCGGAAGTGGTCGATGCGCACAATGTCGTACATCTTAAGGCTCATGCGCATGCGCTCGACCCACCAGGAGTAGTGATCCTGGGCCATGGCGTCCCAGTCGTAGATTGGGTTACCCCAGTACTGTCCTGTTGCGGAGAACTGATCGGGCGGAGTGCCCGCGACGCTCGTGGGACTCCCGTCCTCACCGACCCTGAAGAGCTGCGGCATTGCCCACATCTCGACGGAATCGCGCGAGACGTAGATGGGCATGTCGCCCACGATAAGCACTCCGCGCTCGTTCGCGTAGCCCTTCAGGCTCTCCCACTGCTTGAAGAAGAAGTACTGCGTCATCAGGTGGTACTGGTAGTGGTGCTCACGCTTGGCGCTCAGGTCCCGCGACGCCTTCCCCGGGTTGCGATACTGCTGTGGCCACTCGTGGAAGGCCTTAAGGCCGAACTCCTCCTTGACGGTCATGAACTCGCAGTAGCTGTCAAGCCAACTGGCGTGCTTGCGTGAGAACTCGTCTAAGTCGGAGGGGGGGTCCTGCATGAAGCGTGCCGTCGCACGCTCGAGCACCTTCCTGCGCGCGACGAAGATCGTGGCGTAGTCGATGCGCGTCGGGTCATCCCCGAACTTTACGCCCTCAAGGTCGCCGCGCTTCAGGTAGCCCAGCTTTACCAGCTCGTCCAGATCGATGAAGTTGGGGTTGCCCGCGTAGGCGCTGAACGACTGGTACGGCGAATCACCGTAGCCCGTAGTGGTCAGCGGCAGGATCTGCCAGTAGCGTTGCGAGCAGCGACTCAAGAAGTCGACGAACTCATAGGCCTTCGGCCCGAACGAGCCGATGCCATACCTCCCAGGCAGCGCAAAGATTGGCATCAACACTCCACTTGCTCGCATGGCGTCCTCTTCTCTCCTAGACCCACAGGCCAATTGTAACGGATACTCACCACGGTCGCGCGACCACTGCACGATCGTTCGCTACCGCTACTCACAGACAGGCTCGTCACTCAGATTCGCAGACACGCTCCTTCGTATAGGTACATTACTCGTTTGAACAAGTTTGAGCCTTCGGTAGTTCTCGTGGCCTAGGGGTCGTCTAGCTGCCCCTTGCCACCTTCCTCCTCCTCTTCCCGTCGCGTTCCCCGTCCCTCCCCCTTCTCTCGTCCACCTTCCTCCTATCCTCCCCGCGGTCCTCCCAGGGAAGTGCCGGATGCCCATCGGAGCGGCGCAGCATGAGAAGCGCGACGAGGTTGCCGGCGTTGCGGAACCCGTGGCCCATGCGCGCCGTCACCTTGGTCTTGTTGTTGATGCTCTCCGCGCGGCCGTTTCCGATGCCCAGCGCCACGGCGGCAACGACGTCCGCGCGCCTGCGCCCCGCCTTCTTCTCGACGGCGACCGCGGGCCCGATCTCGCGGCAGGCGGCCCCGCGCGGCCAGCCGTCGAGCATGGCCTCGGCCTCGACGGCCGTCCCGGCGCGGAAGACGGCCCTCAGGTCCTCCTTGAGGTCCCAGGCCGTGAAGAGGCGCCCGCCCTCCCGGGCTCGGCGAGCTTCGCCCGCTGCGGCCCCGTGGGGTCCTCCGGGTTCCTCACCAGCGCGCAGCGGCTTCCCCTGGTCGCGTCCGCAGCCTCCCTCGGCGCCCTGGCCTCCGGCGGGGTCTCCTCGCCCCCGCGCGGCCTGCCGGGCCCGTCGCGCCTCGGCATCGCGCCTTGGGCGGCCCTCTTGGCGACCCGCCACTCCTCGCGCCCGGCCTCGTCGAGCGCGTCGCTCGTCCGCTCGGCCACGCGGAATGGGTCCATGGCCCACCGGGCGTTGGGGCACCCGCGCCTGGCCAGCGCCTTTGTCCACTTGGCCCCGTCGGTCGTCACGACCTCTATGGCGCGTCGCTGCTCGCGCGCGGGCTCGTCGAGGAAGAGGCCCAGCACCTCCTTGCCGTACCCCTCGTGGGCCCAGACGAGGCGTCCCCGGTCGTGGCCGACGACGACGGTCAGGTACTTGTGGCCCTTCTTGTAGCCGGTCTCGTCGATGCCGATCCGTCTCAGCCCGTCGAAGCGCCCGACGCCCCCCTGCGCCCCGGTCTCGTCGTAGACCCTCCCGCGGATGCCGCCCACGCTGTGCCACTCCACTCGCGCGATGCGCGAGTGGAGTGGCACGCGGCACCTCACCGCCAGGCACGCGACCCAGTCCTCGAAGTCGCGCGTGTGCCTGGACCCGTGCCTAGCCCGCGGCACGCGCTCGACGCGCACGCCGTGCTCGGGGCACGTCACCCTGGCGGGCCCGTACTCCAGGAAGCACTCGGGCCTCGCCAGGTCCATGGCTCTCCGCCGCCTGGTCGGCCCGTGGTCGTGGCGCTCGCGCCTCCGGCCGCAGATCGGGCACCCCGGCCGCCCCCTCCCGTGCGGCCCCGCCGACACGACGATCGCGTCGCCCTCGATCGTCACGCCCTCCACGACGGTCCTCGCAAGCGCGAGGGCATGCCGTAGAATCTCCGCCATGCGTCCGCCTCCCGTTGCTCCGGATACTTTTGGCGAAGTGGAATCCTACGGGAATCACGACCACCCGCACGGCGGGTGGTCTGCTCTAAGGGCATAACCCTGATGGTGCCGGCCGGGGACCCAAGTCCCCGGCCTTCGCTTCGCTCAGGCCCCATGGCCCCTTGACTCATGGCGCGCCCGGCAGACGGGCGTGGCGCTAGCTTCTCCTAAACGGGCCCCCGCACTCCTTGGCGCCCGGCCTGCCCAGGGCGATGTCCGCCCTCTCCTGCCCGCGGATGCACTTGGCCATCGTCGCCTCGCTCGGGCCGACGGTCGACACGTAGCAGCCCTCGGCCCAGAGCTCCCTGTTCCCGAACTCGTGCCTCAGGCTCGCGTGCCCGTCGAACGTGAGCGGCGAGCTCTTCCCCTTCGGGTAGCCCACGAGGCTCGAGGCGCTGACCCTGGGCGGGACGCTGGCCAGCATGCGCACGTGGTCGGGCACGAGGTGGCCCTCGATTGTCTCCACCCCCCTCCACTGGCACAGCGTCCTCAGCATCCCCCCGAGGCCCGCCCCGTGCTGGCTGCAGGTCGCCCTTCTCCTATGCTTGGGCGCGAACACGACGTGGCGCTTGCAGAGCCGCTTCGTGTGCGCGAGGCCGTTGGCCCTCTGGGCCACGGCGACCACCTCCCCCTCTCGGGGCATGATGGCCTGAACAACCACCATGCCAGAGGGGAAGGCTTTCCGTTGCGTAGCAGAAGTGGGCCCCGCCCGCACGGCGGGTGGTTCTCTGTGCCGCGCAAAGTACGCGCGGCACAGGCTAAAGCCTTTAAAGGGAAGAGCAGGAGCGCTCGGGCGAATCGTCGCCGCCGTCGTGGCGGCGGTCCTCGCTGCCGCGCCCCTGCTCCCGCACGCGACCGCCTACGCCGACACGGGCGGCGTGCACATCAGCAGCTACGAGATAGAGGGCGGCTACGCGCCCGTGAACGAGGGCGTGGGCTACCGCACGTCGGGCGGGCAGGTGTCCTACTGCTACGACCACGGCGCCCACGGCCCGGGACGCGCCGGCCAGGACTACACCGACATCCGGGAGGCCACGCACGAGGAGGACTACCTCCTCGCCAAGGGGTATCCCATGACCAGCGAGATCGGGGGAACCAAGTGGAGCGACACCGAGGCCCAGGCCGTGACGCAGATGGCCGTGTGGCTCGCCTCCGGAACGGCCAGCGAAGGCGACTTCGCGGACGCCGACCCCGCTATGGTCGCGGCCGCAGAGAGCCTCGCCGGAGAGGCGGAGACCTACCAGGGAGGCGACGCCGCCATCGACGGGCGCGGCAGCGTGTGCTTCGTGGCGGGGAAGCCCGCCGTGCAGTCCATGCTCGTCGCCAAGCCGGGATGGAACATCCTGCTCGAGAAGGGATTCGCCGACGCCAAGGTGACCGCAGGCAACGCCCAGTACTCGCTCGCGGGAGCCGTCTACGGCGTCTATAAGGGAGAGGCGCTCGTCGCCCGCATCACCACGGACGCAGACGGCCACGGGACGACCGACACGCGCCTTCCCGACGGCGCCTACACCGTGCGCGAGATGGAGGCCCCTGCGGGCTACGCGCTCTCCGACGAGGCCAAGACCGTCGTCATCGACGGAGCAGACGCCTTCGTGGGCGCCGAGGACGCCCCCGTCACCGTGAGGCTCGTCCTCGTGAAGAAGGACTCGGAGACCGGCGAGGCGGCGCCCCAGGGCGCGGCCACGCTCGACGGGGCGGAGTACGAGGCGACCTACGCCTACGACGGCGGCACCAAGACCGTGAAAGGCACGACCGAGGGCGCCCGCATCGTCTTCGAGGGCATCCCGCTCGGCACCGTCACGGTGCGCGAGACCAAGGCGCCCGAGGGCTACCTGCCAGACACGGAGGAGCACGTCCTCGCCGTGACCGCCGAGGACGCGGGCAACGAGGCCGTGTTCGAGCTCGCGCCCGACGGCGAGTTCACCGAGCAGGTGAAGCGCGGCGACGTGGAGCTCGTGAAGGTAGGCGAAGGCGACTACAGCCGCCTGGCAAACGTGCCCTTCAAGATCACCAGCAAGACCACCGGCGAGAGCCACGTCATCGTGACCGACGCCAACGGCTACGCTTCCACAGCGGCGAGCTGGAACGCCCACACGGCGGACACCAACGGCGGCACGTCCGGATCCGGCATCTGGTTCGGCACATCCGCATCCGACGACTCCAAGGGGGCGCTCCTCTACGACACCTACACGGTGGAGGAGCAGCGCTGCGACTCCAACGCCGGCCGCGCGCTCATCCCCGCCTTCGACGTCACGGTATACCGCGACTCCGTGAAGATCGACCTGGGCACCATAGAGGACCCTGTGGGCCCCGCGGTGCGCACCGAGGCGACTGACGCCGACGACGGCGACCACGAGGCCGTGGCCGACGACTCGGTGACAATCATGGACACCGTCTCCTGCACGGGGCTCACGCCCGGCGAGGAGTACACGCTCACCGGCACGCTCGTGGACAAGGAGACCGGCGAGCCCGTCCAGTCGGACGGCCGCGACGTGACCTCCACGGTCGCGTTCACGCCAGAGGCCCCCAGCGGCTCGGCGAACGTGACCTTCGAGTTCGACGGCAGCGCCCTTGGCGGGCACGCAGTCGTCGTGTTCGAGAGCCTGAAGCAAGACGAGGAAGAGGTCGCCTCCCACGCCGACATAGACGACGAGGGGCAGACGGTCGAGCTCGTGCCGCCAGAGACCCCTCCCGCGACGCCTCCATCCGAGGAGCACGGCGGCGGCAAGTTGCCCCAGACCGGGGACACCACCTCCCTCCTACCCGCCGGCCTCGCCGCCGCAGCAACGGCCTGCGTGGCGGCAGCCGTGGCTATCAGGCGCGGGAAGGACGTCGGAGCCGATGGGGAGGTTGATGACGAGGCTGTGGTCGAAGCCTGAAGTCGGCTGCCAACACCCATAGACACGAAAGGAGCGCGCACCGCGAATCTCCGGTGCGCGCTCCTTATTTGCCCATAAAAAACTAGAGCGAGGCCCAGTGGGTCCCGCCCTTACAAAACCCTAAGGTTTTCCATATGTCTGTATTATGAGCCGTTGGAGAGCCAAATGTCAACCAGCCTCCAGACGAAGTCGAAGAACGACACAATCCCGTCGTTGGCGCGGGAGAGCACGCCGCAGCACTCGGCGTAGCGCCTTACCTCTGCGAGGCGGGCCGCGTGCCTTTCCCTCGTGGACTCTCGCGTGCAGAATTCCCTTACCGAGTAAAGCGTGGCGGCAATCTGAGCGACCCTGAGGTTCCTGAGCTTGGCGCGCCTCGACTTTGTCTTCGTGATACCATGTTCTGAAAGCGAAGTCGTGACCGCCCTGGAAGCCTGGTAGCCGGCCCTCTCGGCGCTTCTCGAGAACCCGTTTACGATCAGGCTGTTGTGTGCGCAAGCGTTTCGGAGAGCCTTGACGCTCTTGAGGACGTAGTGCTCGTCTCGCATTTCCTGCTCGTTCCACCTCCCGGCGCAATAGCGCCAGAGGTCGACGAGCACGCCGAACTCGGTCACCTCAAGAAACACCCAGATGGGGTACCCTCCGGCGTAGTGGGCGATGAGGTCGCCGGAGTACTCGTCGTGCGCGCGCCCTTCGCCGCCCCTGGCAGCAAGCGCATCCTCGATCCGGGAGCGCTGCCTCTCGCTTATCGACGTGAGGTAGTCGGAGACAATCGCGTAGCCGTCCTCGCCGCGCTCCTCGCACATGCGCAGCAGGCGCACCTTGGCAAAGTGCTCGACGTCTATGGTCATGGAGAGGAATGCCTCGCGCAGGCGCCGGTCTATCGAGGAGAGCTCCACCAGGTCCTCGAAGTCGAGGTTCACGTAGTCGCCAGGGTTGTCGCCATCGACCTGGCGGAAGTAGAGCTTCCTGTAGGCCACCGCCCTGAGGTAGTTGTTCACATCAGAGAGGTATGCGACCGCATCTGCCTCTGGACAGAGCTCGAAAGCCACGCCCCTGGACTTCAGGTGCTCGACAAGCTGCTCAGCCGTGAGCATCGGCTTTCGCAGCCTCATGTCTCCCACCATCTTCCCTCCCATCTTCACATGTTCCATTCTACCGCCCATGTCCCAATCTCACATCCACCTGAACACGGCCTTGAACAACAACCTAGTGATCCTCAAAACGGTTCTCATCGTCAGCTCCTTCCATGTCTTCCTGACGGTCATCAGGAACTGAAGTCCTGCGCTGCATCGTGGCCACGCGCTCGTAGCCGCTCTCCGAATATCCGATGGCCTCGCAAGGGTCACATTCGTCGTCCGCCGCGAGGTAGTAGTCGTGCGTGGCCACCGCCGCCGGGTTGGTGCGCCATGCCGCGTCGGAGGCTGCCTTCAGCCTCAGCGCGTCCACGAACTCGTCCCCCTGGCGCAGAAGGACGTCCTCGCCGTCGACGCTCACCTTGATGAGCGTCTTCAGGTCCTCCTCGTCGGCGAGCACGCAAGACCATCCGTCCCTGCGCCGCGCCACGGGCAGGCCGTGCGGGTTCGTGTCGCCCTTGTAGGCGTCAGCCGCCTCGTAGTAGAAGAGGTCGAGCCAGAGCGCCCTGCCGCCTCGCGCATCTGCGACCTCGAGCGCGTAGTCCGTGAGCACGTTGCCCTTGAAGAGCGACGAGTCCGTCAGCGTCGCGGTATCGAACACGTCGAGGTGCCCGGTGCTGTAGTAGGTCTTAACGAGCATCTCCGCCCCTTCCGTCGCGGTTGTCCCTCTGCTTGCGTGGCGCCTGCGGATCCTGCTGACGTGCGTCGTCGTCTCTATTCCTCATCCATGCGGGCCGGTCCTTCTCCCAGGGCCTTTCTGGCGCGCGGGCGCGCCTCTGAGCTCCACGTGCGCCGTGGTGGGGAAGGAGCCCATTCTCGGAGACGCAGGCCATGGCCTCCGCAGCCCTTGCGGCATCCAAGCCCTCGGGCAGGCGTCCCATCGCATGGGCGAGGTCGTCCACACTTCTCGCCCCCACCGCCTCGCACACGGACACGGCGTCGGCGAGACTGCGCAGCTCTCTGATGTCGCCGAGGTCGCATGCCTCGCGGGCAAACTCGTAGAGCCTGCGCTCCGTAGCGTCGGCAAGCCGACCCGCAGCTCCTGCCGCGAAGCGCCTCTCCAGCGACTCGCGGGAGAACGACAGGCCGAGGCGCTCGCCGCCGACCCTCCTCGTGGGATGGTCCGCCAGGGCGTATACCCAGTCGCGCCGCACGGCCTTGGCGGAGTTCTCCGATACCGTGACGCCCATGGCGGAGAGCACGCTCGCGAACTCGCCCTCGCTCCTCGCCACCATGCGCGCGATGGACACGCGCGAGCGGATGTCGGACACCCAGGAGTACGCGCCCTTGGAGGCGAGCTCACGCTCCGCGCGCCCTATGTGCACGCGCTGGCGCGGCCTCGCCGTGCGCATTTTCCCGTGTGCGGCGGGGTGGGGCGCGTCCTCGAAGCACGAGAGCCCCATGTCCCGCGCGAGCCTCTGCACCGAGCGCTTGACCGCCCTCGGGTCGGGCTCCTGGATGCGGCGTCCCGTCGCGAGGTTCGTGTTGTTGACAACGACGTGGGCGTGCGGGATGCGGCCCTCGTTGTCGTCGTGGTAGACGATTGCCACCTCGTAGTCGCCGAAGTTCTCCTTGGCCCACGCGGTGGCGAGCCTGCGCAGGCGCGAGAGCTCGATGCCGTCCTTGGGGTTCGGCGAGAGGATGTAGTGCTTCCACGTCCGCGCGCGGTGCCCGTTCCAGGCGGCGTCATTGCCGTAGGCGACGCGCGTGCGGTCCATCTCGCGCCACCAGTCGATGCGGACACGGTCCTCCAGGCTGTCCCTCACCCCGGAGACCGGGGCGTCGATGTTCAGGAAGTCGGTCGCCAGGGCGCGGCCGCCCTTCTCGAGGTAGCGCTGCACAGCGCGGGCGCTCGTGTGGCCGGATATGCACTTCACGTAGGGCACGGCTACACGATCACAATCGCGTGGTTGCAGATGGCGTGCGTCTCCCCGCGCAGCTGCACGACGGCGACGTTCAAATCCTCCAGGTTTCCCGCCGCGACGCTCAGCAGCCGCTGCGCCTCGTCGGTCCTAAGGCTTCCGCGCTCGGCGTAGTAGGCGATGCGGTTGAGCGCGTGCACGGCCTGGTTGTAGTGGTTGCCCCAGCGGCGCATCTCGCGCTCGAGCCCGCCGGCAGTAGTGCGGTCAAGCACCACGGCAGCGCGGGCGCCTTCTGACGCATAGTCGGCAGGCAGCTGGATGAGCACGCGGACGAGCTGGGAGACGGTGAGGCCGTTTCGCGATGCGAGGTCGAGCGCCCGGTCCTTCTCGCCGGGCGTGAGCCTCACGTATACACGCTCGCAGCGTCCGCCCATCGTCGTTCCTCATCTTCAGGGCAGGTGCACGGAGGGCGCCTGCCTCCCAGGGGGGCGGGGCATCCCCCGCAGCGTCGTCAGCCCGATGGCTGCGACGCTCGGTCGCAAGGCGGCATCCACGGCAACGCATGCGCTGACGAAGGGTTTATTGCCGCCACCGACCCAAGCCCTATGTGTGCGCCTTGTGCGTACGACATAGGAAGCTTGCTATCGTTTGGATTGTACCACGAAACAGCACGGTTCCGTGCTGTATTTGGCCGATGGCTTGCGCCTGCTGTCGCAAGCCGGTGATAAAATATCTTGCAAATGTATTGTATTCCGACTCATACGGAGGCCGGGCGATGAAGTACTCAGACCTCGTCGAAAACGGGGCGACGGACACCGAGAAGCAGGAGTTCCTCGTGGGCGGCGACATGGCCGCCATCACGATCAGGATTCCCGAGAACCTGCGCGATGCGGGCAAGGAGGCTGCCGCCCTCAAGGGCGTGAGCTTCAGCGCCTTCATCCGCATGTGCATGATCGAAGAGCTTACGAAGAAGGGGCAGTAGCCAGTGGCAGACATCAAGAAGCTAGAGAAGGAACTGTGGGAAGCGGCAGATAACCTGCGCGCCAACTCGAAGCTAACGAGCCAGCAGTACTGTATGCCAGTGCTCGGCCTCATCTTCCTGCGCTATGCATGGGGCCGCTTCAAGACCGTGGACGCCCAGATCAAGGAGAGCCGCGCCCATGCCACCGGCAGGCAGGTGCCCATCGAGGCTGCCGACTACACAAAGCGCGGCGCGATGTTCCTTCCCGAAGAGGCGCGCTACGACTACCTGTTGAACCTCCCCGAGAACGAGACGAACATCGGCAAGCGGGTAAACGACGCCATGACGGCGCTGGAACGCCAGAACCCCCAGCTTGCTGGCGTACTGCCCCGCACCTACACGGACCTCGGCAGCGACCTGCTCCGCGAGACGCTGCGCATCTTCAACAACCCCGCCCTCGACGAGGACGGCGACGACATCATCGGCCGCATCTACGAATACTTCCTGGGCAAGTTCGCCCCTGCGGTCGCAAGTGACGATGGCGTGTTCTTCACCCCGAAGTCCCTGGTGCGTATGATCATGAACGTCATCGAGCCGAGTCACGGCACGATGCTGGACCCTGCCTGCGGGTCGGGTGGCATGTTTGTTTCCGCGAGTGACTACATCCGCGAGCACGGTGGCAACCCCATTGAGTCCATGACCTTCTACGGTCAGGAGAAGGTCGAGTACAACGCCAAGCTCTGCCTCATGAATATGGCCGTCCACGGCATGAACGGCAAGATCAAGAGCGGCGACGAGGCGAACACCTTCTACAGCGACGCCCATTCCCTCGACGGCTCATGCGACTTCGTGGCGGCGAACCCTCCCTTCAACGTGGACAAGGTGAAGTCCGAAGACGCCATTGCCGCAGGCCGCATGCCGCTCGGCGTCTCGAGCATCAACAAGAAGGGCGAATTCAGCAACGGCAACTACCTGTGGATCAACTACTTCTACTCGTATCTCAATAAGACCGGCCGCGCCGGCTTCGTCATGGCGTCATCTGCCACCGACTCGTCCGGCAAGGATCGTGGTCTTCGCGAGACGCTGGTGAAGACCGGGCATGTGGACACAATGCTCTACGTGGGCAACAACTTCTTCTACACGAAGAGCCTGCCCTGCACGCTGTGGTTCTTCGACAAGGGAAAGCCGGAGGAGCTGCGCGACAAGGTCCTCTTCATCGACGTTCAGAACTATCATACGGTAATCGACACCACGCATAACGAGTGGAGCCCTTGGCAACTCAAGAACCTCTCCGCCATCGTATGGCTCTATCGCGGGCAGACGGAGAAATACTCCGAACTGCTCGACGAGTACTGCGCGGAAATACGCGATGCCTCGGAAGCGATTGACGATGAAGATGCCAAGAAGGCGTTGGCAAGCGTCACCTCACTCGGTGACTTTCCCGCAGCGCATGAGGCTCTCGCCTCTTTCATCGAGAAGCGCAAGGAGCAAGTGAAGAAGACGGTCGACGCCGCGAAGCCACGTGAGCGCAAGCTCCTTCGCGAGAGCCTTGCGGAGGAAATCTCCCAGCTTGAGGAGCGTCTCACCGTCATAGACGAGGTCCTGTGGCTCACAGAGAAGTTCGGTGCGGGGACGTATGCAGACGTACCTGGCCTGTGCAAGATTGCCACGCAAAAGGAGATTGAGGAGAAGAACTGGAGCCTGACGCCCGGCGCGCACGTTGGGGTGCCGCCCCAAGAGGATGACGGCGTGGACTTTCACGAGCGCATGGGCGAGATTCACGTCAAGCTCAAGCAGCTCCAAGCAGAGAGCAACGAGCTCATGGACACCATCTTCCTAAACTTCGAGGAGCTTGGGCTATGAGCACTCCCCTTAAAGAGCTATGCGAGCTAATCGTCGATTGCCCACATTCCACTGCTCCCGACGAGGGAGTTGGATACCCATTGATTCGCACGCCGAATATCGGCCCAGGCTATCTGGACTTGGCGAATGTTCAGCGCGTTTCCAAAGAGGTCTACAACAGTCGCAATGCTCGTACGGTGCCTCAACCTATGGATCTAATACTCGCACGAGAAGCTCCTGCGGGAAACGTTGGGATTATCCGTGAGGGACAGCGCGTATGCCTTGGGCAGCGAACGGTGCTCATCAGGCCGAACCAAGAAAAAGTTGACCCTTGGTATCTCAATTACTATTTAAACGCGCCTCAACAACGCCATAGACTCCTGAGTAGTGCCAACGGGGCAACGGTTTCGCATGTCAATATGCCAGTAATTCGCAATCTGCCAGTTAGTCTACCGGATTTGAGAACACAGCGAGCAACCGCCGCTGTCCTCCAGGCGTACGACAACTTTATCGAGAACAACCGAAGGCAAATAAAGCTGCTTGAGGAAGCCGCGCAGCGTCTCTACAGGGAATGGTTCATCGACCTCAATTTCCCCGGTCATAAGAACGCCAAGATTGTTGATGGCGTTCCAGAAGGGTGGAGCCGGCTTCGGCTGAAAGACCTCGCTCCATTCCGTCGGGGTAAAGTAATCACCGCTAAAGTCACACAACCGGGCAAAATACCAGTTGTTGCTGGTGGCTTGGGACCTGCGTACTATCACTCAAAATCCAATGCTGCCGCCCCTGTAATAACTGTCAGTGGTTCAGGAGCTAACGCGGGTTTTACACGTCTATATCATCAAGATATTTGGGCATCTGATTGCTCTTATTTAAGCAGTTCAGATACGCCTTATATTTACTTTGTATACCTCTGCGTAAAGGTGCTTGGCAGAGGGTTCAAGCATTTGCAATGTGGGTCGGCCCAGCCGCACGTGTATCCAAGTCACATAAACGATCTCGAGATCTTACAGCCGGATGCATCGACTCTTAAGAAGTTCGAGTGCATTGCAAACCTGTATTACGAGAAAACAAAGTATGAGATTGAACAGATTTCTGAAGCGCAGGAGGCGCGAGATCGTCTCTTGCCTAAGCTCATGTCTGGCGAAATTAAGGCCTGAGTATGAGTGCAACTAAGACTTTTCAGATACACCTCGACCCGGATCTTATTGAAGAGTTTAACGCGACACTGGATGCACACGAACACATCTCCGAGCAGGTTTCGTTCGTAGAGAAGGCGTTTACTAACAAGAAGTATCGAGGGGTACCTGCATGGGACTGCATCTGCACTTGTGTGCACCGGATACGAGATACCGTAGGCTACCTAAATGACCAGACGCTCGGAGTGATGAAGTATCGAAGCGCCTTCGACTTCATAAACTTTATCAACAATGCCTCCGTTGTGCTCAACAGCATTGACATGCTGGCGGATATTTTTGGCGTGGACTTGAGCGTGGAGAACGCACGCATCGATGCCTTCCACATGCCTGGCAGCGATAGCAAAGGCACGGACAAGAAGTACTTTGAGTTCCTACGCTCGCTCTGCGCCGTGCACCCCACGGAAACGAACCGATACAAGGGCATGTATCACAAGACAGATATTGTCACATGTCCTTACTTGACATGGGTACGAGGGTCCATTGCTGAGCTTGCTTGGAACTGCGATTTACATGGGAATGCGTTCACCAACGACGCGAACAGCTGGGGCGAGGACATCTTCATCCACATGGACCAGGTGTTTGCGCATATCAAATACCGCTATAGCCTTCTCAACAAGATCGGAACGGCGCTAGAGCGATTCCAAGAAAACAAGATTCAGGAGTTCCGAGATACACCCGTTCCTAATCGAGCGGAAGGCGAACCAGAAGCCGAATTCATCGAACGTCTCAAGCAAGTCGAGGCGGAACGTTTCGGCACGAACAACGATTTCGTCTACGACTTCGCTAAGAAGGCGGTTGCGTTCAATCCATCCAACCCCGCAAACCGAGAGGCTGCAGAAAGGTATGCAAATGCCTGGAGATTTGCTCTGGGCTTGCAGTTGAACGTGCTGCGGGACATGTCCCGCGAGGGCCCAGAGCACGGGGGTATCGAAGGCGATGACAGTGGTTGGGTGCTGTTTGAGAACCTCGGTTACGCAGACAGGCATTGCAACGAACTCGACGGATTTGCCTACCAGCTTGAGAAAATCGGCTATCTGGATGGAACTAGCGGGCCAAGCGATGCTGCGTGGGGTAGGCTCAAGCTCAAAGAAATCGAACCTGTATTCCGCCCGTATGTGACTATGGATTTGGCCAACGACAGCGACGAGGAGCTGTACATGCTCTCTCGCATTGCACTATATGAGATTGCGCTCCGCCATGATGGCTGGATTAGCCAGATGATTCCGCAGGATAGGGCATATAGAGGAAGCGTTTAGGGTGCTGCCATGGGAAAGAATCGCTATTCAGAGGAAGAAGCCGTACAGAAGCCTGCCGGCGAGCTGCTCCACAAGATGGGTTGGGAGCTCGTCTACGCCTACGACCACGAGGAGCTGGGGCAGCACGGCACGCTCGGACGCAACAGCTACCACGAGGTGGTGCTGCGTCGCTATCTGGTCGATGCGCTCGTTGAGTTGAACGAGTGGCTCGAGGTCGAGGAATGTGAGCAAGCTGCCGATGCCCTCATGGCAACGCTTGCCACAGACACGCTGCTTCAGACCAACGAGAAGAAGTACGCACTCCTCCGCGACGGTATCCCCGTCGAACGCGAGATGCCAGATGGAACCAAACAGACTGAGTATGCAGCCGTCTTCGACTTCGAGCACCCCGACGCCAACCGCTTCATCGCGGTTGAAGAGCTTTGGGTGGACGGGCCGCTGCACCGCCGCCGCTGCGACCTCGTGGGCTTCGTGAACGGCATTCCCCTCATGTTCATCGAGTTCAAGAGGCACGACAAGGACGTGCGTCGTGCCTTCGAGGACAACTACACCGACTACCAGGACACCATCCCCCAGATCTTCTACTTCAACGCATTCGTGATGCTCTCTAACGGCCTCGAGGCGAAGGTCGGTACACTCGGAAGCCCCTACGAGTTCTTCAACGAGTGGAAGCGCCTCGCAGAGGGCGAGCCGGGTAGCATTGACCTGGAGACCATGCTGCGCGGCATGTGCAACAAATCCACCTTCATGGACCTGTTCGAGAACTTCATCCTGTTCGACCACTCGTCAAGTACGACGGCCAAGATTCTTGCACGCAACCACCAGTACCTCGGCGTCAACCGGGCGGTGGATGCCTATAGAAACCGTGAGCTCAAGGACGGGAAGCTCGGCGTCTTCTGGCATACGCAGGGCTCCGGCAAGAGCTACTCCATGGTGTTTCTAGCGCGGAAGATTCTGCGCAAATTCACGGGGTCTCCCACGTTCGTCGTGGTGACGGACCGTAACGAGCTCGACAAGCAGATTGCGAGCACCTTCGCCAACTGCGGCTGCATGGAGATGTCCGACCCGGGAAGCTACATCGCCACGAGCGGCGAGGACCTGGTTCATAAGCTCAAGGGCAACCCGAGCTTCATCTTCACCTTGATCCAGAAGTTCAACGATCCCGACGTCAAGCCCATAGCGCCCGACCACGACGTCGTAATCCTCTGCGACGAGGCACATCGAACCAACAACGGGATTCTCGCAGCGAACATGTGCCAACTCTTGCCGACCGCGTCCAGAATCGGATTCACGGGTACGCCGCTCTTCGCCAACGACAACATCACGGCGCGGACGTTCGGCGGGTACATCTCCGTGTACGACTTCGCGACGGCGGTGGAGGACGGCGCAACGGTTCCCCTGTACTACGAGAACCGCAGTGACCTACTGCACATCGAGAACCCTGAGATAAACGAGGAACTGGCAAATGCCGTTGAGGCCGCCGACCTCGACGACGCGCAGCAAGACAAGCTCGAGCGCGATCTCTCCCGCGAGTACCACATCGTCACCAGCAGCAAGCGCCTGAACACCATCGCGAAGGACTTCGTCGAGCACTACTCGGGGCTTTGGGAGTCCGGCAAGGCGATGTTTATCAGCATCGACAAGGTGACGGCAGTGCGCATGCACGACCTCGTACAGAAGTACTGGGCGGAGGCTATCAAGAAGGAAGAACGAGCGCTTAAGGGAGACTCGCAGCAGGAGGCACTCGAGCGGCAGCGCAAGATTGACTGGATGCGCGAGACCGAGATGGCCGTGGTCGTGAGCCAGGAGCAGAACGAGATCGCCCGCTTCGAGAAATGGGACATCGACATCAGGCCCCATCGCGAGAAGATGGAGACGCGCGAGCTCGACAAGGAGTTTCGCGATCCTGATAACCCGTTCCGCATCGTCTTCGTTTGCGCCATGTGGCTGACCGGCTTCGACGTGAAGCCGCTGTCCATCATGTACTTCGACAAGCCTATGAAGGCGCATTCACTCATGCAGGCAATCGCGCGCGCCAACCGCGTGGCAAAAGGCAAGAGCAACGGCCTCATTGTCGACTACATCGGCGTCGTGAAGGCACTGCGGCAGGCGCTTGCCGACTACACGCGCGACCCGTGGGGTACGCCTGGAAATTCTCCCGTTCTGGACAAGAGCGAGCTTATCGAGTGCGTCTTACAGCTGCTTGCCGATATCGAGGGCTTCCTCGCTGAGTGCGGCTTCGAGCTCGAGTCTCTGTTGACGGCCGATGGCTTCGAGAAGCTCAACATGATAAAGTGCGCCGCCGATGCAGTCTCCGCTGGAGACGAGGTCAAGAAGTGCTTCGGAATCATGGCGCGAGCGCTTTTCGAGCTCTTCAAGTTCATCGAGCGTGGCGATATATCGCGCGATGCATGGGCGCATCGCGCTGCGATAGACGCCATCTACCGGGAAGTCACGAAGCGCCGCGACGTCGCGGATACGGGCGACGTGATGGTCCAGCTGCAGGCGATTATCGACGAGCACATAGAGGTGAACGAGGTCGATAAGTCTGAGCCAGCGAAGTTCGATATCAGCGCCATCGACTTCGACCTTCTGCATCGCGAGTTCGAGAAGAAGACCGAGAAGAACCTCCTCTTGAGCGACATGCGCGCGGTGATAGAGCGCAGGCTCGAGATTGCGCTGCAGCAGAACCCTACCAGATCCGACTTCTTCAAACGATACGAGAGCATCATCGATCAGTACAACAAGGAGCAAGACCGAGCGACTATCGAGGCAACGTTCGAGGCTCTGATGAAGCTCTCCCAGGACCTCGACGACGAGCAGAAGCGCTATGTGCGTGAAGGGTTCACCAGCGAGGAACAGCTTGCTGTGTTCGACATGCTCTACAAGGACACTCTCTCGAAAGAGGACATCAAGAAGGTGAAGAGTCTCTGCGTGGAGCTGGTCGAGACCGTCCGGAAGCGTCTTTCTCAGATGTCGCATTGGACCGAGAAGCCCGAGACCTTGGCCGAGGTGGACACGCTCATACGCGACGAGCTCTACAAGCTTCCAGAACAAAGCTATCCGGACGACTCCATCACCAAATATCGTGCGCAGATCTTCGATTACTTCTATTCAAGGGCGGCGTGATTGATATGGGAACAAATCTGACATGGGGTATCGCACTCAAGGGGTTTGGATTATTCGAGGAACAGTTGAATGCTGAGTTCAAGCTCAGTGCTTCAAAGGTTGCTATTTATGCAGGAAATGGTCAAGGCAAAACTTGTATCAGTCGACTATTTCGCATTGCAAATCAAGACTGCACAACCAGTGTTAGTGACACGATTATTAATCCGTGCTGCCTCAAGTGGCGAGTTTGAGTTCTCATTTACCAGAAAAAACACCTCTGGGTCACTGTGTATTAAGAAAACCCGTGGAACTAATCTATCTGTAAAGAATGGTACAGGATATATATTTCATGTTTTTAATACCGACTACGTTAGGGATAACCTTCAGTCCCAACATTACGCAATCAATGGCGATGCGTTTTCTGGCTATATTGTTGGCAGGGAAAATATCGATGTGTCAGACAAAAAGAAGCTCTTGAACGAGCTTGGCGAAGAGGACAAGCGCAAGCGAGATGCGATAGATAGCGCAGTTGTTCAAGTGCAGTCTGAACTCAAGGGTTATAAACTGTCCCGTCTAAGCGAATATAAGACACTAACGACAGAAAACATTCTCACCTTAGAGAACCGTGCCAATCGATATAACGATGCGCTTGCGAAATTTAACGCTCTGGCGAACCTACCCGATGACATCCCGACGCTTGCTGGGCTTGTTCTCGACGACAGTGCGATATCGTTTGATGCGCTTGAGGAAATTCTGGCGACTTCGTACACAAGGGAGAACTTCGCAGAAGATTTTGCTGACTCTATGCGTCGTAAGAGGGCTTTTATCGAACGGAGCCTGACATATATAAAAGAGGCTGAGTCGAATGATTGTCCATTTTGTGGCAGAAGCTTTAATGATAATGCCCTTCAGCTCATTCATACGTATGAGGGGTATTTGAAGGGCCAAGAAGCTAAGACTGTAGCTGCTATAGATGACCAAATTAATGCATTGAAAGAGTTCTTGGGCACCCATTAATCTTTCTTTCTCGACTATCAGACGAGGGCGGCTAAATACGATTCTCTAAAGAGCGCGTTTGATGACGTTGCGCAAGTCTCACTAGAGAAACTTCCCGAATGCTCTGCTGTGGAGAATTCAATAAACACAATCAATGACGCTCTGAGCAAGAAGAAAGAGGATATCTCAATAGTTCTCTCATCGGACGGCGTAGCGTCCTTAAGAACTTTGCTCGACAGCATACGAGAGCACGTTTCGAATGCGGAAGAGATTTTCAATTGGTTCGATGTGGCTGCAAGTAATCTCAAGAAAGAGATGTCTGATGCTAAAAAATAAGCTATGCATCGAGGGAAAATATAAGGTACGCAATGAATGCGACAAGCTCATTTTGGAACGTGCGAAAATTCTAGACCAATACAAAGCACTTGACGCGGAAATAAAGGAAGCCGAGTCTAAAGGACGGCGCCCCAAAAGGCAGGTTGTCGCCGATATGCTCGCCAACCTTGTTCACAGCGTATTTGGCACAAGATATGTCTTCAATCCAGATGGCTTCACTATTTCTCTCGGCGACGCGGAGCTCGGGGATGACGCGGAAGACATAATGAGCGATGGCGAGAAGTTTGTTCTTGCGTTCTGCCACTATGTGGCCTCGACATGGAGCCTGCTTGAAAGCAATGATGACGCGAAGAAATTGTTCTTCGTAATCGACGACCCGATTTCGAGCCTCGACTATCGTTATGTTTATAGTGTTGTCCAGGTCATTAGAGATTTTAATGTGCTATTTGATAAATCCGGTAATCTGAGAGTGCGATTCCTTCTGCTGACTCACAACAGCGCCTTCTTTAACATGCTGGCGAGGAATAAAATCGTCCAAAATCTCTATACACTACATGACGGCAAGATAAGCAAATGCGACAAGCGCTATATCACTCCTTATAGTGAGCATCTGCAAGATTTGTATGATGTCGCAATTGAAGGTAGCAGCTCGACACATACTACGGGCAATTCGATTCGGCAGGTTATCGAAACTCTTTGGCGTTTTGACAATCCCGCAGTGCCCGATTTGCTCCATTACCTCAATGCGAAAGAATGCAGCGACCTTCGTAAGTGTGAGTTTATCTATACGGTGTGCAATGACCAGTCACATGGTGCATCGATATTCGATAGAGATCAACCGCCTGACGATAAAGCAATAAAGCGCGCTTGTCTAGCTGTGCTGAACCATTTGCAGGATCGTTATCCTGGTCAGCTCATCGCTTCAGGCCTGGAGCTCAAGACGGGTAACAACAAGTAGAAGGACAGTCATCATAGCTTGCAACTTACCCTGCCCCGAGCCCGAAGACCCGGGGCAGCCGCTTTAGGCCCTACCTTCTGTCGTTGAGGACTTTCTTGTGATGACGCAGAAATACCTTCTCGGAGCCGATTACTAGAAGGCTCACAATGTCGTAACGGATGCTGGTGAGGCCCTCCACCTCGCCGAGGCCGAGGTGGAGGGCCTCACCAGCAGTCGGACTTACAATTATATCCTTTTTTCTTCGCTTGCGGTCGTTGGGACACGACATCAGATGCCCGACCTGGTCGCGTCGAAGGCGTACGCCATCTCACCCTGCTTGTCAGGGAAGGGGTGCACGTAGCGGAAGGTCACGTCCAAGCTCTCGTGGCTCAGTCGCTCGACTATGACCACGGCAGAGAAGCCTATCTCTATGAGAAATGATGCGTGGTTGTAGTGCAAGTCGTGGATACGGATGCGCTTGACGTGCGAGCTAGCAGTCGCGCTTGATCTTGTGCCGCGAGTCACCGTTGTAGTCGCGGCACCGCACCTGCGTCGTCCACGTTCCGTTGGGCTTCATCCTCACCGACATACGCCGCTCCTCATAATCATTCCATAGGAACAGCACATGTTCGTGCTGTCAATCGATTGCGCACGGAAGCGCGCTGCAATATCCTGTACACATACGTTTTCAGGAGGAAAGATGACGATAGGCGCGCGCATACGCAGGTACCGCAACGAGGGCGGCATGACGCAGAGAGAGCTCGCTGACGAGGTGGGCCTCACCGAGTCCGCCATACGCAACTACGAGCGGAACATCAGGACGCCCAGCGACCAGCAGATAGGGCGCATCGCCGAAGCGCTGGATGTCTCCGCCGACTCCATACGCGAGATAGGCACGAGCGGCGCGAGGGGCGCTCTCGAGGTGCTCTTCCGCTATGAGAGGGAGCTGGGGCTCATGCCCGTCGTCACCGAAGACGGAGTGGCCGTGGCGCCCGATCCCAAGAAGGAAGGCTCGCAGAAGGCCGTGCAGGCCCTCAAGGCATGGAAGCGCATGAGGGACCAGCTTGCATCGGGCGAGATAGACGAGGGCGACTACGAGGCCTGGAAGGCCCGTTTCATGGGCTAGGGCAGGGCGTAGAGCGCTTACGGGGACGCTGCGGCGCCCCTTTTCTTTGCCGCAAATCGCCACTCTCGCATTACTATTGCCGGTTTTCGGGGGCCAAAACGGGCCCGAAATCGCCTATTGCACACGATGTTGAGAGTGACAAACGGCCTTCCGAATGCCCCGAAAACGGCCCGGAATCGCCGGAAAACGAGGATTTT
>NZ_DBEZHV010000019.1:0-95801 GCF_048189965.1 Olsenella phocaeensis | reverse complement strand
CGCTCGTCACCGGAGTGCCGTCCCAGCGCACGCTCTTGCCATTCGACTCCAGCGTGAGCTGCTGGAGATAGGCCGGGAAGCGGTGCAGGTACTGGTTGTAGGGCAGCACGGCGTGGCTCTCGGCGCCATAGAAGTTGACGTACCAGACGTTGATGAGGCCCATCAGGGCGACGACGTTCTGCTCGAGCGGGGTCTCGCAGAAGTAGCGGTCGAGGTCGTTGAAGCCCACCAGGAACTCCCTGAAGCGCTCGGGGCCGAAGGCGACGATGAGCGAGAGGCCCACCGCGGCGTCCACGGAGTAGCGGCCGCCGACCCAGTTCCAGAAGCCGAAGGCGTTCTGGGGGTCGATGCCGAACTCGGCGACCTTGTCGAGCGCGGTCGAGACGGCCACGAAGTGCTTCGCGATGGCCTCCGCCTCCTGCTCGGGCGAGCCGTCGATGGCCCCGCTGGCACGCAGGCCCTCGAGCATCCAGGCCTTGGCCTCGCGGGCGTTGGTCAGGGTCTCGAGCGTGGTGAAGGTCTTGGAGACGACGATGACCAGGGTGGTCTGGGGGTCCAGCCCGCGGACCTTCTCGGCCATGTCGTTGGGGTCGATGTTGGACACATAGCGCACGCTGATGCCCGCGTCGGCATAGGGGCGCAGGGCCTCGTAGACCATGACCGGGCCCAGGTCTGAGCCGCCGATGCCGATGGAGACGACGTCGGTGATGCGCTTGCCCGTCACGCCCTTCCACTCGCCCGAGCGCACGCGCTCGGCGAAGGCGTACATGCGGTCGAGGACCTCATGGACGTCGGCGACGACATCCTGGCCGTCCACGACGAGGCTGCCCCTCTCGCTCGCGGGGCGGCGCAGGGCGGTGTGCAGGACGGCGCGGTCCTCGGTCGTGTTGATGTGATCGCCGGCAAACATGGCGGAGCGCCTCTCCTCCAGCCCGACGGCCCTTCCAAGCTTCACGAGGAGTTTGAGCGTCTCGTCGTCCACGAGGTTCTTGGAGAGGTCGAAGTGCAGGTCGTCGAGGTCGAACGAGAGCTTCCTCACGCGCTGGGGGTCGTTCGCGAAGGACTTCTTGAGGCTGAATCCGCTCGCCACAAGCTTGTCGTGGTGCGCCTGGAGGGCCTGCCACTCGCGGGTCTGGGTCGCGTCAATAGGTGCGGGAACGCCTGCCATGTCTGCTCCTTAGGTCGCCATGAGAGAACCCTGGACACACAGCTAGCGTAGCGCAAATGGATGGGCCGGACGTCACGTTTGGCAGATGCTTGGGAACGCCTCACCCCCGTGCCAGCCCGATACGAGAGCGAGAGGGACGAGCTTCCGCCATAGCACCCCCGCCAGGAACCACGAAGCACGCCGTCGCCGACGGCCCTGGGCTAGTACGGCTCACCCAGCGGCGGCAACTTCTTGAGGCGCGCCCACATGAGCTGCTTCTGGCGGCCGTCCCCCAGGGAGGCCGCAAACTCCCCCAGCGCCATGACGCGCATGCCCAGGACGTGGGCCACGACGCCCTCCTCGAGCATGGCGGCGTCGAAGTCCGGCAGCCCTGCCAGCTCCGCGGCGTAGGCGTCGCGCAGCGCCATGGCGGCGACGCCGTCCACCGCGATGACCGTCGCAGGGTCCAGCACGCAGACCGCCTCGCGCAGAAGCGCCGCGTCCAGCGGTACGGCCGAGCCGAGCCTCACGGCGCCCAGGGCCACCCAGTCCTCCGGCGCGTAGCCCAGCGCCACCAGCGCCGCGCGCAGCGCCTCGCCGTCCGCACCGCCCAAGAGCGGCCCGCCGGCGAGCTCGTCCCCTGAGAGGGACCCCTTCACAAAGAGGCAGGACGAGAAGGCGTTTCCGGACATGTTTACGTCGCGCTCGGCGAGGGATGCCAACTCGAAGCGCTGCTTGCGCAGGTAGGCATCCCGTCTTAGCTCGCGTTCGCCCCTCATTGCCCGCCTTCCGTCACCGTTTCCACACTTATCGATTCTACTGCCGGCATGCTGCCGCTATGGGGTATAAGCCGCCCAGAGAGAAAGCGCCGCAAGGCACCCTACACAAGGAGAGACAACAATGGCCAACGCTATCACCAACGCCGAGTTCGACTCTGTCCTCGCCAACTCCGACAAGCCCGTCCTGGTGGACTTCTGGGCCTCCTGGTGCGGCCCCTGCCGCGCCCTGGGTCCCGTCGTCGAACAGGTCGCCGACGAGCTGTCCGACAAGATGGTCCTCTACAAGTGCAATGTCGACGACGAGGGCGAGCTCGCCCAGCGCTTCCAGATCGTGAGCATCCCCACCCTGATCCTCTTCAAGGACGGGAAGCCCGCCCATACCATGGTGGGCAACATGCCCAAGGCTGACCTCCTGAGCGAGCTCAACGCCAACCTCTAGGCCTTTTGAGAAGGGCAGCCCCTTGGCAGCCCGAAGTAATACCCTTGGAGGCGGACGCCCACGCGTCCGTCTCTTTTTGTCTCTGGCTGGAGGGTCCACATGGGCGAGCGCGTCAGTAAAACCTTCGACCTCTTCGGGCGCCTCGTGCGCAAGAACCTCTGGACCATAGTCCTCATCCTCGCCGTGGTGGGCTTCATCGCACTGCTCGAGGAGGTGCACGAGGACGGGCTCCTCGCCCTGGACGGATGGGCCTACTACCTCGTCGTGCTCCACATGAGGAGCGAGTGGCTCACTCCCATAATGCAGTCCATATCCGAGCTCGCGCTTCCCGTCGTCCTCGTCGTCATGCTCCTGGTCGTCGAGGCCTTCGCCCCCGGAAGGCGTCCCGGCCTCTGCGCCGCGGTCAACCTTGCTCTGGCGCTTGCGCTCAACCTGGTGCTCAAGGAGCTCGTGCAGCGACCCCGGCCCGAGGGCTACCGGCTCATCGCGGAGTCCGGCTATAGCTTCCCCTCCGGCCACTCCATGGTGGCGATGGCGTTCTACGGGCTCCTGGTGTGGATGGTCTGGCGCTACGAGGGGGACCGCTTCGTGAAGGTCCTCTGCATGGGCGGGCTCTCGCTGGTCATCGTCGCCGTCGGCCTGAGCCGCATCTATCTGGGCGTCCATTACGCGTCAGACGTGATTGCCGGATTCTGTGTGTCCATCGCCTGGCTCTGCGCGTACACCCGCATCTTCGTGCCCATGTTCCTGCCTGAGGGACATGGGCCGGAGCGTCGGGCGGCGCAAGAGCCATAGCCCCCGGCACCCAGCCGGCAACGGGAAGCTCGCACCTCTCGCCCCTTCCAGGCGAGAGGTGCGCCTCATCCTGGCTCGGAATCGCTCACAGGCCTACGATCTCTGCCTTGAGCAGTCTGCCGTCCTCCGCGATGATCCTGCCCATGGTCGGGCCGCCGCCACGGGGCAGGCTGGGGCTTCCCGGGTTCATGACCAGGACTCCCGTGCGGGAGTCTCGCTCCAGGAGGGGGCGGTGCGTGTGTCCGCAGATGGCGACGTCGCAGACCTCGAGGTCGAGTCTCTCCTGGTAGTGGCAGACCTGCCAGCGCAGGCCGCTGGCGAAGAAATGGGTGACGTTGCCCACGAAAGGGCCGTAGTCGTAGCCCCAGTCGTTGTTGCCCTTGCAGAGCTTCAGGGGGGCTATCCGCTCCAGGCGGCGCGCGTCCGCCGTCGAGCACATGTCACCGGCGTGCACTATAACGTCAGCGCCCTCAAGTGCCCGGAGCAACTCTGCGGAGAGGTGGCCGTGGGTGTCAGAGACTATGTCGTAGCGCATGGAACTCCCGTCGGGTCCGTCTTGTCGGCGGCCTAGATGCCCAGGGCGCGCTTGAGCGCGACCACGCGGCGGCGCGAGACGGGGATCTTCTTCTCGGGAATGCCCTTGAGGCCCAGCTGCAGGATTCCGCTGGAAATGACCTCGACGTCCTCCACGTGGTCGAGGTTCACGATGTAGCCGCGATGCACCCTGAAGAAGCCGTGGGGCACGAGCCTCTGCTCGAGCTTGGCCAGGGAGATGGTCGAGAGGAAGCGGTCCTCGTCGGTGTAGATGCAGGAGTAGTCGTCCTTCGCCTCGATGAAGCGAATCTGGTCGACGGGGACCAGCACCTTGCGTCCGCCCTTCTCCACCGGAATTCGCTCGATGGAGACGCGGGTGCTGGGAGCGGGCTTGAGGCGCGCCTCGACCTTGTCGAGGGCCTGGGAGAGGCGATCGGTCTCGACCGGCTTCATGAGGTAGTCGACCGCATCGACGTTGAAGGCGTCCAGCGCGTACTCGCTGTATGCGGTGACGAAGACCACGGCAGGCGGGTTCTTGAGCTTCCTCAGCGCCTCGGCGAGCTGCATGCCAGAGGTCTTGGGCATCGAGATGTCCAGGAAGAGCACATCGGGGTGGCGCTCGGCACCCTCCTTGCTGCGCACAAGTGCCTCGACGGCCTCGCGCGCGCTGCTCGCCTCCTCGACGGACTCGACCCTCCCGGTCTCGTCCAGGAGGAACCTGAGCTCGGAACGAGCGGGAGCCTCGTCGTCTACGATCAGAACGTTAAGCATGCAATCAGCCAACTTTCTTCCGCCGGCGGCGGTAACCGAATGCCTACGAATACCAAAATGACCACGTCAGGGCCCAATTCACCATCTTACGCCTGTTGGCGCTAGCCCGCGCCCCCTGTAGGCGCGGCTCCCACAAGACGCAGCGTGACGCAGGTGCCCGCACCCTCACGGCTCATGATCTCGACCCCCGACCCCATGCCGAAGAAGCGCTCGATGCGCTCGGCCACGTTGCGCAGGGCGATGCCGGTCCCCTTGTCGCTCTGGGACATGCCCCTGCCCTCGGCGCTGGCCTCGAGCAGTCCGTTGGCGACCTCCTCGCTCATGCCGAGGCCATCGTCGGCGACGGCGATGAGCACGTCTCCCCCGTCCGAGACAACCTGCACGTCGATGTGGAGCGGTCCCTCGTCGCTCATGGCGTGGCGCACCGCGTTCTCCACGATGGGCTGCACGAGGAAGCCCGGAACCCGCACCTTACCGCATCCGGGCTCGACGCGCTCGGTCTCGACGATACGGTCGTCGCCGAAGCGCGCCTTCTCTATCTTGAGGTAGCGCCTGGTCTGCTCCAGCTCCTCCTCGAGGGGGATGAGCTGCTCGGAGCTCTCGAGCGTACGACGATAGAAGACGGCGAACTCGCGCAGGAGCTCGCGGGCGCGGGAGGGGTCGGTCCTCGTGAGCGACGCCATCGTGTTGAGCGCGTTGAAGAGGAAGTGCGGGTTGATCTGGGCCTGCAGGGCCTTGACCTCGGCACGTGCCGTGAGCTCCGCCTGGCGGTCGAGCTCGTAGGCAGAGAGCTGCGTAGAAAGGAGCTCCGCGAAGCCGCGCGCGATGGCGAGCTGGGTGCGGTCCACGTCCCGGCCGTGGCGGTAGTAGAGCTTGAAGGTCCCCACGGGTCGGCCCGCCACCTCGAGCGGCGCGATGATGCCCACGGGAAGCACCTGCTCGCGGGCATCGCGCGAGAGCCCGACCTCCATGTCGGCCCATTCGTCCCAGTCGAGGTTGGTGAAGGTCTGCACGTGTCCGCTGGACAGGACCTCGCGGGTGGGGTCGCTGTTGGGGGCACCGACCTTGAATCCCGAGAGGTCGTCGCCCACGAAGGCGATGGTCCGCCTGTCGTCGCTGATGGCTATGGCCGATGCCGTGGTCTCGGGAAGGACCAGCTGGCAGACGGCCATGGCGCTCTCGGGGCTGAGGCCGGCGGACATCTGGCGCAGGGTCCCGGACGCGACGCGCAGGGTCCTCTCGGTCGCCTGCGACCTCAGATCGTCCGGTGCCATGAGGGCGGAGCCGCCCGCCACGATCACGACGGCGAGGCCCGCGCCCGCGACGACCGCCGCGGTGATGTTGCTCACACCGATCCCCCAGCCCAAAAGCACCAGGAGCGCGAGCGACGACGCCACCAGAAGCGTGTTCACGAGGAGCCTGAAGTGCGCCATCACGAACCTACGCATGCGTGCCGCCATCCTGCGCCACGGGGGTTCCACTATGGACGAGACGCCTGGCCAGCAGCGTGTCCTGCCAGAGCGTCCCCATGATCTTTGGCCAATAGGTCTGGAAAGCGAAGTAGCTCGAGCAGTGGCGGTCGGCCCAGGCGCGCGCCTTGCGACGGCCGCGCAGGAAGATCTTGAGGTAGGCCATGCGCTCCGGGCCCGCGATGGCGCGCAGGAGCGAAGTCAGCGCGATCCTGTGGCTCACCTCGGGAGAGACCCACTCGCTGGGGTACGGCCTGAGGGACTCCGGACGCACCTGGCGGAGGCCGATGCTCGAGTTGGCGAAGCGCAGCTTGGCGACCTCGTACTCCCAGCGATAGACATCCTGCAGGAAGCGTGCCGCGCGCGAGGGGCACTCGGGCGGCAGGTGGCGCACCCTCCATTGGTTGTCGAACCACACGTCCAGGCCGTGCATGCGCAGGTCGAGCAGGTAGTCGAGGTCCTCGCCCCTGGGAATGGTCGGGTCGAAGGCCACGTTGCAGAACGCCTGCGCCGCGACGGCGAAGCAGCCGCCGCAGACGTAGTTGGAGCGAGAGATGCGCGTACCCGTCTGCGCACGGTGCATCCACTGGTTGAACTCCACGCGCTTGGCCCAGTAGCGGTCCCGCCAATGCGGCTTGGAGACGTCCGCGTAGGGAGAGCCCGAGCGGTCCAGGAAGTGGCCGCTCTTCGCCATGATGGGAAGTCCCTGCCGGTTGTCGAGCCCCAGGCCGAAGAGCGCGTCGATGAGGAAGTTCTCGTCCAGGGCCACCTCGTCGTCGTCCAGGAAGACCACGACGTCGTGTCCGAGCACGGCGGCGACGGCGAGCCCCATGTTGCGAATCGCGCCGTAGCCCCTGAGCGAGACGCTCTCCCTGTCCATCTTCGGCGCGATGGCCTCCACGGCACGAGTGACCAGGTCGGCCTCGCGCTGGTCCACCACCAGGGGGTTGAGCCTTGGGTGGGACCGGCAGATCGCGTCCACGCGAGCGCGGGCGCCCTCCGCGCAGGAGCGCGGCGCCACCAGGAGAACCACGACCCTCAAGACCCCGCGGACCGCATCGAGCGAGGCGAGGCAGGTCTCCAGCTCGGGCAGGGGCGTCGCTATGGGCGTCGCATGATCGTACGCACCGACCCGCCCGATCTCGAGCGGCTCGTCCTGCCAGGTCCAATAGGAGGGTATGACCACGACCGGATTCAAGGGCTACGCCCCCTCCGTCGCCGTCGGGGCAGCCTCGTCCTGCAACAGACGCCGAGGAAGCGGGCTCGCGAGGAGCGCCCTGAAGAGGGGCAGGCCCAGGGCATAGACCACCAGGCCCTCACCCAGGCCACAGGCGACGAAGCCAAAGAGGTACATGGCGGGATAGGCGCCGTCCAAGGCGATGGACGTGAAGGGGATGGTGTAGAAGCCCAGGCCCTGGAGGAGCAGGGGCAGGTAGGCGGGGACTATGAGGGCGTTGGCCAGGACGGGCCCCAGGACGGCCACGGACGGGCGGGAACGCAGCCTCCAGGTGACGAGGGCGCCCAGGGTCGTGGCCAGGGTGCCGAACACCACGTCCAGAAGGCCCAGGAGGCCAGTCCCGGAGAGCGCGATGTTCGCAATGTTCGCGATGGCGCAGCCCAGGGCAAGGCCGGGGACGGCGTCCGCGGTGAGGAGGGCCAGGACGCAGACCGCCTCGGAGAGCCTGAGCTGCACGGGCCCCCACGAGAGGCCGCCCAGGAAGGCCATGCAGACCAGGGTCAGCGCGGCATACAGGCCGGCGATGGTGGCGATGCGCGTGATTCGGGTGGGGGTGAGCTGCTTCTTAGTTGGGTTGGGAGAAGCGAACAACGTGGAGCCTCCTTCTGTGGGCGTCTGGCCCGTCGGTAGCAAGTGCCAGTCCATTCTACCCTCACCCACGGTTCGGGCCCCCTGGGCGAGCAGCTCGTGCGGGCTCCTTGACATGGGCGCCCGGCCACAGCATCATGGCGGGGCCGGCGGGCCAGAGGGGCTGCGCCGCATCGGATGTCAAAGGGACGGCTGGGTAATGTCAGGCATTCAGGAGGAACTCTCCGCCTCGCAGATCGAGGAGTCCGTACGCATCGCGAACCGAAGGGAGCATCCCGGCAAGCTGCGCTTCTTCGCCACGCTCAACCTGGGCATCTTCCTCACCTCGCTGGGAGTCGAGCTCTTCAAGTCGCCCAACCACTTCGCCCTCGGCGGCACCTCGGGCATGTCGATCATCCTCGCGACACTCTTTCCCGGGCTCCCCGTGAGCGCCTTCATGTGGGTGATCAACACCATCCTGGTCGTCTTGGGTCTCGTGTACCTCGACCGCAAGACCATGGGCTGGACGGTCTACACCTCCTTCGCCCTCTCGGCGTACATCAGCCTCCTCGAGCTGCTGCTACCCATGCCCCACCCACTCACCGACGACACGCTCCTCGAGCTAATCTTCGCGGTCCTCCTCCCTGCGGTGGGAAGCGCCATCGTCTTCAACATCGGCGCCTCCACGGGAGGAACAGACATCCTGGCCATGATCTTGAAGAAGCACACCTCGCTCGAGATCGGCAAGGCGCTCATGGTGGTGGACTCCCTTATCGTGGCCGCCGCCGCCGTCATCTACGGCCCACGGACGGGGCTCTACTGCGTGCTGGGACTACTGGCGAAGGCCTTCTTCGTGGACGTGTTCATCGAGAGCATAAACACGCTCAAGGTCTGCACCGTGATCAGCCGCAACCCCGACGAGGTGCTCCGCTTCATAGTGACCGTCCTGCACCGCACGGCGACCGTCCGCAAGGAGTGGGGTGGCTTCAGCGGGCGGGAGGAGCGCGTGCTGGTGACGGTGCTCAGCAGACGCGAGGCCACCAAGCTCCGCAACCAGCTGCGCAGGTCTGACCCCAGCGCCTTCATCACCATAGTGAACAGCTCCGAGATCATCGGCAGGGGCTTCCGCGGCGTCTGACGGACGCCCGCGCGCGGTAGCCCTCCGTCAGGAGCCCTGGCTCAGTCTGCGCGCCTTCCGGAGCAGCGTCCCGTATCCCTCGAGGAATCGCTCGCCCAAGGGACAGGCTAATCCCTTGGGCAGGACCACCCCATGCTCGTCGGACACCACGAAGGCCTCGTCGAAGGCAAGTCCTCCAGAGCGGACCTCGTCGAGGAGGCCCGACCTGCGCTCCACCGAGATGCCAAGCGTGCGGGCGAGGTCCTCCACGAGCGAGGCCGTCCCGGAGGGGACGCATCCCTCCCCCAAGCCCCAGACGAGACCTCCGTCAACGACCGACCATATGGTCTCGGGCGCGACGTCGGTCTGGTCCGCCTCCCTCTCCGCGAGGTCGGCACGGGCCAGGAGCGCGGGCAGTCGGCGGTCCGTCAGGGGCTCGTAGGGACCCACCGTCATCGCCGCCCTGCCGCGCTCGTCCACCATCAGCATGAGGACGCCATTGGGATGCTCTGCCGCCCCGGACGCGAGGGTCCACTCTATGTGCTGCTTTGCCCAGGCCACGAGCTTGTCGTCCAGGGGAGCGTCCCCCAGGTGGCGACGGCTCAGGGCACGGAGGTGGCGGTTCTCGAGGGGGAGGGTCGCCCCCGCGAGGCGCCAACGGCAGACGAGCGCGGGCTCGCCGAGCATGAAGTCGCTGTCGTAAGGCTTGGTTTCGGGCATGTTCGTCCCTTCTCGGGTGGCCGCTCCTGACGCGGGCCAGCAACTCGAAATGATATGGTCCTGGGACGCCACATCTCAAGGCCCAGGGGAGGAGAACGCAGAATGTCGCGGCTCGCACGGGGGAACGTCGCCTATCGTCCGTTTGAGGAGAGGGACTTCGACGCGGTGGCAGGTCTCTACCAGACGCTCTGGTGCGCCGGGCTCGACGAGCGCGTCGCGGGCAGGGCCGGACAGCTTGCCGCGGCGACGTACCTCTCCGCCTCGTCCCTTGGCCTCGTCGGCTGCGTGGGGGAGGACGTCCTGGGCGTCGTGCTGGCGCGCGATGGCTTCGGGCGCAGGGCGCCGCGCTGGGAGGGCCGTCGCAAGGAGCTCTTGGCAGAGGCCGAGGGGCTCGGCCTGGCCCGTGAGTTGGGGTCCGCGCTCACCATCGACCGCAGCGAGTTCTCGCTTGCGGCGGACTACTCCCACAGGGGAGGGCGCTTCTCCCAGGCGCAGATGACGCTCCTTGCCGTGAGCCCCGAAGCGCACGGTCTGGGGATGGGCAGCGGCCTCTTCGACCGCATGTCATCCTTGATCGCGCGCGCCGGTGCCCCGGGCTTCTTCCTCACGACCGACGACGAGTGTGACTGGGGCTACTACGAGCACCGGGGGCTGAGCAGGATATCGTCACACGAGGTGGTCGCGGACGCCGACGGCAATGTGATTCGGGTCTACCTCTACGGATGTGACCTGACGTAGGCCTCATGCGTCCCGCTGACGCGCGGGGACCCGCACAGGAGGAGGGGCCGCGACGAATCGCGGCCCCTCCTTGCGTTCGGGCGATGATGCCGGCGCCATGTCCTAGGCGGTAATGCGGGTGCCCGAGAGGCCGGCCATGGCCTCGGCGGCCTTGTCCAGGGAGCCGATGATGCAGACGCGGCCGGGGCGGCTCTCGGCGAACTTGATGCCAGCCTTGACCTTGGGCTCCATGGAGCCCTTGCCAAACTGGCCCTCCTCGACGTACTTCTTGGCCTCCTCGACGTTGATCTCCTCGAGATCCCTCTGGTCGGGCTTGCCGAAGTTGATGGCGACGTGGTCGACGGCGGTCAGCAGGACCAGGACGTCGGCGTCGCAGTCCTCGCCGAGGAGCTCGCCGCCCATGTCCTTGTCGATGACCGCGGCAACACCCTTGTAGGCGCCCTTGTCGCTATAGTCGCGGACCACGGGAATGCCGCCGCCACCGCAGGCGATGACGATGAACTGGTTGTCGAGCAGGTTGAGGATGCTCTCGTACTCGACGATCTTCTTGGGCTCGGGAGAGGCGACGACGCGACGGTAGCCGCGGCCAGAGTCCTCGACGAAGGTCATCTCGGGATGGGCCGCCTTCTCGGCGTCAGCCTGCTCCTTGGTCAGGAAGGCGCCGATGGGCTTGGTGGGGTTGCGGAACGCGGGGTCGTCGGGGTCGACCTCAATCTGGGTAACCACGGAGGCGACGTGCCAGCGCTTGTAGGCCTTGTGCATGGAGGCACCGATGGCCTGCTGCAGGTGGTAGCCGATGTAGCCCTGGGACATGGCGCCGCACTCGGGCAGGTCCATGCTCGGGATCTTGGGGTCGGTCTGGTTGGCGTAGGTGAAGGCCTTCTGGATCATGCCGACCTGCGGGCCGTTGCCGTGGGTGATGATGATCTCGTTGCCCTGCTCGATGACCTTGAGCAGCGTGGGGGCAGCCTCGCGGACGCGACGGATCTGCTCCTCGGGGGTGTCGCCGAGTGCGTTGCCGCCGAGTGCGATGACGACGCGGTTGGGCTTTCCGGGGGCCTTGGACATACTTCTTTCCTCCTTGTGTGCTGAGTTCTGCCTGGCGTGGTTCCAGATGCGTCAGGAACGGGCTCGTGGCTCGTAACGTATCGAATGGTAGTCCGTATCGAATCTACTTTATTTAGAGAATATATGCACTCCCCAAACGGTAGGTTTTTCTCTACCAGAGGGGGACCGTTGGCGGGGCAGGAGACGTTTTCCCACATATCTCTACCGCAGCTATGGTGCCAGCCTTGCTCGTCCTAGCTGCGACTATCTGGATGCGGACAAGATGCTGCCCACAAGGGCCGACCCCCGCTTCGCCCCCTTGGCACCCAGCCTTGTCCGATGGATTCAAAGTATTGGATATATTCTCTGTTTCTTTCTTTCTTTTCTATATGTGCAAATGGGCCGACCGCCGCAGGGGGACGGGACACGGGCCCGCCCCCTGCGCTACGATTCTCGCCATGAGCACAGACGTCCGCACAGCACCCCACGGCAGCGCCGCCCATGGCGTGGTGGGCCGCTTCGCCCCGACCCCCTCGGGGCGCATGCACCTGGGCAACGCCTTCTCGGCCCTCATGGCTTGGGCCTCCGCCCGCTCCGCGGGGGGCCGCATGGTGCTGCGCATCGAGGATCTCGACCCTCGGGCGCAGGACAGTCGTCGCAGCGAGCTGCTCATGGACGACCTCCGCTGGCTCGGCCTCGACTGGGACGAAGGCCCGCACTTCCAAAGCCAAAGGACCGAGGTCTACCTCGGGGCGTTGGAGGAGCTGCGCCAGAGGGGGCTCACCTACCCCTGCTTCTGCAGCAGGTCAGAGCTGCACGCCGCCACCGCGCCCCATGCCTCGGACGGCACCTACGTCTATTCGGGAACATGCAGGGACCTGTCCGCCGAGGAGGTCGCACGGAGGTCAAGGGAGAGGCCCTCCGCGACGCGGCTGCGCGTCCCCCGTCGTGGGGAGCCCGATGCCAGCATCGCCTTCGAGGACCTTGGCTTCGGACAGCGCGAGGAGAGCCTGGAAAGCGAATGCGGAGACTTCCTCGTGCGCAGGAGCGACGGGGTCGTGGCCTACCAGCTGGCCGTCGTGGTGGACGACGCCCTGATGGGCATCAACCAGGTGGTGCGCGGCCGAGACCTGCTGGGGTCCGTGGCGCGGCAGACCTACCTCGCGCATGTCCTGGGGCATGAGGCACCGACCTTCGGACATGTCCCCCTCGTCGTCGCCCCCTCGGGGCGCAGGCTCTCCAAGCGCGATCGGGACCTCGACCTCGGCGCCCTCCGAGCCTCCGGCGTCAAGCCCCAGAGGGTAATCGGCGCTCTCTGCCAGGACGTCGGGCTTGCCGAGCCTGGGGAGGAGCTTGCGGCGGACGAGCTCGCGCGGCGCTTTTCCTGGGACGCGATACGAAGCCACCGGGACGACCTGGTGGCAGACGCGCTTGCGTAGGCGGCGAACGGGCCACCCATCCGCTGGGGGGGCCAACCCTTGGTCGCCGCGAGGAGGGCGGGCTCGCCAACCACCGCCCATGACAACGTTTCCACAGGCCAGACAAATATCCCGTCCCCGTTGTGACGCGAGCCCGTTGTGGGGTATCATGCTCTAGCACCTCGAACGGAGAGCTGACCGAGAGGCCGAAGGTGCTCGCCTGCTAAGCGAGTATAGGATGCAAATCCTATCTGGGGTTCGAATCCCCAGCTCTCCGCCAGATTCTGCTGCCTGGGACGCGACGCGTCCCAGGCTTTTTCTTTATTTCCGGGCATAGACTTAGAGGTGCATCTACACAAAAAGTTTTCTAGCTTCTACCAGGCATTTCTTGTGTTCTCCTAAATATTTCAAGATTTTCGCTTGACTCATGGTGGTGGGGATGGCATTCTAATTCCTGCAACGCGGCGTTACCTCAGCTGGATAGAGGGTCTGACTACGAATCAGAACGTCACAGGTTCGAATCCTGTACGCCGCACCAGCGAATGCAAAGCCACCTGCTCGGGCAGGTGGCTTTTTTCATGCCCTTCCACATGCCACCCGCAAGCTACCCCATGACAAGTTGCCCGCTTGCCTATGCATCGAGGGCGAGGCGGAGCTCCTCCCCACTGGGCCTGAAGATCACGTAGCCCGAACGTTGGGCCTCGTAGGCATAGGGAAGGCCCGCCCTATCCATCGCGTCCTCCAGGTCGAGAAGGCAGTGGCCCTCCTCGAAGTAGCGGGCCAGAGAGACCGTGGTGCCTTCGCCCTCCGTTCCGCCCAGCAGCTCCACGAGCCGCCCGACGAGCCCCTTCTCCACCAGAATCCTGTGCCTGTGGAGGGGCATGCCGAAGACCGCACTCGTCACGGGCCCCATGCTGCGTTCCACTATGGAAATCTGCCCTGCGGACTCCTCGTACAGGTGATGGCGCTCCTCCTGGCCCTCCTGACGGCTGTGAAGCAATTCTCTTCTCGGCCTGCGCATTCTCTCCCCTTCTCTCGCCCTGCCCCCATTGTATCAGAAAAACAGAACATATGTTCTGTTTTATCGAGCGGGTCGGGCGGGGGAGGAAGAGGCGCCCCGAAGGACGCCTCTCGACCTCATGCATGTCCTTCCGATGCTACGCCTCGGGCTTGATGACCTCCACGCCGCCCATATAGGGCACGAGCGCCTCGGGGATGGTGATGCTACCGTCGGCGTTCTGGTAGTTCTCCATGATGGCTGCCATGGTGCGTCCGACGGCAAGCCCCGAGCCGTTGAGCGTGTGCACGTAGCGGGTGCCCTTGAACTCGGAGGGGTCGCGGTAGCGGATGTTGGCGCGACGAGCCTGGAAGTCCCAGCAGTTGGAGCAGGAGGAGATCTCCTTGTAGTTGTCGTAGCTGGGGAGCCAGACTTCGATGTCGTAGCACTTGCGGGCGCTGAAGCCTATGTCGCCGGTGCAGAGGGTGACCACATGGTAGGGAAGGCCCAGGGTCTGGAGGCAGAGCTCCGCCTCGGCGACCATGCTCTCGAGCTGGTTCATGGAGTCCTCGGGCTTGGCGAACTTGACCATCTCCACCTTGTCGAACTCGTGCACGCGGATGATTCCGCGGGTGTCGCGGCCTGCGGAGCCCGCCTCCTCGCGGAAGCAGGGGGTGAAGGCCGTGTAGAGCAGGGGGAGCTGGCTCGCGTCGAGCACCTCGTCGCGGTGGATGTTGGTGAGCTGCACCTCGGCCGTGGGGATGAGGTAGAGGTCGGGGCGCACGTGATAGAGGTCCTCGTCGAACTTGGGCAGCTGGCCCGTGCCAAAGAGGGAGTCATGGTTGGTGATGACGGGGGGCCACCACTCCTTGAACCCCGCCCTGTCGTGCATGTCGATGAAGAAGTTGATCAGGGCCCTCTCCATGCGGGCCCCCATGCCGCCCAGGAGGTAGAAGCGGGCGCCGGCGAGCTTCACGCCGCGATCGAAGTCGATCATGCCCGTCGACGGGCCGAGGTCCCAGTGGGCCTTGGGCTCGAAGTCGAACTCGCGCGGGGTGCCCCAGCGACGGACCTCCGGGTTGTCGGAGTCGTCCTTGCCATAGGGGACGCTGGGGTCAGGGATGTTGGGTATGGCGGCCACGAGGTCGAAGAGCTCCTTGTCCAGCGCCCCCCTGCGCTCGTCAAGCTCGGCGATGCGGCTCTTGCCCGCGGCGACCTTGGCCTTGGCCGCCTCGGCCTCCTCGTTCCGGCCCTCACGCATGAGCTGGCCAATCTGCTTGGAGGCGGCGTTGCGCTCCGCCTGGAGCGCCTCCACCTCCACGATGGTCTGGCGGCGCTCGTCGTCCAGCTCGAAGAAGCGCCTGCGGTCCCAGTGGGCGTTCTGCCTGGACTCGCAGGACCTATCGATGGCGTCGGGATTCTCCCTGACGAACTTGATGTCGAGCATGTCGTTCCCCTCATGGTCTGGATTCTTTTGGGTTCGGGTGCGGCGCCCCAACCCCTGGCGCGAGGTCGCGCACGTATCGCAAGTATATACTTGTGCTGCTTTTGGACGAGCGCGCGGCACGCAGGGCCGCGCATGCTATGGAAAGGGCACGTCATGGACTTCTTCAGCTGGCTCTTCGGGACGCGCCCAGGCGTGTTGGCCCTCATCCTGGGCGGAATCGTCCTCTTCCTGATCATCTCCCTCGTGCTCGAGCGACGCACTCGTGCCCTGTACAAGAACCACAAGAAGTCCGAGGGCGACTGGGACCTCTTCGACTTCGACGAGGATGACTCGGAGAGCGGCTGGAGCGACTTCGAGGACGACAACAAGTAGGCACGCCCGACCTGACGCAGACCCACGGGGGAGAGGGGCATGCCCCTCTCCCCCGACTTCTTGTCCTTTGGTGGAGATTCGAGCGGCGACTCCGGGCACAAAAAAAGCCCCGGACGAAACCGGGGCCAAGCAATCATGGTGCGGGCGAAAGGACTTGAACCTTCATGAGATTGCTCTCATACGGACCTGAACCGTACGCGTCTGCCAATTCCGCCACGCCCGCGTAGGCATGGATTCTACTACCACCTTCCGATGGCGTGCAACAGAAATCTGCCCTCGTTTCGCAAAAACCGCCGCCGCGGCGCGTTGGGCGCTAGAATGGGTAGACACGGATGGCTCTTGAGCAAAGCAGCTAAATCGAAACGAGACCCGAGCCATGGCAGACACGCTGGGAGCCAGGGGTGCCTCTTCGGCACCATACGGCCAGACATACGAGCAACAGACGCGCGACCAGCTCCTGCTGGGGCGTTACCGCGTCATGCACCCGGGCACCGTCGGTGGCTTTGGCACGGTCCTCACCTGCTGGGACACCCGCCTCCAGCGCCGCGTCGCCATCAAACGCATGCCGCTCGTGGCCCAGGGGACGGGCGCCGCGGGCACGTCCACGGTGATGGAGGCCCTTGCGGAGGCACGCACCTCCAGCATGCTGGCCCACCCCAACATCGTCACGATGTTCGACTTCGAGGCCGACCGCCACTGGGCCTACCTGGTCATGGAGTACGTGGACGGCCTCACCCTGTCCGAGCTCCTCGCGCGGGTGGAGGGAGGGACCCTCACCAACGACGAGTGTGCCCACCTGGTGAGGTCCGTCGGGGACGCCTTGGCCTTCGCGCACGAGAACGGCGTTCTCCACCTGGACATCAAGCCCACCAACATAATGATCGAGCGCTCGGGGACCATAAAGCTCTGCGACTTTGGCATGGCGACGCTCGCCTCGGCAACCGGATTTGGCGACGCGCGCGGCGGCACCGTGGGCTACATGCCCCCCGAGCAGATCGAGGGAGGGCTCGTCGACGAGCGCAGCGACATCTTCTCGCTCGCGGTGGTGGTCTGGCAGTCCCTCACGGGCGAGAGCCCCTTCGCGGCGCCAAGCGCGGAGCTCTCGCTCAAGAAGATCGAGAAGGGCCCCAAGACCACCCTCGCCAAGATCGACCCCGGCCTCGCCGGCATGGCCGACGAGGTGATGCGCCAGGCGCTGAGCCCCAGTGCCGCTGGCAGGGTCCCTACCGTCGAGGCCTTCAGGGACGAGCTCTCCTTCGCGCTGGGAGACGCCGAGGCGGGCGCCGAGTCGCTGCGCGCCCTCATGGAGCAGGATGCGGACGAGGACGGGGCGGGCTCCCTGGAGCGGCCCTACGAGGAGCTGCCCCTCTCGTACCGCTACCCCTGGCTCCCGCAGCTCGTCACGCGCACGGGCTGCTCCTTGGCAGCCCTCGCCGCGACCTGGATGGCCCTGGGCGGGGTCGAGCTCGCGCAGGCGTCGTGGAGGCTGTGGCTGGCGCTTGCCTGCGCCGGACTGACGGCGGCCTGGACCCCTCTGGGCGGCCTCCTCTCGACGCTCTGCCTCTGCGCCAGCCTCTTCGACCAGTCCACGGTCACGGGCCTTGCCCTCCCCATGGCGCTGGCGCTCGCCTTCCTCGTCTGGTGGGCCCGTCAGGGGAGAAGGGACCCTCTCGGCAGCCTGACCCTCCTCCTCCCCTCCCTGGCCCAGAGCCCGCTGGCGGGACTCCCCCTTGCGGCGGCCGTCCTCGGACCACCCCGCGCCGCACTCGCCACGGCTGCGGGCTGGGTCTTCGCCCACTGCCTCATGAGCTCGTGGCGACTCGGCTTCGACGCGCCCGCGGTGGCGCGCTCCCTCTTCGACCTGGCTCTCCGGCCCAGCTCCTGGCTGGTCCTGGCCGGCGGCGCCGCGGTCGCCGGGCTGGCCTCGCTGCTCGCCCACTGGAGGGAGGCCCCCACCGCCCAGTACCTGGCGCAACTGCTTGCCCTTGGCGGCTCCGTCGGTGTCAGGGCAGTCGCCGCGCGGATGGAAAATGGGGGCACCTGGGTGGCCCCGAGCTGGTCGGCCACCGCCGTTGCGGTAGTCTGTTGTGTGATTTTGTGTCTTGCCGTCAGGCTGAATGGCCCTATTCCCGCACCCAAGGGGGCTGGTGAGTTCCATGAATCTGCTTAGGACCTTCGAGAGCCGCGTGAGCGACGCCTTCGGCGCCGGCGCGTCGGGAAAGCCCGCCCCGTTCTCGTTCAAGAAGCTCGCAAAGCGCGCCGCGCGGGCCATGGAGGCGGAGACCTTCCAGATCGACGGAGTGGACACCGCACCCGCCCTGTACACCATCCTCGTCGCCCCCGCGGACGACGCGGTCATGAGGCCACTGTACCGCGAGCTCACCGACGAGGTCTGCGGCTTCGTCGAGGCACAGGCGGACGCCAAGGGCTACGCCTTCGTGGGCAGGCCCCTCGCGCGCTTCATGGTCGACCCCTCCCTCAGGGCAGGGCGCTTCGCCGTGTTCGCAGAGAACGTCGACTCCCACACCCTGGGCCGCCTGAGGGAAGAGGAGGAGGCCTTCGTCAAGGGGTCCTCCGGCATCGGCGGCGCGGCGGCGCGTCCGGCCCAGCCCGCGCCACGCAAGGCAAGGCCCGCCGAGCCCAGGAAGGCGGCGCATGCCGAGCCCGCCGAGCGGCTCGAGGCCCAGGTGCCCTCCTGGGAGGAGATCCAGGCACCCGCAGCCGAGGAGTTCGCCCCCCTCGTCGCACCGCTCGCGGGCGACGCCTCGGCCGGCCTCAACGTCCTCCCCACCGACTTCGTGGACGACTCCGTGCAGGAGGCGGGAGTCGCGGCCGAGGACGTGGCGCCCGCATCGCCCGCCATGGACATCCCCCCGACCGTCCGTCGCAGCGTCCCCCTCGTCAACCCCCAGCGTGCCCAGACGTCCCGCGAGCTTCCGGAGGAGGGCCCCAGCTGCCTGCTCATCGACCGCCAGAGCGGACGCACCTACACCGGCGGCTCGCCGGTCACCATCATCGGCAGGGAGCGCACCCAGGGCGGCATCGTGCTGCGCGACCCCAACGTCTCGCGCAGGCACGCCGAGCTAAGCTACGACGGCCACGACTGGCGCATCGCCGACCTTGGGTCCACCAACGGGACCAGGGTCAACGACATCGACGTCGACAGCTGCATCCTGAGGGACGGCGACCTCATCACCCTGGGCCTCATGAACCTTGAGTTCAGGGAGAGCCGCGCATGATAGACCTCGTCCTCTTTGGCGGGCGCATTGCGCTCGTCATCCTCCTCTACCTCTTCCTCTTCGCCGTGATGAAAACGGGCATAGGCCTCGTCCGCGGCCAGAGGCGCGACTCGGCCATCTGGTCGGTCGACGTCGAGAAGGGCGAGAGGTCCCTGCGCGGCCTTCACGTGGACATGCTCGGGCCCGTCATCGTGGGACGCTCCCCCTCGTCCGACATCGTGATCGACGAGCCCTTCGTCTCGTCCTCCCATGCCCGCTTCACCCTACAGGGGCCGGCTCTCGTGCTCGAGGACCTCAACTCGACCAACGGAACCCTGGTGAACGGCCACCCCATAGCCCAGCCCGTGACCCTGCGCGACGGCGACGAGATCCAGGTTGGCAACGCCGTCATGCGCGTGAGCCGCCGATGAGCCCGTTTCCCCTACATAGGGACGAGCTCGGGCGAATCCTCCGCGGCGATGGCCGGGGCGGGACGGCCCAGCCCGTCAACAGCCCCGGTCACGACACCGTCGCGGTGGGGTCGCGCGAGGGCAGCGAGTCCAAGAGTGGGTCCACGACTAAGCTCTCGTGGGGCTCGCGCACGGACATCGGCCTGGTGCGCGCCCACAACGAGGACTCCTTTCTGGTGCAGCCCCCCGCCTTCGCCGTGTGCGACGGCATGGGCGGACACGCCGCCGGCGAGGTGGCGAGCTCCATAGCCGTAGAGACCATCGGCTCCAAGCTGCCCATCCATGCGGACGACGTGCTCCTCGGCGCGGCCGTGGAGGCGGCCAACCTCGCCGTCATCCAAGGAGCGGCCGAGGGGCTGGGCAAGCCCGGCATGGGCTGCACGGCATCCTGCGTCCTCGTGGAGAACGGAAAGATGGCCATAGCCCACGTGGGCGACTCGCGCATCTACCTCCTGCACCACGGAACCCTCGTCAGGCTCACGCACGACCATTCCTACGTCGAGGAGCTCGTCGACGCGGGGGAGATAACCGCCGACGAGGCGCGGGTGCATCCCTCCAGGTCCGTGATCACGCGCGCCCTGGGCTCCGACCCAGACATGTACGCAGACCACTTCACCCTGGACGTCACTGCCGGAGACCGCGTCATCCTCTGCTCCGACGGCCTCTCGTCCATGGTCGAGGACTCGGAGATCGAGGCGATCGCGGTCTCGTCCCCCCTGCCACAGATGGCGGCCGACAACCTGATGTCTGCCGCGCTCGCCGCGGGCGGGCACGACAACGTGACCATCGTGGTCGTGGACGTGACAGACGACGGCATGGTCGAGGCGCACTTCCACCGCCGCCGGAGGGTCGCCATGGGAATCGTCGGCGTACTTCTCGCCCTCGTCGTGGTCCTCGCCGCGCTGGGGGCGGAGCTCGTGGGCAGCTCCTGGTACCTGGGCGACAACGATGGGACCGTGGGCATCTATCACGGCATGGAGGGCAGCTTCCTGGGAATTCCGCTCTCGAGCCTGGCCGAGACCTCCTCGGTCAAGACCAGCGACCTCCCCCTCGCGATCCAGGACCGCCTCAGGGGCGGCATCCTGGTCAACAGCGAGGAGGAGGCCCGCGAGGCCATAGAGGGCTACCGCGACCAGATCGACTCTGACAAGAGCTCCGCCGCCGTCACCGCCGACCGCAGCACGGCCGGCACCGAGGTCTCGAGCCCGCAGGAGATACAGGCCGCACCAGAAGAGGGCGGCGGCTCGGGGTCGTCGGGCAAGGGTGGTGAGTGACGTGGCAGAACGCCATGCGAACACAAGGCGCAACACGGAGCTCCTGCTCCTCGTCCTCGGGGCCGTCCCCGTCGTGCTCCTCTATGCCATGTACATAGCAAACGCACAGGCCGCCGTGACCCTGGGCTCCCTCGCGCTGCCCATCGGGCTCTTCGTCGCCTTCGCGGTGGCGCATGTCACCATCAGGATCTACGCTCCCGGCGCCGACCCGGCGATCCTTCCCATAGTGTTCCTGCTCTCGGGCGTGGGCATCACCTTCGTGTCAAGGCTCGCCCCCGACCTCGCGGGCGGACAGGTCATGTGGCTCTTCGTCTCCGTCGCCGTCATGGTGGCAGTCCTCGTCGCCGTGCCCAGCGTGGACGCGCTCGCGGAGTACAAGTACACGATGGGGGTCGCGGGCGTAGCCCTCCTCCTGCTGCCCATGCTCGTGGGCACCGAGAAGGGCGGCTCCAAGCTCTGGCTCCAGCTGGGCGGCCTCTCCTTCCAACCCGGAGAGATCGCCAAGGTGCTCGTCGTCCTCTTCCTGGCCGCCTACCTGGCCGAGAACCGCGAGCTCCTCTCCGCGTCGACCCGCAAGGTGGGACCGCTCTCGCTTCCCCACCCCCGCATGCTCGCACCCATGTTCGTCATGTGGGGCGTCTCCCTGCTCATCGTCATCTTCGAGCGCGACCTGGGCAGCGCACTGCTCTTCTTCACCTTCTTCGTGATCATGCTCTACGTATGCACGGGACGCGTGAGCTACGTGCTCGCCTTCCTCGTCCTCCTGGCCGTGGGCGGGGCGCTCTGCTACGCGCTCTTCAGCCACGTCCAGACGCGCGTGCAGATCTGGCTCGACCCATTCAAGGACCCCAGCAACTCGGGCCTGCAGATCGTCCAGTCCCTGTACTCCCTCGCCGACGGAGGGCTCACCGGCGCCGGCATAGGCAAAGGCCTGCCCAAGCTAATCCCGGTGGTCGAGTCCGACTTCATCTTCTCCGCCATCGGAGAGGAGATGGGTCTCCTGGGCGGTTCGGCCGTCCTCATCTGCTATCTGCTCCTCGCCGTGCGGGGATTCGCCACCGCGGCCCGCGCCAAGTCGGACGTCGCCGCCTTCACGGCCGTGGGTCTCACGGCCGCCCTGGTGTTCCAGGCCTTCCTCATCGTGGGAGGCGTGACCAGGCTGCTCCCCCTCACGGGCGTGACCCTGCCCTTCATGAGCCAGGGGGGCAGCTCTCTCCTCGCAAGCTTCGTGATCGTCGCGCTGCTCCTCAAGACCGGGGACGAGGGCACGGGTCGCGAGGCCATGGTCCAGGCCTCGGGAACCGGCAAGGTCGCGTCCGTCGAAGCCCCGTCTGAGGTCGTGCACGGCTCCCATGCGCGCGGACGCTTCGGCATCCTCACCCCCGAGTCGGGCGTGCTGGGCCGCGTCGCCCTAGGCAACCGCCTCGTCAGGCTCCTCGCCGTCTTCTCGCTCATGTTCGTCGCCCTGGTGGCGAACCTGAGCTATGTGCAGGTCGCGAAGGCCGACTACTACCAGTCGCTGCCCAACAACAATCACACCATCGCCAAGAGCGCCAAGGTGCAGCGCGGGGCCATCATCACCTCCGACGGACAGACCCTCGCCGAATCTGCCCCCCAGGAGGACGGCAGCTACGTGCGCCGCCATCCCCTTGGTGCGCTCGCCGCGCACACCGTGGGCTACCTCTCCACCCGCTATGGCGCGACGGGCGTCGAGGCGTCGATGAACGAGGCGCTCACCGGAAGGGCCGACTACTCGAGCTGGAAGTCCGCGCTCTTCTCCATGGCCGGAATCGCCAACCCCGGGTCGTCGGTGGTCCTCACCATCAACTCGCAGATGCAGCGCGCCGCCGAGTCGGCGCTCGAGGGCGAGAGGGGCGCCATCGTCGTCCTCGACCCCTCGACGGGGGCCGTGCTGGCGAAGGCCTCCGCGCCCTCCTACGACTACGACAGCATCGAGGAGGTCATGACGTCGGACGGCAGCGGGGGCTCCCTCATGGACCGCTCGACGCAGACCCTCTACACCCCCGGGTCCACCTTCAAGGTGCTCTCGCTCGCCGCCGCGCTTGACTCCCAGAAGGCGACGCTCGACACGAGCTTCCCGGCTCCCGCGAGCATCTCGATCGGCGGGGCTGACATCACCAACGTCGACCAGGAGGAGTGGGACTCCCTCACGCTCAAGGAGGCCCTGGCCTTCTCCGCCAACACGGTCTTCGGCCAGCTAGGCCAGGAGCTCGGCGGGAAGCTCCTCGTGAGCTATGCCAAGGCCTTCGGCTACGGCAGCAAGATCGGCCAGGACTTCTCAACCATTGCCTCGCTCATGCCCGACCCCGCCGAGATGAGCGAGTGGGAGACTGCCTGGGCCGCCGTGGGACAGCCCGTGGGCATGCACGACAGCCCGGCTGGCCCCCAAACCACCGTCATGCAGAACGCCGTGATGGCCGCGGCCATCGCCAACGGCGGCATAGCCATGAACCCCTACCTCGTGGACCACATCCTGAGCCCCGAGGGAACCACCTCCTCGACGACGCTGCCCAAGGCCCTGGGCCAGGCGGTGTCCGCCCAGACGGCGGCCTCGGTCAAGGAGGCGATGCTCCAGGTGGTCGAGGGCGGAACCGGCACCGCGGCGCGCGTAAGCGGCGTCAAGGTGGCGGGCAAGACGGGCACCGCGGAGGTCAGCTCCTCGGTGGCCAACTCGCTCTTCGTCGGGTTTGCCCCCTATGACCAGCCAACCCTGGCCATATCGGTCTGCATCGAGGGGTCCGAGGACAACGACGTGCAGGGCAGGGCTGCGAGGGTGGCGGGCAAGGTCCTCGCCTCCTGCCTGAGCGTCCAGGCGGCAGGGGCGAACCTCTAGGGGCCTGGGGGTACGGCAGGCGAGGGCGCTGCCTGCCTCGAACGTGGTAAGACGGCGCGGGTGCTGCCGCGCATGCGATGGGAGAGATGATGTCAGACAGGGTGCTAGGCGGACGCTACACGGTCCAGGACAAGATTGGTGCCGGCGGCATGGCCGTGGTCTACCGCGGGTTGGACGAGGTGCTGGGCAGGACCGTCGCCATCAAGACCATGCTGCCTCAGTACGCGGGTGACGCGTCGTTCGCCGCGCGCTTCAAGCAGGAGGCCCAGGCGGCCGCGGCGCTGCAGAGCCCCTACATCGTCTCCGTCTATGACTGGGGGCGCGACGGCGACACCTACTACATCGTCATGGAGTACCTCCGCGGGACCGACCTCAAGAGCGGCATCCGCAGGCATGGCGCCCTTGACGGCAAGAAGGTCGCCCAGGTGGGCTCGCAGATTGCGCAGGCGCTCTCCGTCGCGCACCGCCACGACATCATCCACCGCGACATCAAGCCGCAGAACATCATGGTGCAGCCTGACGGCAACATCAAGGTGATGGACTTTGGCATCGCGCGTGCCAAGAACAGCCATCTGACCACCGACAACTCAGTGCTGGGCACAGCCCACTACGTCTCTCCCGAGCAGACCCAGGGCAAGGAGCTCGGCCCCACGACGGACATCTACTCGCTGGGCATCGTCATGTACGAGGCGGCCACGGGCAAGGTGCCCTTCGACGGGGACGATGCCATATCGGTCGCCCTCAAGCAGGTCAACGAGCAGCCCAAGCCGCCCAGCCAGCTCAACCCCAGCGTGGACAGCGCGCTCGAGGGAATCATCCTCAAGTGCATGCAGAAGGACCCCGAGGCACGCTTCCAGACGGCGGACGAGCTCTACCACGTCCTGCGCGACTACCTCGCTGGCAGGATGCAGGCGGTGAGCAGCGCCACGGCCACGACGGCGATTCCGACCACACCAGTCATGGCACCCCTCCAACCCGTCAACAGCACCCAGTCCATCCCCCGCATCCAGGCCAACGGGCACGGCCGGCCCCGAAGCGCGACAGAGCAGGCGCGAGAGAAGGCACAACGCGAGGCACACGGCCGCAGGCGCAAGCTCGTCTTGGGAACCGTCTTCGTCACCCTGGCGCTCATCGCCGCCATCGTCGCGATAGCCAGCCTCCTCACCAACCGCAACGCCACCGCAAGCGTTCCCAACCTGTCCAACCTGACCGAGGAGCAGGCTCTTGCAACCATCGACGCCTCGGTTTTCGAACGGGGCACGGTCAAGGAGTCCTACAGCTCCACCGTCGCATCTGGACTGGTGATGGACCAGAGCCCCGACGCAGGTCTCGAGAAGGCGCGTGGCACCCAAATCAGCATCGTCATCTCGAAGGGCCCCGAGCCCGCGGCGGACGTCGTGGTCCCCGATCTCAAGAACCTCTCGCCCTCGGAGGCGGAGCAGGCCCTTGCCAAGGCGAACCTCGTGGGCCAGGCCGGCGACTCCGTCTATAGCAGCGAGGTGGAGGTGGGCAAAGTCGCGCAGCAGAGCATCGCGGCCAACAGCACGGCCAAGGCAGGTGACACCGTAACCTACCAGCTCTCGAAGGGCGTCGAGACCGCCGAGGTGCCCGACGTCACGGGCTACAGCGAAGAGAGTGCGAGGAACACGCTCCAGAACAGCGGCTTCGGCGTGAGCGTCCAGCGCAGCTCGAGCAACAGCGTCGAAGAGGGCGAGGTCATCAGCCAGTCTCCCACCGGCACCGCAGAGAAGGGCGGCACCATCACCATAACGGTCTCAACGGGACCCGCCGACAAGAACATCCCCAACGTGGTGGGCTACAGCGAGGACGGGGCACAGAGCGCCCTGGACAACGCGGGCTTCCTCGTCAACACGACCTACGCCACGAGCCCGAGCGTCCCTCGGGGCAACGTGATCAGCCAGTCCCCCACCGGCAGCGCGAAGGCGGGAAGCACCGTGACCATCGTGGTCTCCACCGGGTCCGGCTCTGGCACGAATGGAGCGGGCGAGGCGGATGGTGGTAGCTCTGGCAAGAGCAGCGGCACCTCCAGCTCGACCGAGACGAAGTAGGCGTCGCCGACGGACGGTGCGAATACCCCCGCATCCATCCATCTGGGTGCGGGGGTTCCCTTGTCCGTCCGACCACCAAGAGCACGAGGCGGGCAAGACAAGAAGAGGCCTCGTACCGCAGCGCGTGCGATACGAGGCCTTGTTCTCTGGTGACCCCGATTGGATTCGAACCAACGACACCAGGTTTAGGAAACCTGTGCTCTATCCCCTGAGCTACGGGGCCATGCAAAGGCATTCTACCATCACCTGGCCGCGGGCGCAGCACAAAGCTTCACGTCTCGCAGTAATTGCGGCGTGTCGGAGTCTCGTGAGCCGCGAACTCCGATCATCCTGCATTGCCGGTGGTTGAATGCCGACAGACGTAGGGCGAGAGGGAATACGAGACAAGAATATCCCGCTTGTCGGCACTTTGCAGAGCATGCGGTGCCGACAAGCGCGGGATGTCCCGACGGTCGGAAAGGCCTACTTCTTCTTGGCCTTCCCCTCCTGCTCGAGCTGCTTGGCGTCCGCCTCAAGAAGGGCCATGACCTTCTTGCTGCTCATGGATGCCACCTCCGCGTCAGCAGCGCGACGCAGGGGCCTCACCTTGCGCCAGTCGTACACGAAGGCCGCGATGATCGCCACGTACGCGAACACGATGGCGACCAGCATGACTATGCCGGCAGGCGATGACGGGTTGGTCGCCGCCTCGGGGTAGAAGTAGGTGATGGCCCAGGTGACCAGGGTGATGACAAGACCGGAGCCGATGAGCGCCCACCAGACGCGTTGGCTCTTCCTGAACTCCGAACGCTGGTTGAGAAGAACGCGGGACAACGTGGCCCTGCGGTCCTCCTCGTCGCGCCGCGCGTTGCGTGCCGCCTTGCGCTCCTCCTTCGTCATCTCGCTCTCGGCCTTGCCCGAGGCAGATTGGCTGCCGCGGCGCACCTTCTCGCTCGAGACGACCCTCACGCCCGACGCCGCCTCGCGGGCGGGACGAGCGCGCGTGACCGAGCGCCTGGTAAATCCGGCGTGGGGCTTGTCTCCCCCGTCGGCTGCCTCACCGGCCTTGGATGCCTTGGGGCTTGCCGCGGGAACGCTTCCCGCCTCCTCGGCCTCCTTGCGGGCCGCTTCGATGGTGTCACGCAGAGACATGGGACTCCTTCATGGGCTTGAACTCGCTTGCGGTGATTATCTTGAATGCCTCGGCATAGCGCCTCGAGCTGCCCTCGATGACGTCGGAGGGGATGTGGGGCGGTTCCCCGGTCATGTCCCAGTTCGCCTTGAGCCAGTCACGCACGAACTGCTTGTCATAGCTGGGCTGGACATGGCCGGGTTCGTAGCCGTCGGCAGGCCAGAACCGGCTCGAGTCGGGGGTCAGGCACTCGTCGATCAGGGTGAGCCTGCCATCGACCATGCCAAACTCGAACTTGGTGTCGGCAACGACGATGCCCCTGGTGGCCGCATAGTCCGCGGCGGCCTCATATATCCCAAGCGAGGCGTCGCGCAGCTGCGCGGCCACCTCTTCCCCCACGATCTGGGCGCAGCGCTCGAACGAGATGTTCTCGTCGTGGTCGCCGAGCTCGGCCTTGGTCGAGGGGGTGAAGATGGGCTCAGGCAGCTTTGATGCCTCCTCCAGGCCGCCGGGAAGCTTGATTCCGCAGACGGTGCCGTCCTGGTCGTAGGTCTTCTTGCCGGAACCCGTGAGGTAGCCGCGGACGATGCACTCGATGGGAATGGTCTGGGCCTTCCTCACCAGCATTGAGCGGCCGCTCAGGTAGTCTGCATAGGGGGCAAACTCCTCTGGATAGTCCGAGACGTCCATGCTCAGCATGTGGTTGGGCATGAGGTCCTGGAACCTCTCGAACCAGAATGCGGAGATGCGGGTGAGAACCTCCCCCTTGAAGGGAATCTCGTCCGGAAGGACGTAGTCGAACGCGCTCACACGGTCGCTGGCGACCATGAGCAGGCTGTCGCCGCAATCGTAGATGTCGCGGACCTTGCCGTGCGAATCGGGGCGAAGCTCCATGGCTTCCATTGTCTCTCCCATCGATGTTGACGACCGTGGTCGTGCCGGGCACGACGTTCCCCATTCTAGATGAAGCCTGACCAAGCTCGGCAAACAACGGAACAAGTCACCCGATGGCAACCGGACTGGCGGGGAAGCGCCCTCCCCTACCTCTCCTGTTGCGGGCGAGCGGGTGTCTTGCGTTGCTCGAGGGGGAGGCGGAGGGTGAAGGTGGTGCCCTTGCCCAGCTCGGACTCCACGCCAATGACGCCGTTGTGCTTCTCGACTATCTCCTTGGTGAGGGCGAGGCCCACCCCCAGGCCGCCCGAGACGCGCTCGCGGCTTGCATCGGAGCGCCAGAAGCGCGAGAAGACCCTAGGGATGTCCTCCTTCGAGATTCCGATTCCCGTGTCCTGGACCGAGACCTGCACCTCTCCCTTGACGCGGTCGCGCCTGACGCCCACGACGACCCATCCGCCCTCGCCCGTGTAGCGCATGGCATTGGACATGAGGTTGGTCACGGCCTCGCGGATGAGGTCCGCATCCACCTGGGCGTAGCACTCGTGCGCGTCCGTCTTGTCGTCGAAGCGCAGGTGGAGGCCCTTCTCATGGAAGAGCTGATGCTGCATCGAGACCATGCTCTTGACCAGGTAGACCATGTCGGTCCGCTCGAGCTTGAGCGCGCGCGTGCCGTTCTCGATGCGCGAGAGGTGGAGCATGGCGTCCACGAGCCGGGAGAGGCGGCGCACCTCCTCGGCCACCGTCTCGAAGTGCTCGTCGTCTGAGGGCAGGACGCCGTCCTGCATGGCCTCGACCGTGGCGAGCATGGCCATGAGCGGCGTCCTGAGCTCGTGGGCGACGTCGCTCGTCAGGCGGTGCTCGAACTTGATGTCGTGCTCGAGCTCCGTTGCCATGGAGTCGAAGGTCTCTCCCAGGCGTCCTATCTCGTCGTCACCGCGCAGGTTGGTGCGGGCCGTGAGGTCGCCGCTCCTTATCTGCGCCGCCGTCGAGGTGATGGCCTTGATAGGCTTGGTGAGGGCACGCGAGGCCAGGTACCCGATGACGCAGGCAAGGATGACCGCGACCGCCGCCGCCGCCGCGACGGCACCGTAGGAGTTGGTGCGGAAGGTCGAGTCGGCGCTGCTCGTGAGGGCGGTGGACCCATAGGCAAGGAGCCTGACCGTCCCCACCACGTTGCCCGACGAGCTGAGCACCTCGGCCGAGACTATGGACTCGGGCCGGCTCGAGGGCGCCCGTCCGCTCGTCGCCGATATGCGATGCGAGACCGTCCAGGAGTCGTCGTAGAGCATGGCGCCGTCGGAGTCTTCGAGCTGTACCGCCACGCCGGCGGACGAGACGGAGGCGAAGTGGGCGTAGCCCAGCACCTCGTCGGTCCATGAGCCCGCGCTGTCGTACTGTACGGCTATGCCGTCGGCGAGCTGGTCGGCGAGGGTCTGAAGGTTCTGCTGGGTGTAGCGACGAAACTGCCCCTCCCAGACCACCGCAAGCACCACCGAGAGCACCGCAGCCGTCATGATCGCCGTCAGGGCGAAGTAGAAGGCCATGCGAGCGGTGAAGGTCTTGGTCGGTCGCGAGCCGGACGTCCGCGCCATGGTGTTGAAGGAGGACTTGGGTGAGTCCGACCCAAGTGAGGAGGCCTCGCCGTACTCGCGGCGGGCCTCCTCGTTGTCGAGTATGTCAGGCAAGGTCTGCGTCCCCTACCTCTTCGCCTCGCCGGCGTCCGCCTTCTGGGCTGACTCGAAACGGTACCCCACGCCGTGGACGGTGTACAGCCAGCGCGGGTTGCGCGGGTCGTCGCCCAGCTTGGCGCGGAGGTTCTTCACGTGCGAGTCGATGGTGCGCTCGTAGCCCTCGAAGTCGTAGCCCAACACCTTCTCGACAAGCTCCATGCGGGTGTAGACGCGTCCTGGGTAGCGGGCGAGGGTGGTGAGCAGCTTGAACTCGGAGGCAGTGAGGTCGACCTCGTTGCCCTCGACCATGACCTTGTGGCCCGAGATGTCGATGACCAGGTCTCCGAAGTCCAGCACCTCCAGCGGGGGCTCAGCCTCGGTGTGGGCGCGCCTGAGGAGGGCGCGCACACGGGCGACGAGCTCCCTGGGCGAGAAGGGCTTGATCAGGTAGTCGTCGGCGCCGAGCTCCAGCCCGATGATGCGGTCTTCCACCTCGCCCTTCGCGGTGAGCATGATGATGGGGACGCTCGACGTCTCGCGAACGGCGCGACAGACGCGCTCGCCCGAGAGCTGGGGAAGCATGAGGTCGAGCACGATGAGGTCGAAGCTGTGCTTCTCGAACTCCTCGAGGGCGCTCTTCCCGTCACCCACGCCGCGGACGATGTAGCCCTCGCGCTCGAGGTACGCCGCCACGGCGTCACGAATGGTCTTCTCGTCCTCAACGAGCAGAATCTTCTTCTCTTCCGAAGCCATTCCGGCCTCCCTCACGTCCCGCCGATGTCCCAGCTCCCCACGTCAGGCATGGGTGCACAATTTGCCTATACAAGAGTCATTTTAGCGCACCTGGCGTCCGTGCCCCAGAGACTAGAGCGCGAAGGACCTCACGGCGACGGCCGACGGATATCCGGTCTTCTCGTCCTTGACCGTGGCGAAGGTGACGAAGTGGTCGCTCGTGCCAAGGGTGGCAGGATACTCCCCGTAGTCGATGCAGCGGTTGGATGCCGAAAGCACCGAGTAGGTCTTTGCGTTGGTGTCCACGACGAAGTAGGAGGAGGTGCTTTTGATGACGAACGTGTCACCCTTGCCCGTCACGGCCGCAGTCGGCTCGCGCGAGAGCATGACGAAGGGCCCCTCGCCACTGCCGATGTAAGTGCCCATCTTGCCCAGGAGGCCACCGGACGAGTAGCTCGCCTCGATGGAGAAGGCGAAGCGGTCGCCGATGCGGACGGCATTGAGGGGCCTCACCGACGCGGGAAGCACGAGTTGGTCAATCTTGGTTGAGAGCTTGTCGGAGAGCGAGTACGCCGTGATGCCATAGAAGGTTCCCTGGTCAGCGTTCACCCGGGGCACGAGCGTGACCGTCCCGTCCGAGACGGCCGGCTCGGTGGCGAAGCGACCCGGCGACTCCACGACGGCCTGTGCGCTCGTGTCGCCGGTCTGCCAGAGGTAGCAGAAGGAGTGCTCGGACCTCTTGTCGCCCGACGCGGAGGGCATGACCTGCCAGAGCACCCTGGAGTCCGTGACCGCGAAGCGCGGCGGGTCGTAGTCCGAGCCTGCCGACCAGAGCGTCGAGGGTGTGCCGGAGAGGGCTCCGTCCGCAAAGGCGGCAGCATAGAGGGTCCAGTCGTGGGTGAGCAGGTTGAGCTCGACCCAGGCGTATGCGGAGTCGGAGCAGCGCACGTCATAGATGGCCACGTTGCTAGCATCGCCGGCCAGGGGCTTCGGGACCACCTCGCTGACCTGTCCCGTCGAGATGGAGAAGGCACCACCCTTGACCATGGGGTTCGAGCTCGAGCCGGCCGTGGTGCAGGGGACCCAGCTCCCCTCGCCCGGATGGAGCACGTTGCCCAGGGAGATACTCCAGCCACCCTGCTGCGCGATGGGAAGCTGCTCTGCCTCCTGGTAGCTCTCGAGGATGTTGGTGGCAGACTCCTCGCCCACCACCACCGGGCTCGACCCCTCCTCGGACTTGTGCTTGCAGCCTGCGAGCACACTCACGCCCGCCGCGGCGACGCTCGCGGCGGCAGTGGCGCGAAAGAGGCCCCTCCTGGTGATGCTGTGCTTCGTCATGCGAGAAGGAACCCCTTTCCGGAATCGGTCGGCCGTCGGCTGGGCGCATCCCATGCCATCCCGCCTACTCGAAGCTCAGTCCTTCCAAGCGGTCAAAGAGCACGTCGGACCTGGTCAGGAAGCTACGTGGGTCGAAGATGGCGTCGAGCTGCTCGTCCGTGAGAGTACAGGCCGGGTCTGCCTCGAGCTTCTCGCGGAAGCTCGTGCCCTGCTCGCAGCGCTGGATCTCTCCCCAGGTGGCCATGGCGTTCGACTGCACCACCTTGTAGGCGTCCTCGCGGCTCATGCCCGTGTCCACCAGGGCGAGCAGGACCTTGGACGAGAAGAGCATCCCACGGGTGCGGTTGAGGTTCGCCATCATCTGCGCCGGGTACAGCACCAGGCCGTCCACGATGCGGATGAGGCAGCCAAACATGTGGTCGAGCGCGATGAAGCTGTCCGCCTGGGCGACGCGCTCCGCGGAGCTGTGGCTGATGTCGCGCTCGTGCCAGAGCGCGACGTTGTCAAAGGCCACCTGCGCGTTTGCCTTGACCACGCGAGACAGGCCGCAGACCTTCTCCACCGTGATGGGATTGCGCTTGTGGGGCATGGCGCTCGAGCCCTTCTGGCCACGGCGGAAGGGCTCCTCGGCCTCGAGGGTGTCGGTCTTCTGGAGGTTGCGGATCTCTGTCGCTATGCGCTCGCAGGTGGCGGCGCAGGTGGCAAGGACGCCGGCGAGGTATGCGTGGTGGTCTCTGCTGATGACCTGGGTCGAGAGCGGGTCATGCGCGAGGCCCAGGTGCTCGCAGACGTACTCCTCGACGCGTGGGTCGATGGACGAGTAGGTGCCCACCGCGCCGCTGATGGCCCCGAAGGCCACGTTCTTGCGGGCGTCCTTCAGGCGGTCGTGGTCGCGCTTGAGCTCCCAGGCCCAGCTGCCAAACTTCATGCCGAAGGTCATGGGCTCGGCATGGATGCCATGGGTGCGGCCCACGCAGAGGGTGTCCCGCTCCTCGAAGGCACGCCTCTTGCAGATCTCCCCCAACCTGGCGCAATCGTCCAGGAGGATGTCGACAGCCTGGGTGAGCTGGTAGCAGAGGGCCGTGTCACCCAGGTCTGAGCTGGTCATGCCGTAGTGCACGTGACGGCTGGGCTTGGGCTGGCCCTCGGGGACCTCCGCGTCGATGTACGAGCCCATGTTGGTCAGGAAGGCGATGACGTCGTGGTTGGTCACGGCCTCGATCTGGTCGACCTCGTCCTTGTCGAAGGCGGCGTGGTCGCGAATCCAGCGCGCCTCCTCCTTGGTGATGCCGCCCTGTCCCAGCTCGGCATGGGCCTCACAGGCCAGGACCTCGATCTCCTGCCAGATGGCGTACTTGTTCTGGAGCGAGAAGATGTGACCCATCTGGGGGCGGGTGTAGCGGTCGATCATGCGGGGTGTCCTTTCCTGGGCTGCGGACGTCCCCCAATTCTAGCGCGCCGCGGCGGGGCCCACTAAGCGTGCAGAGGTGGGGACCCTGGCCGGAAGGCCGCCGTCGGCGTTCCCTGCCGCCTGCGACCTACTCCCCCGCTAGCGAGCCCTCGTCGGCCTCGAGCGCGGCGCGCGCCTCCTCGAGCTGGCGAGCGAGCGCCTGGGTACCTGTACCGCCGTAGCTGTTACGGGCCGAAGCTATCCCCCTTGGGTCGAGGTCCTCCGTCACGTCGGAGTCGAAGAGCCCGGAGGCCTGGCGGAACTCCTCGGGCGTCAGGTCCTCCAGGCCCTTGTGATGCCTCTCGCAATATAGGACGAGCTCCCCCACCACCTCATGGGCCTTGCGGAAGGGCACCCCTCGCTTGGCGAGGTAGTCTGCCACGTCGGTCGCGGCGGTGAAGCCCTTCCTCGACTCCTCTTCCATGCGGCCCTCGTCGAGGCGCCAGGTGGAGACCATCCCCCTCACGCACGCCATACAGTCGAGCAGCGTATGCGCTGCATCGAGGGGGCCCTCCTTGCACTCCTGGAGGTCCTTGTTGTAGGCCAGGGGAAGCGACTTCATGGTCGTGAGGAGGGCCACCAGGTCACCGTACACCCGACCGGTCTTGCCACGGGTGAGTTCGGCGAAGTCCGGGTTCTTCTTCTGGGGCATGATCGACGAGCCGGTCGAGTAGGAGTCAGAGAGCGTGACGAAGCCGAACTCCGTGGTGGACCAGAGCACGATCTCCTCGCAGAGACGCGAGAGGTGCATCATCGAGACGGAGCAGGCATAGAGCAGGTCGAGGAGGTAGTCGCGATCGCTCACGGCGTCCATGGAGTTGGGGATGGGATGGTCGAGGCCCAGGGACTCCGTCGTCTGGAAGCGGTCTATGGGATAGGTGGTCCCCGCCAGGGCGGCGGCTCCCAGGGGGTTGGCATCCGCCTCGTCGAAGGCGGAGGAGAGGCGCTTGAAGTCACGCCCCAGCATCCAGAAGTAGGCAAGCAGGTGATGCGAGAGGAACACGGGTTGCGCATGCTGCAGGTGGGTGTAACCCGGCATCACCACGCCCCGCCGTGCCACCGCCTCGTCGAGAAGGGTCCTCCTGAGGGCAAGGTTTCCCCTCATGAGCTGGGCAAGGAGGTCCTTGGCAAGGAGTCGCAGGTCAAGTGCCACCTGGTCGTTGCGCGAACGTCCGGTGTGAAGGCGCGCGCCGGCTGGACCGACCATCTGCGTGAGCTTCGACTCGACCGCCATGTGGACGTCCTCGTCGTTCACGTCCCACTCGAAGTCGCCGTCGTCTATCTGCGTGAGGATCCGAGAAAGGCCCTCCTGAATCCTCTCGGCGTCATCCACGCCGATGATGCCCTGGTCAGCCAGCATCCGGGCATGTGCCATGGACCCGGCGATGTCTTGACGGCACATGCTCTTGTCGACCTCGAGCGAGGCACCGAAGCGCTGGGTAAGCTCGTCGACTCCCTGTTCGAACCTTCCAGACCAAAGGGCCATCCTGACCCGCCTTTCTCATCTCGTGTTCGCTCAGTCGTTCGCCACTGTATGGGCCTGAGGACGCAAGGGCGCGCACGCGGGCCGAGTCTTCCCGCGTGCGCGCAACCCCAGCTCCTGCCGGACAACTTCCCCTACGCGGAGAGGACTGCGTAGCCCAGCTTCGCCTGCTTCTTGCCCGCAGGCGCGGGAACCGCCTGCTTGTGGGCGGGACCCTGCTTGCCCGACCAGGTCTTGCTTGGCAGGCTGTGCAGGTCTACGAAGCCCTTGGAGGCACTGCGGTCGAAGCTGTCGCCGTCACCGTAGGTCGCAAGGCTGAGGTCATAGAGGGAGTAGGCGCTCTTGCGGCCGGTCACGGTGAGGCTGCCCTTGTAGAGCTTTGCCTTGACCTCACCGGTGACGAAGGCCTGGGTGCTGGCGCAGAAGGAGTCAAGCGCCTCCTTGAGCTGGCTGTACCAGAGGCCGTCGTAGACCACCTTGGACCACTGCTGGTCGATCATGTGCTTGTACTGCAGGGTGTCGTGGTCGAGGCAGAGGGTCTCGAGGGCGTGGTGCATGTTGATGAGGGCGAGGGAGGCGGGGCACTCGTAGCACTCGTGGCTCTTGATGCCCACCACACGGTCCTCGATCATGTCGATGCGTCCGTACCCGTGTGCGCCACAGACCTTGTTGAGCTGGACGATCAGGGGCAGGAGCTCCATCTTCTTGCCGTTGAGCGAGCAGGGCACGCCCTTCTCGAAGCCGACCACGATCTCTTCCGGCTGGTCGGGGGCGGAAATGGGGTCCACCGTCATGGTCCAGATGTCCGCAGGGGGCTCGTTCCAGGGGTTCTCGAGGGCGCCGCACTCGATGGCGCGACCCCAGAGGTTGTCATCGATGGAGTAGGGCTTGGCGGCAGTGGTGGGCACGGGCACGCCATGCTCCTGGGCCCACTCCATCTCCTGCTCGCGGGTGAGGAGGTCCCATTCGCGCACGGGTGCCAGGACCTTGATGCTGGGGTCGAGAGCGTGGATGCAGGTCTCGAAGCGCACCTGGTCGTTGCCCTTGCCCGTGCAGCCATGGGCGATGTACGAGGCACCCGTCTTGTGGGCGATCTCCACGAGGTGCTTCACGATGAGGGGACGCGAGAGCGCGGAGAGCAGGGGGTAGGTGTCCTCGTAGAGGCCGTTTGCCTTGATCGCCTTGGTGAGAACCTCCTTCGCGTACTCCTCGCGCATGTCCAGGGCCTCCGAGTGGACGGCTCCCATCCGCAGGGCCTTCTTCTCCACCCAGGCCAGGTCCTCTGCGTCCTGGCCCACGTTGCCGCAGATGGCGACGACGTCGAGTCCCTTCTCGAGCTGGAGCCACTTGACCATGACGGAGGTGTCCAGACTGCCGGAATAAGCGAGGACGACCTTCTCCTTCGTGGCGGCGTTGGTGGCGGCGTTTTGGATCTTGGTTGCAGGCATGGTTGCTCTCCCCTGTTTTGTCGTTCATTGCTTGGTGTGTTGGTTATGGTCGTGGGCACGCGATGGGAGGGCGTCCCCTCCCAAAAAGGTGAATACGCTGCGTGCCAGGTATTTTTCGTACAAAAAAGCCTGGCATTGCCAGGCGGTGTCACAGTCCTATGTGTGCGAGGCCTCTAGTTTTGCCTCAGCGGACCGGGAGCAGCTCGCGCTGGCGTCGCAGCGTGATTCGTCGGCCCTGGCGTCGGAGAGAGAGCTTGATGCCTGTGTTGTTGTCCATCGAACCTCTCCCCCTTCCCTGCGCCTGGACTCCTGCTCCACTTGTTGTTGAGGGATATTACGCCTCTATGCAAATGCGCGTAAGACGAGAGCCCCCTTTGGTTTCCTGCTCGAAACAATTGGGCAGGTGAAGATGGACAAGGATCTCGATGTCGTCAATTGCTTGCGTCAACGATTTGAATATCAGCAGCTAGCAGCCTGTTACATAGGGAAATAGTTGCATCATGGGCATACGAGAAGCAGGCCAACGGGAAGCACCACCGTTGGCCTGCAAGCGTACGTGGTGGGCCGTGTGGGGGTCGAACCCACGACCTTGGGATTAAAAGTCCCCTGCTCTGCCAACTGAGCTAACGGCCCGATATGTCACGCGATGAGACGTCCGTGCGATTCTACCACGTGCCTGGGTCGCTACTCGGCCTCCCAGGCCCACTGCCCGCCCACGAAGATGGGGGTCTCCTCTCCGTTAGTGTCGACTCCCCAGACGTCCAAGTCGTCGGCGCCCACCATGAAGTCGACGTGGGTGGAGGACTGGTTCACCCCATGGGCCAGGAGCTCGTCCTTGCCCATGTCGAGCCCGCCATCAAGACACTCCGGGAATCCCATGCCAAGGGCGAGGTGGCAGCTCGCGTTCTCGTCGTAGAGCGTGTCGTAGAAGAGGATCCCACTCTGCCTGATGGGGGTGTTCTTTGAGATGAGGGCGACCTCTCCCAGGTGATGGGCACCCTCGTCTGCCGCCATGATCTGGTCGAGCGCGGCCTTGCCCCGACGGGCGTCCCACTCGACCGCCGCGCCGTCTCGGAACCTGATCCAGAAGTCGTCGATGACCTGACCCGCATGCACGAGCGGCATGGCGGAGTGGACGATTCCCTCCGTACGGTTGCGGTTGGGGGTGGTGAAGACCTCCTCGGTGGGGATGTTGGGGAAGAAGACGGTCCCATCCACCGTCCGGGCGGCCCCTCCCTCCCAGAGGTGGCCGGCGTTCATGCCAACGACGAGGTCCGTACCATTCGACGACCGATACCTCAGGCTGTCATAGGCGGCAGCGTTGAGCAGGCGCTTGTTCTTCTCGAAGGTGGCGTTGTGGGTCTCCCAGGCACTCTGGGGGTCGCGGCCGTCCGAGCGCGCCACGCTCAGGATGGCGAGCCAGAGCCTGTAGATCGCCTCGCTGCCCGAGAGCTCGGGGAAGACCTCGCGGGCCCAGGCCTCGACGGGAACCCCCGCGATGCACCAGACGTTTCGGCCGAAGTCCATACCCTCCCTGAACGCGAGGCACTCGGTGTTGCGCGCCTTTCGTGCGGCCGCCGGCTTGGCGGGGTCAATCCCGTCGAGCGCGGAGGGGTCGCTTCCCTCGAGGAAGAGGAACGCAGCACCAGCCTCGGCGAGAGAGTTGAGCTGCTCTCGCTGCCACGAGGGGACGTGCTCGAAGTAGGCCTTGTCCACGTGCTCGTAGGTCAGGCGTCCCACCACGTCGTCAGACCAGATGACCGTCACGTGTCCCGCGCCCGCCTCGTAGGCCTTCCTCACGACGCGGCGGGCGAAGTCCGCCCGCTCCACGGGCGCCTGCAGTACGAGCTCCTGTCCCCGCCTCAATGCCGCACCCTTGCGAACCAGCAGCTCGGCATAGTTGTCAATCTTGGGAGAAAGATGCCCGATGGCGACATGGCACTCTTCGGCGGTCATGGGAACGCTCATGGATTGCCCTTTCACGAAATCGGGCCCCGAAGGGCCCGATGACAGTCTATGGAGCGGGCAACGGGATTCGAACCCGCGGATGATGGCTTGGGAAGCCATTGCCTTACCACTTGGCGATGCCCGCATGTTTGTGGATTCTATCACAGCTCCCATTGCGACGTGCCCAAGGCTTTTGTCGAAACTGTCGCGAATCCCATGCTCGGAGGGCTCGCGTCCCTAGCTGACGCCAGACTGGCGCAAGCTGCCGATGGGTTTGCTGCCAGCTCGCATGAGTAGCCTCTACTCCCCAACGTAGGCGACCGGGGAGGTCTGGTGGAAGAGACGCTGCTTGCAAGGCAGGAGATACGACGGGCGGAGGCGCTTGGACCGGACGAGGTCGGCCTGGCCTCTGGGGCGGCGGGCAAGAGGCGGCGTCCGCCGCGGGCCCAGCTGCGCGGAGGCGACCCCGTGCGCGGGGGCAACCCCCTCGGAACGGGACATGCCGGCAGCCACCACAGGGGGACCGCCGGCATGCAATAGGTTCATTGGGTCGGACTTGGTTCTTGGACGGACCCTCCTATGCCCGTCGAATGAGCTCGGCGACGAGCTCGGCGACGTCGACCACCTGCGCCGCATCGAGGTTCTCCGGCACGTCGTCCGCGGTGTGAGAGAGCGCGGGAACGCCGTCCTCAGAGACGCCCATGATCGTTGCCGCACGCATGGACGACTGCATGGCGGGTGTCGCGTCCGTGTCAGCCCAGTCGAAGCGAACCTTCTCCAGCCCGACGTGCAGGTCGTCTGCGATCTTTGACAGCAGGCGGACCATCCTGCGGTCTGCCCTGCGCGGACTGGTGGCACCCTCGCTCGTGAGCACGCTGAGGCGACCGGCGCCGACGGAGTCGAGGTTGACGACGAAGGCGCCACGGATGTCCTTGCGGTGCTCGACCATGAAGCGCTTTGCGCCAGCGTGGTCGAGTCCCGAGGCACCCAGGGCCACGAACCAGACGTCGTGGGCAAGCAGCTCGTCGTCACCCATGCTCGTGATGGCCTCGCGCAGCTCTTCCATGCCAATCCCCTCCCGGGACTCCATGGCCTGGGGCTCCTCTCCACCCAGGGTGTAGCCCTCCGCAGAAGCCTGGCTCGCGCCTTCCTCGGAGCCGGCAGGCTCATCCTCGACGAGCCTGAGGTCAAAGCGGCTCGTCGCGCCTCCCTTCCATCCGTCGCGAGGCCTCCCCTGCTTCGCGTCCGAGAAGTTGTCCCAGCTGCCAATCTCGCGGCCGCTCTTCTTGGCGTCGAAGTCCTCGTCAACGCCAAGCCAAGAGCTCAAGGAATCTGAGTCTTCCGTCTGGTCCTTGTGGCGACCGAAGATGTTGAAGCGCTTCTTGCCCATGGGCCTTGCCTGGTGGGACCCACCCCGTGGCCGCGGAGACTCAGACCTCAGGGCACCCTCGCCCACCACGCCCAACGGCTCGCGCTCGCCCCTCGTATAGGAGAGGTCCGCGGCCGACGGGCGCGCGCGTCCCTCGTCGATGCCGCGCGGGGCGGGAGTGGGGCTGGGCTCCTCGGGGGCAAGCGGGTCGGGCGTGGCCTCTGACGGATCAGGAAGGTCGAAGAGCACCGCCCGGCGCGCGATGTTTCCCGGCTGAGGCGTGAACTCGCTCTTGCCCCAGTTGGGATCATCGACCGCCGTCGGCTCCGGACGCCGAGGCTCTGCCGGACGGGGTTCGGTGCCGTCCATGGCATAGGTGTCCAACCCCGACACGTCCTTGGAGGCCAGTTCCTCCTCGCTAGGCTCCTCGTCCTCCATGAAACTCAGGTTGGGGGCGATGACGGTTGCGTTGGGATCCAGTTCCTGGGCGGGATCGCCGGTAGCAGACGACTCCGTGACCCTGACGTCTTCTGCGGACACGAAGGGCCGTGCGTCGAGAGTCAGCTCGCTCTGGTCGACCTCTGCCGGCTCCTCGCCCAGGACGTAACCGACGGCCCTCTCGGGTCGGTCGTCCTCCGGCTCAGCTTCGTCGAGGGGTTCCGCAGCTGACGGCTCCCCTCCCTCTACCGGCATCTCCTCGTCTGAATCGGGTGCCACCTCGGTCGACGCTTCCGGCTCCTCGCGCTCGATTGGCCTCTCCTCCACGTCATCCTCGGCGACGGGCATGGTCACGAGGGTCGGCTCGTCGCTACCGTCGGCAACCACGGGTTGGGCCATGGTCTGGCCAAGCGCGTCCGCCCCTGGGGTCGGACCGTCCTCCGGAAGCCGCTCGAACTCGGCATCCATGATGTAGTCGTCGCGCAGGGGCGCGAACAGGCTGAATCGTGGGAGAGGTGCCTCGTCCCTCGCTGGCTCTTGCTCCAAGGTCTCTGCTCCCGCGCCTGCCAGCCGAGTACCGTCTGGCAAGGTGGCTTGCCCTGGCTCCGCGACATCCTGGACCAAGGGCTCCTCCGCCTCGTCCTCGAAGGCAGCTCCGTCGTCAAGGGCATCCGCTTCGCCACGTGAGGCACCGGCTTCGAAGACCTCCGCCTGCTGGTCAGGCTCCCCTGCTCCCGCAGATCCCTCACGCAGGTCCTCGCCGTCGAATTGCTGGGAGTCGCAGGGTGGTTCGTCCTCTCCCTCGACGTCGCCCTCGGTGACCTCGGCTGTCGCAGACTCAGCCCGAGGTCCGTCCTCCCAGGCTTCCTCGGTTGCCGGGCCGCCGTCTGTGACGGGAACGGGGACGGCCTCAGAATCGGGCTGAGCCCCCTCTTCGGGGACGAGTTCCTCCGCTTGCTCGTCCTGACTCCGCGGAGCGCCCTCTAGCGCTGTCCCTTCCTGAACCGCCTCGCTCCCGTCCGCGCCGTCCGCCGCGAATCCGGGCTGCAGGTCTGCCGAGGCATCCTCCCGCCGCAAGGACTGGCCGCCAACCTGGGGCTCGAGCTGCGAATCTTGCTCGTGGGCGAAGTTTGGCTCTGGAACGGGCGCGATGGCTGGGTTTGGGACCGCCTTCAGACGCGTGAAGATGGCTGCGTTGTCTAGGTAGGCGTCGTTGATCGAGGGAACGCTCGCGGGATCGACCTTGCGGGGTTCGACGTCATGGACGCTCGGGGTCTCGAACTGTGACGCCATGGGCCCGCCGTAGGGCAGGGGCTCTTCGTCACGGGCGTCTGCAAGCTCGGACTCGGAGTCAGCCTCCTCGCCCTCGGCATCCACGGCCACGAGGACCCTCTCTTCCTCGTCTGCGACGCCCTGCGAATCGGAAGAGGGTCCGTCCGTGATGCCAGGTGCGTCCTTTGGTCCGGCGGCGTCGAGCGACACGCTTGGAACGGTGTCCCCTGCGGCGCGCGCGTGGACCTCCGCTAGCAGTGCCTCCTCGTCCTCATAGGTCACGGCGGGCGTGGCGACGGTCTGGCTGGGATTCTCTGGCTGCAGGGACTCGCCCTTCTCGTCAGCCTCCGTCCCCTGACCATCCGCGGCCTGTACGACAGGCTGCTCCCCAGGCTGGTCGGAGGCCAGCTCCTCCCCACGCTCGATCTTGGGGGCCTGGCGCTCGCCTCGAGGGATGAGCTCCCTCACATGGGAGAGCGCCGACTTGACGGAAGCGAGGAGCTCGGCAGGGCGGGAAGGAGCGTCGGGGTCGATGACCTCGAAGTCAGCGATGAGGGCGTCGTCAGTCGACGAGCCCTGCGTGGAACCACCCTCGGCGGCCTTGGCGGGGTCCGCGGATGATTCCTCCTCGAGGGACGACTCGGAGATGCGGGCGTTGGCGCGTGCCATGAACTCGGGCATGGTGGCCCCGGGCTCTGGCCGTGCCCCCGCCCCAGACGAAGTCTCCCCCATCTCGCTGGTGGACCCGCTTGCGGACGGGGAAACTCCGGGGAGAGCGCCGTCGACGTCGATTTCGGGCAGGTCGGGAAGAACGACCTGGGGCACGGGAGGCTTCTGATAGACGATCTGGCAACTCTCGGGAAGAATCTGGAGCTCCTCAATGAGCCTTGCGCCGCGACGGACCGACTTGGGACCCTCTGGTTCGGGCGCGGGAATCACCTGGGGAGTGAAGGCGGCGGTCGCCGGGTGGAGGCCTTCCGCCGCGGTCGAATCAGCAGGCGACGGAGCGGTGGAAGTGACGTCCTCTCCCCCCCTGTCAGCAGGAAGCTCGTCCAGAGAGGCAAAGGCCCGCTCGGAGGCCTCCTCGTCACTCTCTACCTCGAGCTCCTCCTCGAGCGGAGCAGAAGGACCCTCGCCAACCCCCTCGGAATGAGGATGGGCGGCGGCCCAGGCCTTTGCCTCGTCATCCGCGGGACGCAGCTTGTCCAGCACGCCCAGCATGGCCGCGACGGAGGCCTTGTTGTCGTTGGCACCGGTGGTACAGGAGGCGAATCGACCATAGATTCCCGCGATGCCGACGAGGAGGAGGGGGAGGGCCGCCAGCATTCCCAACACCCAGAAGACGTGACGGATTGAGGCGGGGATGATGGCGATGACCTGAATCAGGGAGCAAAAGGCCACGGAGATGCCACACCAGAGGCTCGACCGCATGAGGAGCGGCTGCCACCTGGCCAGCTGGGGCTGGAAGAGGAGCCCCTCGTTGGGACTGTCGTAGTGGGCGACGATCACGATGGGACGGTTGCCCTTGACCACCAGGGGGCCGCTGGCTCGATGGACGCCGATGACGTTCTGGCTGCGGGCACGGGTCCCGATGCCCGATATAAGGTCCCGGCCACCGAAGCGCAGGCCCAGGAGGATGGACGGCACAAGCACCAGGGCGAGGCCGACCAGGCCCACGACGGAGCCCAGGATGCCCGAGAGGACCATGCCGATGACCATGATCACGAGCAGTATCGCCCGCGGAAGCTCAGGCGCCGCGGGCGCGGCGAACTCCTGCAGGCTCGTGTCGAGGCCGTGCTCCTGCATGATCGACTCGATCAGCTGGGAGGCGTCTAGCTCCTCCTGGCTGTTCGCCGGAGAGATGTCCACCTTGTCGTTGAGATAGTCGAGGTAGCTGCGCGTCGTTGCCATGCTATACGTCCTTTGCCGAAGCAGGGAGAGAATCGTCCACTTTCCTATCGTCCGAGTATACGTCTTATGATGCATATTTGTTCTACCAGCACAGCTCGGGGGTCGGAGGCGGCAGCTGCCCGCACGGGGGCAAGGCCTCGCTGCACGGCATCGGATGTGGGAGGACGCATGGAGGACGATTTCGTCACGGTGAGCAGGGACGACGAACAGGCCAGGCGCGTGGCGGGACTGATCCTCGCCTTCTCAAACGCCAAGCACGCCCTCTCCAACGAGGAGCTCCGGAACACCTACTACCCGCAGGCAAGCGACGAGGCGTTCCGAAAGGCCTTCAGGCGCGACCGCGCGGCCATGTCCGCCTGCGGCCTCAGCCTCGTCAACGTCGCGAGCGAGGGACAGCCCGGTCTCTGGAAGGTTGACGAGGCCGCGTCCTTCCCCGGAGGGGGGTCCCTCTCCTCTAAGGATGCGCTGGTGCTGGACGTCGCCTGCGCTCCCCTGACTCACGACCCGAGCTTTCCGCATAGGAGCGAGCTGAGGCTCGCCCTGGCCAAGGTCGACGGATCATTTGGTCCCAGCGGTAGCCTCGAGCGGCTGTTCTCTGGCAGCGGGATCGACGACGGGCTCCTACCTCCCCTACTCGCCGCCCTGTCTGGGAGACGGGAGGCGGTGGTCACCTACCAAGCAAGGGGCCAAGAGCCAAGGGAGAGGAGGCTGCGCCTCTATGGGAGCTTCGGCCTGAGGAGGCAGAGCTATTTCGTCGCCTCGGAGCTCCGCGATGACGGAAGCTGGAGGGAGCCCCGAGTCTACCGCCTGGACCGCTTCCTCTCCGCGAGGGTCGTGTCGGGCAGTTCCTACCGCATACCCCCGGATTTCTGCGTGGGTGACTACCTGCGCCTCCCCTTCCAGATCGGGCCCGAGGTCGGCACGGTCACGATTCAAGACCTGGGTTGCACAGAGGGGGAGGTGGCCGCGGAACTCGACCGACGCGGCAGGCACGTCGATGGGCGCGGGGGGCGATGCTGGGAGGTCGGATACTCCGACCCCGAGGCGTGCGCCCGCTGGTGCGTGGCGCATCGCCTGATGCCCGTCGGACCGCGGGAGGTCGCCGACCACTGGGACAGGGTCGTGGAGGAGGCGTGCGATGCCTAGCGGGGCTTCCAGGCGAGGCAGGAGGGGCGGGCTCGAGGAGGCACGCGAGCTGGCCGCGCTCCTGGGCAGCCTCTCGGCCCAGGGTAGGTCACTCTCGCTATCCACGGTCGCCGCGCGACTCGGCTGCAGCACCCGGCACGCGCGCCTGCTCCTGGAGCTCGCCCTCACCGCCCACGACGAGGAGGGCATGGGTCTCCCCATTGGCCTCGGTGACGACGACCAGCTCGTCCTGGCATTCGACAGCGAGCGCAAGGGGCACCCGCTCAAGCTCACCCCTTCCGAGTCCGAGGCGATGCGGGCGGCGCTCGAACGACTGGGGATGTCGCAGGATGACCCAATCTACCAGGGAGTCCTTCCCTACCTCTCTCCCACCGGCGAAACGGGCGCGGAAGGGCGGCCACAGGGGCCGGACGTCAGCGGCAGGCCGAGCGTCCTCGACCTCTGCGCCCAGGCCATAGCCGATGGTCATGGCCTGGGCTTTTGGTATCGCGGCGCCGCCGATGCCGAACCAAGGAAAAGGCGCGTCATCCCCCAGACGCTCAGGACCGAGGAGGGGGCATGGTATCTCGAGGCGCTGGACCTCGAGATACAGGCCCAGAGGACCTTCCGCCTGGACCGAATGGCCGACCCCAGGCCGTTCGCGACGGGGGAGCACAAAGGGGCGGTGACCATGGGGCAGCAGGACCATGAGGTCGTGCGCGAGGTTGCCGTGGACTTCCTCGACCAGGGCCTCCTTGAGCTCTTCTCCTGGCATGGCATGCGAGTGACGGGAGAGTCGGAGGGCAGGACCTCCGTGACCCTCCCCCTCTACGCAGGAGACTGGCTGCCCCTCAGGCTCGCAGCCTGCGGAAGCTCCGTGGTGATACGCGACGAGGACCTCAGGGCCAGGGTGAGGGAGGCCGCGCGGGCTCTGCGCGCCGCCGTGACAAAGACGGGCCGGGTGTGAGCTCCCTACGACTCGTGGCCCGCCCGCCACATCCTGATGTACTCCCCCACGTTCCCGCACTCGAGCTCGCAGGGTGGCTGCTTGGGCAGGGAGTTCGTGAACTGGCGCCCATAGCGCTTGCTGACCAGGCGTGAGTCGGCGAGCACGAGGACGCCGGTGTCGCTCGAGCTTCTGATGAGCCGCCCTGCCGCCTGCTTGACCGAGATGACCGCCTCGGGGAGGGAATGGCGCCACCAGGAGCGGTCCTCGCGAAGCTCCCTCTCCCTCACCAAAGGGTCCTTGGGGCTGGCGAAGGGCAGCTTGGGGATGACGACGCAACGGAGGGTGTCCCCTGCCGCGTCGAATCCCTCCCAGAAGGACCTCAGGGCGAAGAGGGAGCGGGAGCGGTCGGCGAGGAACTGGTCGCGAAGCCTGCGCGGTGACGCGCCACGCTCCTGCATGATCAGCTCAAGTCCCCGCTCATGCATGCGGGGAAGCACCTGCTGGTAGACGAGCTCCATGTCACGCCTGTTGGTGAAGAGGGTGAGCACCGAGCCGCCCATGGCCGTGTGGACGTCCACGAGGAGCTGGGACAAGGCCTCGCGATAGCGTGGGTCGTTGGGCTGGGGCATGTCCTTGCACACCACGACCGACATGTTGTCCTCGTAGTCAAAGCTCGAGTCGAGGCGGAGGTCACGATTGGCGTCAGGCCCTAGGGCATCGAGCCCCACGGAATGGTCGAAGTGCTCAAAGCTCTTTCCGACGGCCATGGTGGCCGACGTGAACACGACGCTTTGCATCTGCGACAGCCATCTCTCGGCCAGGTCGGGTCCGACCTCGAGCTTCTCCGCCACGAGGCGCTCTGATGGCATGTCCCGCTTGCGGCGGGCGAGCTCTGCTGAGTAGAAGTAGCTCTGGTCGCTCCCGTCCAAGACGAGCGAGAGGGACTCCCCCAGCTGCCCCAGGAAGCTCGTCGATGCCCTGAGGTCGCCTGCCAGAGGAGCGTCGGCCTCGGACAGGGCCTCGAACGCCTCTCGCGCGTCCTTCTCCGCCTCCTCGAGGCGTCTCAGGCAGACGTCGCCCACCTGCTTCAGCGACCCCCACTCGTCGCTCTCCCGCAGCCTCGCGTCAATCCAGACGTTCACGCGGTCATAGTCGCCCGACCCATCTGCCTGGCCTGCAAGCCCATGCAAGGCCAGGAGGAAGTCCGCGCAGGACACGGAGGCGCGGGCGGACGACGCGGACAGCTTGGTGAGAAGACGCTGGTAGAGGGTCGCCTCGGCAAGACCCGAAACCTGGACCATGAGGTTGTGGAGGGTGCCGGTCTTGCTGCTCCCCAGCTGCTCGAAGCCACGCCTCACCAGGTCGCCCGAGAACTCACGCGCCCATTGGCGGCGCGCCTCGCCCTCGAAGCCGTGTGCCTCGTCCACCACCCAATGGCTGATGGGGGGCAGGATCTGTCCATCGAGGTCGATGTCCCGGAGCAGGAGGGAGTGGTTCGTGACCACGATGTCGCTTTGGCTCGCCCTCTTGCGGGCGCCGTGGACCAGGCACTCGTTGGGATAGAAGGGACAGCGGTTCCTCAGGCACTCGTTGGCCGTGGTGGAGAGCATCTGCCGTGGAACGTAGCGCCAGCGGATGCCCAACGCGTCGAGGTCGCCCTGGGGGGACTGCAGGCAGAACGCGTAGCTCACCGCGATTGCCGTGAGCATCTCGGACTGCGTCGTCCGTGGAGACTTTCCCATGCCGTCCACGAGCGAGAGGGGCAGCTCGGCGTAGGTCGAGGTCTCGAGCCTGTGGAGACAGGGATAGTGGTCGTAGCCCTTGAGGCTCGTAAAGCTGAGCCCATCTGGGAGAACCCGCGCGAGGGCGGGAAGCTCCTGGGATATGAGCTGGTCAGTGAGGGCGTTGGACTTCGTGGCGACCCCCACGGTCAGCCTGTTCCTCTGTGCGAACATGAGCTCGGGAAGCAGGTAGGCCATGGACTTCCCCACCCCGGTGCCCGCCTCGATAGAGCGATGCGAGGAGCTTGCGAGGGCATCCCTGACCTCCAGGGCCATCTGCTCCTGCTCCTGTCGCCACTCGAAGGACGGGTACATGCGCTCGACCAGGCCGCCGCGCCTGAACTGCGCCGTCACCTCCTCCGACGAGGGGGAGACGAGCTCCTCTCCCCCATCCGGCGCTTCCGTCCTCATGGCTGGGCGCTCGCCGGCAAGCAGGTCCCTCCTGGCCTGCCTCAGCGAGAAGGTCGCCTGTCCCTGCTCCTGGGAGAGGTGACCAATGACGGGTCGGAAGGGCCAGTCCACCTCGGGGTGCATGTCAGCGAGACGACCCAGGAGGCCGGGCCCCAAGTCACTGAGTCCCAGGAGTATGACGCGCCACATTCCACACAGCGCGTCAACGTCCGCCATGGCGCGATGCGTGACCGCATCACAGCCAAAGGCGTGCGCCATGTCGGCGAGGCGATGGGTCGAGAGGCGCGGCAGCGCGATGCGTGAGAGCGCTAGCGTATCTATCCAACTGTCACTCACGTCCTTGCCGCCGGGCACGGACTCCACGAAGGTCCTGTCGAAGGTCGCGTTGTGCGCAAGCACGGGGACTCCACCGACGAAGTCCGCGAGCCTGCCAATGACATCGGGCGCCTCGGGCGCGAGGGCCACGTCGGCGTTCGATATCCCCGTGAGCGCCGATATCTCGGACGGGATGGGTCGATGGGGATGCACGAAGCTGTGGAAGCGTTCCACCACCTCGCGTCCGCTCAGGCGGGCGGCGGCCACCTCGATGAGCTCGCAGCCCTTGAACGAGAGGCCCGTCGTCTCGGTGTCAAGGACGACTATGTCCTCCTCGAGGAGGTCGAACGAGGTCTTTGTGGCGCGGCGCTCAAGACTGCGATAGCACTCGGCGACCTCTTCCGGAGTGCCCGGCAGGAGAATCTCGTCGACGGGCGACGCCAGGGGTCCCATCCCGCTCATGCTGCTCCCGTCACTCCCTAATCCTGGTCGTTGCCCTCGAGGGCAAGCTCCACGAAGCGCTTGCAAAGATCCGGGAAGCTTATTCCCGCGTGACGCGCGGAGTCGGGAAGCAGGCTCATCTCCGTCATGCCGGGGATGGTGTTGGTCTCGAGGATGACGGGGGTGCCGTCGGCGCGGACGATGAAGTCGCTCCTCGAGGCGCCCCTGCAGCCCAGGGCCTGGTGCGCGCGGATGGCCAGCTCCTGGGCCCTCGCGTAACTTTCCTCTGGGATGCGGGCGGGGATGACGTGGTGGAGCTCGGATGGCTCGTACTTTACCTTGAGGTCATAGAACTCCGCGTTGGTCACGATCTCCACCACAGGCAGGGCCTCGGGCTCCTCGTTTCCCACGACAGGAACCGTGATCTCCGTCCCCTCTACGCAGGATTCGATGAGGACGCGGCATCCTCCCTCCCCTGCCCGCGCCACGGCGCGGGCGAGCTGGCCCGCGGAGGTGACCTTGGTGATGCCGTAGCTCGACCCGTTGGCGGCGGGCTTCACGAAGACGGGAAGCCCGAGATTGGCTACGAGCTCCTCTGCCTCGCTGTCTGCTAGGGCGACGTCGCCAGGGAGGTCCACCCCCTCGGGAACGGGTATCTGCGCCTGGCGATAGATCGCCTTGGCAACCTCCTTCTCCGTGCCCATGGCTGATGCGAGCACGCCAGAGAAGGTGTAAGGCAGGTGCAGGACCTCAAGCATCCCCTGGATGCAGCCGTCCTCGCCGTAACGTCCGTGCATGGCGACGAAGGCCACGTCGTATCCCCCCGAGACGAGCGCGGCCACGAAATCTGGCGCGGCGACGTCCAGGAGAGTGACGTCAGAGAAGCCCGCCTCGGCGAGGGCCTTCGCACAAGCCTCGCCCGATTCGAGCGAGACCTCCCTCTCGTCGGACCATCCGCCCGCAAGGACCACGAGCTTGCTTTGTGTAACGTCGGTCTTCGACATTCCTGGACTCCTTAGGGCGCGAGCGCCGTGCGCTAGACTCTTCTTGCAGGAAAAACACCTAGATGACGAGGATACTCCTGCCTCGCATCCAGACAGTTTGAGGGGTCCAAAACATGCAAGACGACAACAACGCGGCTGGTGGGACAAGGCCCGGAGTCGACCTCCACAGCCTGTCCCACGGACAGCTCCTCTCCCTTCTGGAAGAGCTCGGGCAGCCAAAGTTCCGCGCCAAGCAGATCGAGGAGTGGATATGGGAGAAGAACGTCAGCTCCTTCGAGCAGATGTCGAACCTCCCAAAGTCCCTTAGGGCACAACTTGCCGAGCGCTGTAGCCTTGGCGGGGTCGAGGAGGTCGCGCGCCAGGTCTCCGCTGACGGCAGTCGGAAGTACCTCCTGCGCTTTCCTGATAGGGTTTCGGTCGAGTGCGTGGGCATGCCCAACAGGGATCGCCTCGCGGTCTGCGCCTCCTCGCAGGCGGGCTGTGCCATGGGATGCGCCTTCTGTGCGACAGGGGCTGCCGGCCTCACGCGCTCCCTCACGGCAGGAGAGATATACGAGCAGGTCATGCACGTACGCGATGACTTCGGAACGCGCGTGACGAGCGTCGTCCTCATGGGACAGGGCGAACCCCTCATGAATTACGATGCCACGCTCGCCGCGCTGCGCAGGCTCAACTCACCCGAGGGTGCGGGAATCGGCGCTCGACACCTCACCGTTTCCACCTGTGGCGTCATTCCCATGATCAAGCGCTTCGCAAACGAACCCGAGCAGTTCACCCTCGCCGTATCCCTCCACTCCGCCGTGCAGCGCACACGAGACATGCTCATGCCAGGCGTGCGCAAGTACTCCCTGCTCCACCTCTATGACATCATGAGCGAATACGTGGACAAGACGGGGCGCAGGCCCACCTACGAATATGCACTCATCAAGGGTGTCAACGACAGCGAGGAGGAGCTTGCCTCCCTCTGTGACTTCTGTCGGGACAACCTGGCCCACGTGAACCTGATCAAACTCAACGAGGTGAAGGGCAGCAAGTTCCGCCCGACATCCGACGCTCGCGCGCAGGAGTTCGTCCGTAGGCTCAAATCCGTGGGCGTAGAGGCAACCATTAGGAACTCGCGCGGCGCAGACATCGATGCCGCCTGCGGGCAGCTCAAGCAAAGCATCGACCGCATGGCTTGATTCGTCCTTCCAAGACGCGATGCCCCGTACTAGAACATTTGTTCTAGTACGGGGCATCGGCTTATGTCAAAAGAGACCTATAGGCCCAGACGTATCCATTCTTGTTCTACGTCTTGGGTCGGTGCTTCCTCCTCCATGACCATTCCCGTGACTCGCTCCATAAGCCCGGACACTTGACGAGCTGAGCTCATCACTGTTTCGGTCATGCCCCTGACCGACCTCCGTGCCTCCTCGTTGAGCAGGAGGTGAAATGAGAGGAGACTCACGCCAGATAGGACTACCACTGCTGCAATGGTTCTTCTCAGATGGGTCATTACAATGCTTCCATTCCGCCGCTCAGCCTATCGACGAGCTGCGCAAGTTCCTCTTCATCCGCAAACTCTATCTCTACCTTGTTCTTGTTCCTAACCCTCTTCACCTTTACGTTGGTATCCAGTACAAGACGAAGCTGTCGTTGGGCCCGCTTGAACGACTGGGGCACCGGCTCTCTCCTAGGCTTCTCCCCCGTCTCATTGTTGCCAGAAAACAATGGGGCAAGGTTTTCTGTCTGTCTGACGCTCAGTCCTTGCTCTAACACCTTCTGCGCCAGCTTGAGCTTCCCCTCTTCGCCTGCCACGGCAAGGATTGCCCTTGCATGCCCAGCGGTGAGCTTTCCGTCCGCCATCATGTCCTGGACTTCCTGGGGTAGGTCAAGCAGGCGAAGCGAGTTGGCGATGGCCGAGCGGGACTTGGAAAGTATCTTTCCGAGCTGTTCCTGCGTAAAGCCGTTGTCTTTGATGAGCTTCCTGTATCCCAGGGCCTCCTCAATGGGATCAAGATCGGAACGCTGCAAGTTTTCGATGAGTGCCAGTTGGAAGACCTCATCGTCACTAATCTCTCGAATGCTTACTGGAATCTCTTCGAGACCAGCGAGCTTCGCAGCTTGGTAGCGCCTCTCCCCTGCCACTATCTCGTAGTTTGCACCCTTTTTCCTCACAAGGATGGGTTGTAGGACCCCGTTTTTCTTGATTGAATCAGAGAGATCCTCAAGTGACTGCTGATCGAACTTCTTTCTCGGCTGGCCCTTGTTAGGCTTTATTTGACTAAGCGGCAGTGTTGATGACGGCGTGATTGCGCTCACTTCCGCATCGGCACCACCCATGAGTGACTCGAGGCCCTTTCCGAGCCCACCTTTTCTAGCCACGACGCACGACCTCCCTTGCAAGCTTCATGTAGGCGAGAGAACCCTTGCTTACGCGCGCATACATATTTATCGGAAGGCCATGTGACGGCGCTTCCGAAAGCTTCACGCTTCTAGGAATGATGCTTTTGAATACCTTGTTCCCGAAGTACTTACGAACTTCCTCTACAACCTGTTTTGAAAGAGTTGTCCTAGCATCGTACATTGTCATTACTACGCCAAAGACATCCAATCCAGGATTCAAGCGCGCTTTGACCATCTTCATCGATTCAAGGAGCTTAGTCACGCCCTCCAAGGCATAGAACTCGCATTGTATGGGGATGAGCAATGCATTTGCCGCAACCAGCGCATTGATCGTAAGAAGCCCCAACGACGGGGGACAGTCAATGAAGACGTAGTCGAACTCGTCTTTGATTCCCTCGAGTACGCTCTTCAATATCGTTTCTCGCGACATAACCGAGACTAATTCTATCTCTGCACCTGCAAGCTGTATCGTGGCTGGTATTACGAAGACATGAGGCTCTATTGTGTCTTCTATAAGTTCCTCGATGGGATAGTCATGCAACAGTGCATCGTAAATGTCGTGTTCCAGCTCTTCTTTCTCAATCCCGAAGCCAGATGAGGTATTCCCTTGAGGATCAAAATCTACTATCAGGACTTTCTTTTTTTGTTCACCTAGGGCTGCGGAAAGATTCACGGCAGTGGTCGACTTACCAACCCCACCTTTTTGGTTGATTATTGCTAGTACCTTTGCTTCTCTATCTGGAAAGGCCCTCTTTATATCCTTGAATCCCACAAATCCTCCCTCATAGCCCGTCTGTTTTTGCTTCGTGTCTCAAAGGCTTCATTCATGATAGGGGACTTGTTTCACGTGAAACAAGTCCCCTATCATTCAGTTCTTTTGTTTCACGTGAAACGTTCCTCTCATCACAACGGCTTATTCTTAGCCATACCAATATGTCTTGGCAGGTTCAACTTTGCCTTCCCAATTTTTTCAAACGTAAAAATCTCCCTATGACCCTGATCGAGGGGTAGTTCGCATGTTTCACGTGAAACAAGCTTCATTCCGCAAAGTGGTGCGACATGAAGTGCATGATTGACTTCATCTGACTCAATTCGTCCCTTTGAAGATATGAGAAGGCCACCTACCTTCAGTAGGGGAGAAGAGTACTCAATCAAAACGGAGAGCTGGGCAAGCGCCCGGGCTGAGACCAGACTCGCAGCAGCTGGAATCTCCTTAGCAAGCTCTTCAGCACGAAGTGAACTCGTATGCACGCGATCTGACAACCCAAGCTCAAGAAGGAACTCATCGACCGCCTTCGACTTCTTGGTGACCGAGTCCACAAGGATGCTGCGGCAGGGGAGCATGATGGAAAGAGGGATGCCAGGATAGCCTCCACCTGTACCCAAATCAACGTAGAGGTCATTCTCAGCAATACCATGTGAATCAAGAGGTAGCAGAAATAGAAGCGAGTCCAGGATATGACGTAACAGTCCGTCCTTGGCGCTAACGATTCTCGTGAGGTTGATTTGTTTGTTCTTCTCCTGCAGCAGATGCAAGTGCTGCAACAATAGACTTGCCTGTTGCTCGTTGAGCTGAATGCCATAGGAAAGGGCAAGGGAGATGAGGTCTTGGGTCGGATCCGCAATGGGACTCATGTAGTTTGGCCTTTCTGACAAAAGTTTCTCAGACAAGAACTTTGGTCAAAACAATGGGGGAGAGGCTTCAACCTCTCCCCCAAATTATCCGACATGGACAGCTTTAAGCAATCAGCGCACGAAGGTGATGACAACCCTTCGATCGGGGTCTTCGCCCTCAGAATGAGTGCTGACATCGACGTCATCGACAAGGGCGAGGTGAACGAGACGCCGTTCATAGGCATTCATGGGAGCAAGGCTCACCTGTCCGTGCTGGCGCTTGGCACGTGCTGCAGCGGAACGGGCGAGGGACATTATCTTCTCTCGACGGCGAGTCTTGTATCCCTCGATGTCGACTACTACCGGGTAGTGGAACTTAAGTTCATTACTCATAAAAGAAGAAAGCACCATCTGAAGCGCATCAAGGGTGCGGCCGTGACGACCAATAAGAACCGCAAGGTCACCACCGCTCACGTCAAGAATGAGCTCCCCCTCGTCGCCGTCGTACTCGTCAATGACGGGCGAGGTCTCGCCAAAGAAGGCGAGCAGGCTCTTGAGGTAGCCGACGGCGGTGTCTGCGATGAGGTCCACATCCGCATCCTCTAGCTCGACACCAGACTCAAAGCGCTCCCTCACGGCAGAGAAGCGGTCATTCGCGACTTCGACATCCGCGGAATCGGAAGGCCTGGGCTCAAGGGTGAGCTTCTCCTCTTCCTCCATGTCAAACCTCCATCTTCCTAGGGCAGAAAAAGTAATCAAAGAGACAAGGGAGGCTAGCCCTTCTTGTGGGGACGGGGCTTGCGCTCCTTGCGGACTACGTCGACCTGGACGGGCTGGTTGGCCATTTTGGCCTCGGTCTCGGCCTTCACGCGGTCCATGACGCGCTGGGTGACGACCTTCTGCTGGACTACCTGCCAGATTGCGGACGTGTCGTAGTAGAGCAGTACCGCACCGGGCACGGACCAGCCAAACCAGAGCATCATGATGGCCATCATAACCCCCATGATCAGGGTCTGCTGGCGCTGGTCCTCGCCGGTGTTCTTGAGGTTCATGACCAGGGGAACGAAGGTCAGGATGCCGAAGGCGATGTCGAGGATGATGTAGATGAGCGCCCCTGCCAGACCCCCTGCCGCAAGGGCGCCGGAGGCGGACTGGGAGAGCGAGGGCATGATGTTGAGGAAGTGCGCCTCGGCGGGCACGTTGCGGGCGACGGTGAAGAGCGCAAAGAAGACCGGCATCTGGATCAGCACCGGAAGGCAGCCACCAAGGGGATTGAACTTGTTCTCGGAGTAGAAGCGCTGCATCTCCTGGGCCTGGCGTTCGCGATCGTTCGCATAACGGTCCTGAATCTCCTTCATCTTGGGCTGAAGGGCCTGCATGCGCGCGCTCGAGGCAGTTGAGCGGGTCATGAGGGGCATGACGATGAGGCGCATGATGAAGGTGAGGATGATGACGGCCACGCCCCAGTCGCCCGTGAGACGGGCGAGGCTGGCAAGGACGTTCGTCAGAAAGCTAATAAACCAATCCCACATGGTTCCTCCGGGCTAGTGACTAGGGAACGGGATCGAACCCGCCCTTGTGAAAGGGATGGCAACGCAGGATGCGACGGACGGCAAGGAGGCCGCCCCGTGCCGCGCCATAGCGCTCGATCGCCTGGATGGCGTATTCCGAGCAGGTGGGGGAGTAGATGCAATGGGGGGAGAAGAGGGGAGAGACGTAGTGCCGGTAGCCCCTCACGATGGCGAGGAGCATGTCCGCGACGAGACCCCTCGCCCCTGTGCGCACGGCAGGCATCCTAGTCACCAATGCGGGCGAGAAGCGAGGCAATGGCCTCTCCCACCTCCACCGAGCTGCTCTGGTGGGTGCGGCCCGTGGCAAAGAGAATGACGTCGTAACCAGCCAAGGGGAGACCACCTCTGCGGGCACCCTCCCTCAAGACCCTCTTGCATCTGTTCCTATAGACCGCACAGCCCAAGCGCTTAGGTGCAACGAAGGCGACTCTTCCCAAGCCGCCTTCGCCATCTTCGAGCACTGTCATGCGAACGAGTCTATGGTTGACCCGCTTCCCGCCAGAGAAGACCCTCTCAAAATCCCTCTTGGATTTGATGGTCTTCATCGGAATCCTAGACGGTGAGCTGCTTGCGGCCCTTGGCGCGACGGCGAGAGAGAACCGCGCGGCCGCCCTTGGTGGCCATACGAGCACGGAAGCCGTGGGTCTTGGCGCGCTTCCTCTTGTTGGGCTGATACGTGCGCTTCATGTCTGAATCCTCCTGGGAGCATATAAACGAACCTATAGCGTCAAGCCATAAGATTGTAGGGGTCCGCCCCAACAAAAGTCAATTTTGGCTCTATGGGGCGAACAATTCACCCATTTTACGCTTTTTCGACCAAGTAATTTGATGGGCATGCGTCTCGTTCGACGCACAAGTCACCAGGAGACGTATGAAATCATTCAGACAACAGTGAAAATTGCCGAATAGTTCACCTCTAGCTGCTATTATTTTTCAGCACATGATTTTACTAATACGCAGTTATCTACAACATTTCATCTCCTGTTGAAAACTTTCATTTGTTGAAATTCATTCGTGAATGTTTTCATCCTTGGATGAATGAATGTCGAAAAGCGAGGAAGCGCGCATGTCTCACCCGTTCTATCCCTTCGTGCAGAACGAGGGAAGCGAACAGGACGACCAAAGAGGGGGAGCGGACGAGCTCGTCGTGAGGTTCCCGGCGCGAATCGCCGTATACGACGACGCGGCGGCCGCGCCGAGGGTCGTGGTGGTGGAGCCCTCTGACGTGCGCACCTACCTCGAGGAGATAACCGCCACCGTGGCACGACTCTGCAAGGAGCAGGGTGGCAGCATCCCCTTCATGGTCATACGCGAGGTCGTCGAGAACTACGTGCACGCCTACTTCGCGCAGCCCACGGTGTCGATACTCGACGGGGGAGAGACGATTCGCTTCTCTGACCAGGGGCCGGGCATAGCCGAGAAGGGGCGTGCCCTGGAATACGGCACCAGCTCTGCCACGGAGGAGATGAAGCGGTACATAAGGGGGGTTGGGTCGGGCCTGCCCTACGCCCAGCAGTACATGGAGGACCGAGGCGGCTACCTGAGCATCGAGGACAACATCAAGGGCGGCACCGTGGTCACCATCTCCATGCTCGAGCGCGGTGAGGATCAAGAGATGGGTCAGGGGATGCCGCTCCAACCGTTGTCTCCCGTCGCTACCCAGGCACAGCCCCCCATGGCATTCGCATACCCCTATGCCTACCAACCAGCACAACAGCAGGCGGGCTACATGCCCGTACCGGGGTACGTCCAACCAGCATGGCAGTCGATGCCGCAGCCCATGGCTCCCACGGCACAGACGGGAATTGCGACACAGGGAACGCCGGTCGTCCCTCCCCAGGGCGGAGGCACGCTGGTAGGAGGGCTCAACATCTCCCAAAGGGGCCGCGTCATCCTCCAGTACCTGCAGGTCCACGAACTGGTGGGGCCCACCGAACTCAAGAACAGCTTTGGCAGCTCGCAACCCACCTGGACGAGGGAGCTCAAGGCGCTTGAGGAGGCGGGCCTCGTGTCAAAGAGGGCCGGCGGACAGAAGAGGGGCCTCACGGAGGCGGGAAGGGCGATAGCGGCGGGCATATAGGACCGAGGCAGACGTCTTCGGGAGTTTTCATCATATAATGGGATGCACTTTTCAACATTCATCCCCGAAGACAAGTGGTGAGGCATGGATCCCGTACAAGAGTCGGACGCGAAGATACTCTGGCACGACGTGCTGGGGCTCCTGGCGTCCAAGAGCGTGGCACCAGCGACGCTCGCCATGCTCAGGAGCTGTGACGCGACCGCCTTTGACGGAAGCGAGCTACACATCGCGACGAGCATGGGATTCGCACAGAGGAAGATCGTCCAGCAGACCCCACTCATTGAGGAATGCCTCGAGCAGGCGGCGTTCCAGCACGTGAGCCTGGTGGTCGAACTCCTACAGGAGAGCGCGCCCGCCGCCATCCAGACGAACGCGACCGTGACTCCCGACGAGTTGAGCGGACTTGCCGGCTCTTCGGGGGAGCCCGTCGCCGCGCAGGGACAGAACGAAGGTTGGCAGAAGGCCCAGAGGTCGCAAGGGCGGCGGAGGAACAACAGCTTCCAGAACGACACCAGCGTCCTCGACTCCAAGCTCACCTTCGACCGCTTCGTCGCCGGCGAGGAGAACATGCTCGCCTACGAGGCCGCAAAGCAGGTCGCGAACGGCGAGAACAAGAGCTACAACCCGCTCTTCGTCTACGGGAAGAGCGGCCTGGGAAAGACTCACCTCCTGAGGGCGATACAGAACTACATAGTGAGGAACGACCCCTCTCGCCTCTGCGTCTACCGCACTGCAGGCGAGTTCATAGAGGAGTACCGCATAGGCTGGAACGACGACAAGCTCGACGCGCGAAGCGCGCTCACCGAGCGCTATCAGGGCGTTGACGTGCTCATCATCGACGACGTCCAGAACATGATGACCGCTGCGGGCACCATCAAGTTCTTCTTCGAGACCTTCAACGCGCTCATGGACCGCGGCAAGCAGATAGTCTGCGCCGCGGACCGCTCGCCCTCCCAGCTTGGCATGGGCGACAGCAAGTTCGACGAGCGCGAGACGAGCCGCATGGACTCCGGCGTCACCGTAAGCGTCCAGGTGCCCGACTACGAGCTCAAGCTCAGCCTCATCAACACCTTCTACGAGCGCATGCGGCAGGACGCCGCCGTCGAGCACGTGCCGGACCTCGGAGGGAACATCCCCGAGGACATGCGCAAGTACATGGCCGAGCGCGCGGGGACCAACATCCGAATCATCGAGGGCTTCGTCCACACCTGTCTTCTCTATGCCTTCCGCAAGGAGAGGAAGGGGGAGGCGCTCACGCGAGAGGACATCGCGCGCCTCGCGGCGGCAAAGTGGCCCACGGGCCAGAGGGTCGTCACCGTCGAGCAGATCCAGAAGGCCGTGGAGAGCTACTACGACGTGGCCCACAGCGACCTCATAGGCTCGAAGCGCAACAAGGAGCTCATGGAGCCACGACACGTGGCCATCTGGATGACCAGGGAGCTGACGGACAACACCCTCGCCGACATAGGGAAGCGCTTCGGCGGGCGGAGCCATGCGACGGTCAAGCACAGCATCGCGTGGGTCGACCGCACGAAGAAGGAGGACCGCCTCTTCCTAGACCGCATCCAGACCCTCCACGACGGCATCTGCGACGGAGGGTAGTGGAAAAGTGGAAGAAAGGTCGTCGGTTTCATGTGGATAAGTCCCAAAAGCTGTAGAAGGAGTTTTCCACACGTCGGCCGATTGTTTGGATTGTTGAGTGGCAGCCTCTGGCAGAACATTTGAGACGATAGGCTCTACCAGCAGGTTTAAGAAGTATTGAACATTTCGACAGGCTCTATTATTACTACTGTCTCTTAATAAGAAAAAAGTACTAATAGCCATAGAAGGGGTCGCTCATGAAGTTCTCGGTGAGTCAGTCAGCACTGGCAGGTGCCCTCGCGGTCGTCTCTAAGGGCATGGCCTCCAACTCGACGCTCCCCATCCTCTCGGGCGTCTACATCAAGGCCGAGGAGGGTGTGCTCGAGTTCCAGACCACCAACCTCACCATCTCCATCCGCCACAAGATACAGGCGAACGTGGAGGAGGCCGGCGCCACGGTACTCTCGGGAAAGATCCTCTCCAACATCGTGAAGACCCTCCCCGACAGCGCCGTGAGCTTCGAGGGCGCCGGACACACCGTGCTCATCTCATGCGAGAAGAGCAAGTTCCGCCTCAACACCCTCGAGGCGGGCGACTTCCCCGAGTTCCCCGACCTCTCCCCTGACCGATCCATCGAGCTCCCGAGCGGTCTCCTCTCCCAGATGGTCGACAAGGTCTACAAGGTGACCTCGAAGGACAGCTCGCGGCCCATCCTCTCGGGCATCCTCCTCTCGGTCGAGGAGAACACCATTAGGCTGGTGGCGACGGACTCCTACCGCCTCGCGGTGTGCGACTCCAACACCGAGACCTCTTCGGTCGATGAGGCCTTCGTGGCCATAGTCCCGGGCAACACCTTCCACGACGTCCTGACCTTGCCCTCGATGACCGAGGAGGTCATGGTGGGCATCACCGACAGCCAGGTGGTCTTCTCGTTTGGCAACACGACCTACGTCTCGCGCAAGATAGACGGGACCTTCCCGAACTACCGCCAGCTCCTGCCCCCCAGCTGCACGACCTCCGTGAGGATCGACGTCCCCCAGTTCGCGGCCGCCCTCAAGCGCGTGTCCGTCATCGCCCTGGCAAACCCTTCCGTGCGCTTTGACATAGACGCCGACGACAAGGTCTTGAAGCTCAGCGCCTCCTCCCCCGACCAGGGGGAGTCCACCGAGCTCCTTCCCGTCGAGGTCGAGGGAGAGGGCATGGCAATCGCCCTCAACTACCACTACGTCTTCGACTGCGTCAACGCCGCCACGGGGCAGGACAGCATCACGCTCGAGCTCCAGAGCGCCATGCAGCCGGGCATCTTCAAGTCCTACTCGAAGATCAACTACCTGTATCTCCTCATGCCCGTGAGGATGTAGCTGGTGGGACTCCTGGCCCGCAGCCTCAGCCTCACGGACTGGAGGAACTTCCCCGAGCAGGACCTGGGCCTCGGCCAGGGCCTCACGGTGCTCGTGGGACGCAACGCCATGGGCAAGACCAACACCGTCGAGGCACTGCAACTGTTGACCGCAGGCTACTCCTTCCGGCGTCCCAGGCCGGGACAGCTGGTCCGCGAAGGTGCCAGCAAGGGCCGGGCGCGCCTGCGCCTCGAGGGGGACGGCCGCGTCGTCGACCTCGAGTGCACGGCGACCTCGGATCCGCCGCGGCGCCATTGGAGGCGCAACGGGAAGGCCTGCGCCCCGCAGGACCTGCCCCGGACCCTCATGTCGGTGCTCTTCTGCCCGGACGACCTCTCGCTCGTGAAGAGGGGGGCCTCGTATCGCAGAGACGAGATAGACGACTTCGGACGGCAGGCCGCACCTGGCTACTCCCGTCTCCTGCAGGCCTACGGCCGTGCGGTCGACCAGCGAAACCGGCTCCTCAAGGAACCCTATCCAGACCTCTCGCTCCTCGACGCCTGGGACAGCTCGCTGGCGCTCGGCGGCTCGGCCCTCCTCGTCGCCCGCGAGAGGCTGTTCGAGAGACTCCGCCCGCGCGTCGTCGAGGTGTACGGACAGATAGCGGCCGGCGAGCGCCTGTCCTGCTCCTACGAGTCCTCGTTGGGCATAGACCTCGCCGGACTCTCCCGCGAGGAGGTGTGCGACGCCTTTCTCGCCCGTCTGTCAAAGATCAGGGGAGACGAGCTCAGGCGCCAGCAGACGCTCGTGGGGCCCCAGAGGGACGACCTAGCCTTCAGGGTGGAGGGCCGCGACGCGCGGAACTTTGCCTCGCAGGGGCAGCAGCGCACGATCGTCCTCGCCTGGAAGATGGCGGAGGTCGATCTTGCCCGCGAGGTCGTGGGACAGCTTCCCCTGCTCCTCCTGGACGACGTCATGAGCGAGCTCGACGCCGACCGCAGGGGCGCCATGACGCGCTTTGTCGAGGAGGGGATGCAGACCGTGGTCACCACGACGAACCTGGGCTACTTTCCCGAGGAGCTGCTGGCGGACGCGGAGGTGGTCCACATTGGCGAATAGGGGGGAGGGGGGCCCGGAGAGCCTGGGAAGCTTTTTGGGGAGCTTCCTCTCGGGCGGCTTCGGAGGCCGACTGAGCGCTAACCAGAGGGCTGCGGCCGTCTGGTATCGAGCCAATGGCGACACGGAGCGCCGCCACACGACAGGAGTCTTCCTCCGCAAGGGGCGCACCCCGGCGCTCCCGCCCGTCCTTGGGGTCTACGTCGATTCCTCAAGCCGTCTCACCGACTTCAGCGCGAGCAGGGACGTCTATCTTGCGCGCCTCGCCAACGCCGGGCTCGAGCTGTCGGGCATAGAGTTTCTCCTGACCCGCCGTCCGCGCACCGAGACGGCCCCGCATGAAGCGCGGCCAAGCGGCAAGAGGCGCCCGATGGACCTCCCGCCGTTGGGTGAGGCGGAGAGAGGCAGGGTCGAGCGGCTCACCTCAGACCTCCCCGACGGGCTTCGGCAGAACGCCTCACGGGCCATGGAACTCTCCCTTAGGCGTGATACGCTCAAGGCAAGAGAATCTGGCGTCGACGCCAAAAAATAGGTCCATAAGCCGTCAGAGACGGTTTCATGGATATTCTGACCAGTGTTTTTTCATTGGTACCAATACAATTCCTCCACTTTGAGAGGATATGTGGCCTAGAATCGCAAGGTCCCATGCACCATGGACCAACCACGCTGAGTGAGAGAGGAACCACGTGGCCAAGAACGAGAACAACTACGGCGGAAACGAGATCAAGGTCCTCGAGGGCCTCGACCCCGTCCGCAAGCGCCCTGGAATGTACATCGGCACGACGAGCTCCGCGGGTCTCCACCACCTCGTGTGGGAGATCGTCGACAACTCGGTCGACGAGGCCATGGCAGGCTACTGCAGCAGGATCAAGGTGACCGTCCACGCCGACGGGTCGGTGACGGTCGAGGACAACGGCCGCGGCATCCCCGTCGAGAAGCACCCGCAGAAGAAGATTCCCACCCTCGAGGTGGTGCTCACCATCCTCCACGCAGGCGGAAAGTTCGACAACTCCGCCTACAAGGTGTCCGGCGGGCTCCACGGCGTGGGCATCTCCGTCGTCAATGCCCTCTCGAAGCGGCTCGTGGCCCAGGTGAAGCGCGACGGCGGCATCTGGGAGATGGAGTTCTCGCGCGGCAAGGTGACCAGCAAGATGAAGCGGGTCGGCAGCTCCAAGGCGACCGGCACCACCATCACCTTCTGGCCCGACGAGGAAATCTTCGAGACGACAGTCTTCGACTACGAGGTGCTGCGCAACCGCCTGCAGGAGACGGCCTTCCTCAACAAGAACCTCAAGATTGCCCTCGTCGACGAGCGCGAGCTCACGCCCCGCACGGACGAGTTCTGCTACTCCGGCGGCATCGTGGACTTCGTCAAGTTCCTCAACGAGGGCAAGACGATCCTGCCCGGCTGCTCCAAGCCCATCTACATCGAGGGCAGCTCCGAGGAGGGCGCGCCCGTCGACAAGCGCGGCGAGGTAGAGGTCTCCATGCAGTGGAACGCGGGCTACTCGGAGACCGTGATGACCTTTGCCAACGACATCTACACCGACGAGGGGGGCATGCACCTCGAGGGCTTCCGCACGGCGCTCACCAAGACGATGAACGACTACGCCCGCAGCCACAACCTCCTCAAGGAGAAGGACAGCAACCTCACGGGCGACGACATCCGCGAGGGCCTCACGGCGGTCATATCGGTCAAGCTCCCCGACCCGCAGTTCGAGGGCCAGACCAAGGCCAAGCTGGGCAGTTCGTACATGCGCGGCCTGACCAACAAGATCGTCTCGCAGGGTCTCTCCGAGTATCTCGAGGAGCACCCCAACCAGGCCAAGGAGATGTTCAAGAAGGCGTCCCAGGCGGCCAAGGGCCGCCTCGCGGCGCAGAAGGCCCGCCAGGCGACGCGGCGCAAGGGCCTGCTCGAGAGCGCTGCGCTTCCTGGCAAGCTCGCGGACTGCTCCGTGCGCGACGCCTCGATGACTGAGCTCTTCATCGTGGAGGGCGACTCCGCAGGCGGGTCGGCCAAGGATGGTCGCCGCCGCGACATCCAGGCCATCCTCCCCCTGCGCGGCAAGATCCTCAACGTGGAGCGCGTGGGCGACCACAGGGCCTTCTCGTCCGAGACCATCCAGGCGCTGATCACCGCCATCGGGACGGGAGTCACGACCTCCATGGGAGACGGCGGGGACTTCGACATATCCAAGGCCCGCTACCACAAGATCATCATCATGACGGATGCCGACGTCGACGGCGCGCACATCCGCATCCTGCTCATGACCTTCTTCTACAAGTACATGCGACCCCTCATCGACGCAGGCTACGTCTACAGCGCCTGCCCCCCGATCTTCGGCGTGAAGGTGGGCAAGAGGATCCACTACGTCTATCCCGACGGCCGCACCGCCGAGGAGACCCTCCTCGCCCAGGCGATCGAGGAGTACGTCCCGCGCGACGGAGAGGGCAAGCAGCGCAAGTACAGCGTCCAGCGCTACAAGGGCCTGGGCGAGATGGATCCCCAGCAGCTCGCGGACACCACCATGGACCCCAAGAGCCGCATTCTGCAGCGCATCACCATCGAGGACGCGGCCAAGGCGGAACTGGCCGTGTCCAGGTTGATGGGCTCGCAGGTCGAGTACCGCAAGGACTACATCGAGCGCCACGCCAAGGATGCGCGCTTCCTCGACATCTAAGCGAAGGGACAGCAAGTGGCAGAAGACAACGACACCCCCCGGGAGGGCCAGGACGGCATGCTGCCGGACGACCTCCGAGAGCTGCTGAGTCGCGCGGAGCGCGACGAGTCCGACGTTCCCGTCTATGACCCCGACGCCGAGGACGAGGCGGGCATGGACGACGGCGCCGAGGACGACGCGGACGAGGAGCTCGAGCTCGCTGCGGACAACCGTCCCGACGGCGACTCCGTGGACATCCATGGCGGCAGACTCCAGATGCACGAGTTCGGACACGAGATGGAGCAGTCCTTCATTGAGTACTCCATGTCGGTCATCACGGCCCGCGCCCTCCCTGACGTCAGGGACGGCCTGAAGCCCGTCCACCGGCGCATCCTCTACGCCATGAACGAGGCAGGCATCTTCCCCAACAAGCCCCACAAGAAGTCGGCCTGGACCGTCGGCGAAGTCATCGGCAAGTACCACCCGCACGGCGACTCCGCCGTCTACGACGCCATGGTCCGCCTCGCCCAGTGGTTCTCCATGCGCGTCACCCTCGTCGACGGACACGGGAACTTCGGCAACATCGACGGAGACTCCGCGGCCGCCATGCGATACACCGAGTCCCGCCTGGCCCGCCCCGCCATGGAGCTGCTGCGCGACCTCAACAAAGATACCGTCGATTGGAACCCCAACTACGACGAGTCCTTGCAGGAGCCAAGTGTGCTTCCCGCCCGTTTCCCCAACCTGCTGGTCAATGGCTCGCAGGGCATCGCGGTCGGCATGGCGACCAACATCCCGCCCCATAACCTGGGCGAGGCCATCGACGCGACCTGCCTGCTCATCGACAATCCCGACGCCACGACGGACGACCTCATGAGGGTCATGCCGGGTCCCGACTTCCCCACCGGCGCGGTGATTATGGGGTCCGAGGGCATTAGGCAGGCGTACGAGACGGGCAGGGGCATCCTCACCGTTCGCGCCAAGGCCCACGTAGAGTCCACCAAGGGTGGCCGCAACAAGCTGGTGTTCACTGAGTTCCCCTACGGCGTCAACAAGGGCACGCTCCAGGAGAAGATTGCCCAGCTGGTGAACGACAAGCGCATCGAGGGCATCTCCGACATGCGCGACGAGTCCAACCGCAAGGGCCTGCGCCTCGTCATCGAGCTCAAGCAGGGCGTCATCCCCGAGGTCGTTCTCAACAACCTCTACAAGTACTCCTCGCTCCAGACCTCCTTCGGCATCATCGACCTCGCCCTCGTCAACGGCGTGCCCAAGCTCCTCTCGCTCAAGGAGATGCTCCAGTGCTATATCGACCACCAGGTGGAGGTGGTCACGAGGAGGACCCGCTTCGACCTGGCCAAGGCGCAGGCCCGCGCCCACATCCTCGAGGGCCTGCTCGTCGCGCTCGACAACATCGACGAGGTCATCAGCATCATCCGCTCCAGCCGCACCGACACCGAGGCCTCAGAGCGCATGATCGCGCGCTTCGGCTTCACCAAGGAGCAGACGACCGCCATCCTCGAGATGCGCCTGCGGCGCCTCACCGGCCTCGAGCGCGACAAGATCCAGGAGGAGCTGGACGGCCTGCACCGGGCGATCGCCTACTACGAGGAGCTCCTGGCGGACGAGCGGAAGATCCTTGGCGTCATCAAGACCGAGATGGGCGAGATCCGCGAGAAGTACGCCGACAAGAGGCGCACCACCATCTCTGACGCACCCGTCGCCCTCGACGTCGAGGACCTCATTGCTGAGGAGGACATGGTCGTCACGGTGACCCACTCCGGCTACGTCAAGCGCCTCCCCGTCTCGACCTATCGCTCCCAGAAGAGGGGCGGCAAGGGCATCCAGGGTCTCTCGCTCAAGGACAACGACTTCGTCGAGGACCTCTTCGTGGCATCTACCCACGACTACGTGCTCTTCTTCACCAACAAGGGCAAGGTCTACCGCGTCAAGGTCCACGAGCTGCCCATCGGCTCGCGTCACGCGCGCGGCTCGGCGCTGATAAACGTGATACCGCTTGCCGAGGGCGAAAGGGCCGCCGCCGTCATCACGACGCGCGAGTTCCCCGAGGACGAGTACCTGCTCTTCGCCACCTCCAAGGGCATGGTCAAGAAGACGGCCATGAGCGACTACGACAAGAGTCGTCGCGACGGTATCATCGCCATCAACCTTAAGAAGGACGATGAGCTGGTCAACGTGCGCCGCGTGAAGCAGGGAGAGAACGTCATCCTCTGCACCGACGCCGGCAAGGCAATTCGCTTCGACGAGGGGGAGGTCCGTCCGACTGGCCGCGACACCTCGGGCGTGAGGGGCATCACCCTGAGGGATGACGCCCGCATGCTGGGCATGGAGATTTCCAATGGCAAGGGCGACCTGCTCGTGGTGACCGAGAAGGGCTACGGCAAGCGCACGCCCGTATCCGAGTACCCCGAGCACAAGCGCGGCGGGCAGGGCGTCTTCACCATCGCCATGACCTCCAAGAAGGGCAACCTCGTGGCCTGCCGCGTGGTCGGCCCGCAGCACGAGCTCATGATGGTGTCCGAGGAAGGCGTGGTCATTCGCGTGAAGACCTCTGACATCAGCCTGCTGGGCCGGTCGACCCAGGGCGTGAAGATAATGAACATCGGCGAGTCCGACCGCGTGAGCGCCGTGGCACGCATGATCGCCCGCAAGAAGAAGGCGCCCAAGGCCAACGTCAACCAGGGCATGCTTGACCTTGGCGCCGCAGGGGCCCGGGACGCCGACGACGAGGATCCCATCGACATCGGCGGCGAGGAGGAGCTCGACGAGTCCTTGATCGAGGACGATGACGAGTAGGCCCTCCGACATGAGGTAAATGGGGACCCCGGGCAAATGCCCCGGGGTCCCTCCCTATTCGAGCCAAGTTCCTGGCGCGACGCTCCGAGTCCGGAGGCCGTTGGGTCTACTAGTCGAAGTCCTCAGGCGAGATGGACTCGACGAAGTCGTGGAAGCGCTCCATCTCCTGCTCTTCCTCCTCTCGCCTGACTCCCTGGAAGTCGGGCAGCGCCGCAGCCTCGAGCACGTGCTCGTCCGCGAAGAGTGGCACGTCCATCCGAACCGCGAGCGCGATGGCGTCCGAGGGGCGGGCATCCACCTCGACATGGCTGCCGTTGGGGGCGGTGAGGAGCAGGTTGGCGTAGAAGGTGGTGTCATGGACGTCCACGATCTCTACCGCGTCGAGCGTGGCTCCAAGCTCGCGGATGGTGCGCGCCATTACGTCGTGGGTGAGGGGGCGCCCCTGGTGCTCGTCACCGATGCCCATGCTTATGGCGGTCGCCTCTATGGGACCGACCTGTATGGGAAGTTGTATGGGCTCCTCGTCCCTGCCCGCGGTCCTGGTCTTGAGGACTATGAGCGAGGTGACGGGCCCGCCGCCCACCACGATCGTCTGTATGTCCATTCTCTTCACGTCGTCGCACTTCCTCGTACCTGTTTGTGTAGCTATGGTACCCAGACGCCGACGCCTCTCCCCAAATGTGAGGGAAATCGCAAAGACCAAACTTTTTTGTTGACCGGCCATCGGGCAGCAGGTATTATCTCTTCTTGCGTTGGGCCCGTAGCTCAGTTGGTCAGAGCGTCCGGCTGATAACCGGGAGGTCACAAGTTCGAACCTTGTCGGGCCCACCATTTCTTGAAAATAAACGCCCCAGCGCAGCCGAGTCGCCGCTGGGGCGTTTATTACTCTAGATGGGGCAGGCCGCCGCGCAACACGGGGACGTAGCTCAGCTGGGAGAGCGCGGGCTTTGCAAGCCTGAGGTCGTGGGTTCGAACCCCATCGTCTCCACCATGCAACTCCGGCCAGGGACTCGTCCCTGGCTTTTTTATTCTCGGAACAATGCCTGGTCCCTGCCCCCTTGGCAGGACAGCTCGGGCTTGCGCTACCATCGACGGGACACTGACGCGAACGGAAGGACCTTCTCCATGGCAGCAGACGAGTGCAGGCGCGACGGGGTTTCGTCGGAGCTCGATGTGCTCTCGAGCACCCTCATGGGCGACGCCTTCGACATGTTGGCGTCCGGTGACGAGGTCAACGTGCTGCTCGTGGTCCAGGACGAGGACGGCAACGCAGGCTCGTACGAGTTCTCTGACGACGGAATCGAGCAGTGCATCGAGGCGGCACGAAGCAAGGTCCTCGAGCTTCGTCATGCCATGGGTGACGAGGAGGCAGGGCTCGGCCTTCCCGTGCGCTATGCGCTCGCCTACGAGGGTGCTGTGGGGGACGACGATGGCTCCTACCAGGATGCCCTCATGCTCGAGTTTGGCGAGAGGGGATACAAGAGTTATTCCGCGTTCTCCTACTTCGAGGGCAGGGGAGAGGGCGACGGCTTCCGTTGGACGGAGCCGGCACCCGCCGGCGAGCTCGAGCCGCTGATCTAGCGTTCCCTCGCCCTCTTGTGCGTCCCAAGCGGCAGTTTGCGTGGAGTGCAAGCGCTTTTCGGCCAGTGCGCACAACGTATGGCGCTCGTGCAGTAAAGTCTCTCGCATCTATGCAACGTACGTCGAACGAGAGGCCCAAATGCTCCAGGAGCACATCAGGAACATCGCAATCATCGCCCACGTAGACCACGGCAAGACGACCCTGGTCGACCAGCTGCTCAAGGCAACCGACGCCTTCCGCGAGAACCAGCAGGTCGAGGAGCGCATCCTTGACTCCAACGACCAGGAGCGCGAGCGCGGCATCACCATCCTGGCAAAGAACATCTCGATCGACTACAAGGGCGTCAAGATCAACGTGATAGACACTCCCGGCCACGCCGACTTTGGCGGCGAGGTCGAGCGCGTGCTCAGGATGGCCGACGGAGCGGTGCTTTTGGTGGACGCTGCCGAGGGTCCCATGCCCCAGACCCGCTTCGTCCTGCGCCACGCCATCGACGCAGGTCTCAAGATCATGGTCTGTGTGAACAAGATCGACAAGGACGCTGCCAACCCCGAGCGAGCCCTCAATGCCTGCCTCGACCTGATGATGGACCTCGGGGCCAATGACGACCAGCTCGAGTTCGCCATGGAACACGTCGTGTATGCCTCCGCCGCCAACGGCTTCGCCCGCCTGGACCCCGATGACGGCAACCAGGACATGCTACCCCTGCTCGACATGGTCGTGGACTCCCTTCCCGCTCCCGACGCGGACGTCGAGGGACCACTCGCGATGCAGTGCGTCACCATCGACCACTCGGAGTACGTCGGTCGCATCGGCATCGGTCGCATCTACTCGGGCACCATCCACGACGGCGACAAGATTCTAGTGGTGAAGAACGACGGCTCCCGTGCCATGAGCCAGGTGAAGCAGCTCTTCACCTTCGACTACCTGGGACGTACCGAGTGCCAGGAGGTCGGCGCCGGGGACATCGCTGCCGTCGTGGGCGTCGACTCGACCGACATCGGAGACGTCTACACCGACCCCGAGAACCCCGTCGAGCTCGACCCCATCGAGATCGACCCCCCGACCCTTGCCATCGTCTTCGAGCCGTCCACCTCGCCCCTCGTCGGCCGCGACGGGGACATCGTGGGTGGTCGTCAGCTGAAGGAGCGCCTCGAGCAGGAACGCGAGAACAACGTGACCATGCGCATCGAGGAGCTTCCCGACAAGACCGGGGTCGAGGTCGCCGGCCGCGGCATCCTGCACCTCTCCGTCCTCATGGAGGACATGAGGCGCGAGGGCTTCGAGTTCCAGGTGGGCCGACCCCGCGTCCTGATCAAGAAGGACGAGGACGGCAACCGCGTCGAGCCCGTCGAGCAGGCCGTCGTCGAATGTCCTGGCGAGTACGCGGGCAAGGTCATCGAGCTCTTTGGCAACGTCGGGGGCACGATGACCCAGATGGACGCCGGCACCACCCAGACCCACCTCGAGTTCAAGATCCCCACCCGCGGCATCATGGGCCTCAAGAACCGCATCCTCAACGTCACCCACGGCGAGGCGGTGTTCTACCACACCTTCCTCGAATACGGTCCCTATGCGGGAGAGATCGGCGGACGCCAGAACGGCGCCATGATCTCGATGTCGACGGAGAAGGCCGTCGCCTACGCCCTGGGAACCCTCCAGGAGCGAGGGCAGCTCTTCGTGGAGCCTGGCACCGAGTGCTACGAGGGCATGCTGGTGGGCGAGAGGTCCAAGCCCGGTGACATGGTGGTCAACATCGCCCGCACCAAGAGCCTGGGCAACCAGCGCTCCTCCACGGCGGACATCGCCGTCCAGCTCACGCCCCCCAGGACCTTCACCCTGGAGGAGGCCTTGGAGTACATCATGGACGACGAGCTCGTCGAGGTGACCCCCAAGAACATCCGCCTGCGCAAGCGCATCCTCAACGAGACCGAGCGTCGCAAGTGGCGCGTGCGTCACGGCATGGTGGACAAGTAGCGCAGGGGCTCATGCGCAGCAGGCGCAGACGAGGGGCGCCGCCCAAGGGATCGGTCGGCGCCCCTCGTCACGCGTCAGTTGGTTGCCCTATCGCTTGTCGTCCTCCTCGCGGCTGAACTTCGCCCGCGCATAGCGGCGCACATAGACCTCCGCATCCTCCTGGCCACGTGCTGCGGCGCGTGTGTAGACCTCGCGCGCGACCTTGCCCACGGTGGGGCTGAGGTCCACGCCAGCTGGCGAGAGCACGTTGAATCGGAGCGACCACATGCGAAGCCCCACCACCACGAGCACCCCCAGGATGGTCGCCCAGGGTTGGTTGACGTGTGCCACCGAGGCCATGATCCAATAGGCGAAGGAGCCTCCCAGGGCGCAGAGGGCATAGAGGTTGCTCCTCAGGAAGATGCGCGGCGTGTCTCCCAGGGCTATGTCCCTCATCATGCCGCCGCCTACTCCCGTGATCGTGCCCATGAGGGCGCAGGCCCAGGGGGTGAGTCCGTAGACGAGGGCCTTGTCCGTGCCCGCGACGACAAAGAGCCCGACCGAGATGATGTCCGTCCAGGCGAGCAGCCGTGGAAAGCGGTGGAGCGACCCCGAGAAGAGGAAGCCGATGATTCCCGTGAGGACGGCAGCGGGGATGGCGAGGGTGGAGCGAAGCATGTAGACGTCGCCCACCTGCATTATGGTGTCGCGCACGAGTCCTCCGCCCAGGCCTCCCAGCACGGACAGCGCGAGGTAGCCAACCAGGTCCAGGTCGCGTTCCTTAGCGACGAGCACCCCCGTGAGGGAGCCCACCATCACGGCGGTGAGGTCGAGCCATACAGGGATGCTCGCGGGTGCGTTGCCTGCGGCAGATGAGAAGAACTCAGGAACCATGCGCCCCTCTTTTATGTCGTCGTTGCGGTCAGGCGCCTATGGTAGCGCGTGATGGCGCCCGTTCCTCCTTCCACACGATGGGACGTCCCCTTGGCCTCGCAGATGGAGAAAAATTGGCTGTCGCGCTGCCCGGGGAAGTAAGGTATACTTGCGCGTGCGGTTTCAGGGAGAGTTGTCCGAGTGGCCGAAGGAGCACGATTGGAAATCGTGTATACGCCTAAAGCGTATCCTGGGTTCAAATCCCAGACTCTCCGCCAGAACTTCCAGCGGCGCCTCCGGGCGCCGCTTTCACACCCTTCGGAGGGGTGGCAGAGTGGTTGAATGCGGCGGTCTCGAAAACCGTTTAGCCCCTCGGGGCTACGAGGGTTCGAATCCCTCCTCCTCCGCCAGAACTTGCAGACCCGCCCTTGGTGGCGGGTCTTTTTTGTGCCTTCATGGCGGCTTCGGCTGTCGGAAACGTGCGTATATCCTATATATTCAGCAATAGGTGGCCCTGACAGACCCCAGGCGCGACCTTCTGCGGACGCCTTTGCGATGGGAGGGCCTCATGGCACACGACAGCGCTTCATATTGGTCCAGGGCATGGGGGCTGCTCACGCGCGACAAGGGCTGGGCTAAGGTCCTGCTGGTCATGGGCGTGGCAGGCTTCGTCCCCATCGTGGGGATGCTTGGGACCTCTGGCTACGGACTCGAATGGGCCCGGCTCACCGCCTGGGGCGTCGACTCGGCTCCAAAGCAGAAGGACGTGAGGGTGGGGGAGTGCATCTCCAGCGGATGGAGAGGCCTCGTCTCCGCGCTCGGCCTCGTCTGCCTTTGGGCAGCCCTGAGGATGCTCTTTGCCCAGTCGTTCGAGGAACATCCCTTCGGTCTCATCCTCATGGCACTTGACCTGGCCGTCGGCGTCATCTGTTCGCTCTGTGCCCTGAGAGCGGCCATCTATCAGGACTTCAAGGCTGGTTATCAGGTCAACCGCATCATCGACATGATTCGCAGGGACCCCGTCGGGCTGGGAAGGATCATCCTCGCCGTCTTCCTCATGGACGTCGTCATTTGGTTCGTGGTCGCCCTCTTCGCCGTGATAATGGCGGTCGCGTTTGCCTTTTCGGCCCTCTCCGTGTTCGGGGCCACGGAAGGCGTGGACGTCCCCCTGGACGTCATGCTCAGATACCAGACCTTCTCGGGGCTTTTCTTCCCCACCATCATAGTCATGGTCTACCTGGTGCTCGTTGCGTACAGCTTCGTCAACCTCATGGAATACAACATGCTCGCGCTCTGGCTTCGTCAGTTCGACGTCCCCTCCTGGGGGTCCAGCTCTGACCCGCTTCCTGATGTCCCTGTGCCGCCTGCTGTGCCCGTTGTGTCCCCCGTGGTGCCAGGGGACCTCGCCATCGAGCCCACGGCTTCTACCGATGCGCCATCGCCCGAGGGCGTTTCGGGCACTGGCGCCTGCGCCCTCGCGTCTGCCGCCTCGTCAGATTTCATGCCAGGGGATGAGGCCTCCCCGGTCCCGGGCGATTCAAGTTCGACGCCGGCGCCCGCGGCGGGTTTGACCTCGGAGCTGGAGGTTCCGGGTTCTTCCGTCTCGGATGACAAGGACGGAAGGGAAGGCTCAGAGGAAGATGCTGGCGTGGAGGTCATAGATCTGAGCTCCCCTAGCCCTAGGGGCGATGCGACACAGGACGGCGTCGCTGGCATCAGACTGCAGGGGGACGAGGTCGAGCCAGGCGAATAACGGCAGAAAACACCCATTCCATTCGAGCGTATGCCCATTTGGTGGAGAAGAGCTGACCTGCCGGCGCTTGCTGCCACCTCCCACGACATGACCTACCTGCGAGGCGACCCTCACCCATTGCACACGCTGGCAGTTGGGAGAGGGCCAGCTGCCAGCTAGTAGGGACATCCTTGATGTGGGGAGTGTATGGGAGCCTGAGGGTGTGGGGGGAAACACGCAGGCCAGGCCCAAGTCCTGTGTTACGATTCCACACCGAACCTTTCCTGCTCCGGATGCAACCTTCACGTTCCGGAGCCGTTTAGCCCAGAGGAGGTGACCACATGAAGGCTTATGAACTGCTGTACTTTGTCGATCCCGCAGCCACCGAGGAGACTCGCGCTGGCGTCATGAAGCGTATTGACGTCGCTGTTACCGAGGCAGGCGGCACCATCGACAACGTCGAGGATTGGGGCAAGCGCAAGCTCGCCTTTGAGATTGACAACCTCACTGAGGGTGACTACACCCTGATCAACTTCCATGCAGACCCCACCCAGATCGCCGAGCTCGACCGAGTTCTGCGCATCAACGATGCCGTCAAGCGCCACATGGTCGTGCGCCGCAGCGACAGGGACTAGTCATGGAAGCGCAGGCAGCACGCCTGCGAATGAGAGGCAGTGAGCAACGTGAGCATCAACAGGGTGAACATTTCCGGCAACCTCACGCGTGACCCGGAGCTGAGGGCCACCCAGGGAGGGATGCAGATCCTCTCCTTCGGTGTCGCCGTCAACGACCGGCGTCGCAACGCCCAAGGCGAGTGGGAGGACGTTCCCAACTTCATCGATTGCGTCGTGTTCGGCAACCGTGCCGAGCCGCTCAGCCGTTTCCTCTCCAAGGGCTCGAAGGTTGCCATTGAAGGCAAGCTTCGCTGGAGCCAGTGGGAGCGCGACGGCCAGAAGCGCAGCAAGATCGAGGTGGTGGTGGACGAGGTCGAGTTCCTCTCGTCCAGGAACGCCCAGCAGCAGGGTGGATCCCAGGGGTACCAGCCCCAGGGCGGCTATCAGCAGCAGCCTTCCTACCAGCCCCAGGGCGGGTACCAGCAGGCGCAGCCCAGCTATGCCGCCCCTGCTCCGGCCCAGGCACCCGCTCCCGTCCAGCCCCAGGCCCCTCGTCCCGCCGTGCCCAATCCGCCCCAGACGGACGTTTACGACGAGGACATCCCGTTCTAGCTTCACTTAGGGCGGTATCGCCGCCAAAGAAAGGCATTAAGACATGGCTAAGCAAAGGCAAGTCGAACAGCGCCAGCCGCGTCGCAAGTTTTGCCAGTTCTGCAAGGAGGACGTCGAGTTCATCGACTACAAGGACGTCCAGCTCCTTCGCAAGTACATGACCGACCGCGGCAAGATCAAGCCCCGTCGCGTCACTGGCGCCTGCACGCAGCATCAGCACGACATCGCGGTCGCCATCAAGCGCGCCCGCGAGATGGCCCTTCTGCCCTACTCCGTCCCCGTGGTTTCCAGCCGCGGCGGGCGTAACCGCGGCTAACCGGGCCGTCCGAGCAAAGACGACACCACGTGGGCGAGACGAGCCATAGCTTCATCCCTCGGGCAGACAAGGGCCTGTTGGATGCCTCCAACGGGATGCGACCGGGCGTTGGTCCCAACCTGAGGCGGGTTCTTGCGAACCTGCCCTCACAGGGGCTTTCCTGGGCGATTCTGGGAGGGGCGGTCTCTGTACTCAGCACGTCGCTCGCAGCCGCACTCGTGGCCTTCGGGCTCTCTTGTGCTGCAGGGGAGGGAAGGACGAGAAAGGCGTTCCTTGCCTTCCTGGCTGCCCTCGCTGCGGCATCGTTCGCGGCTGCCGCATACGACCCCCCTCGCCTCGTGACCGCCCTGCCCGCACTGGCCAGCGCCTTGGCGCTCGTCCTCCTTGCGGACGAGACGGGCATCACGGCGTCGAGGGCCTGTGTTTTGGTCCTCGTCTCTGCTGCGGTCACACTGGGTTCCAGCGCCGCCGTCGCGGCGTCGCAAGGGATGAGCGTCCCCGCTTCCATGGAGGCCTATGCGGCTTCCATAGTCGCGGCAACGAGTGGCTCGCAGAGCCTGGCGCTTCGGGAAGAGGTCGGACACGCCCTCTTCCTCGTCAGGACCTACTGGCCACTCGCCTACCTGGCGAGCGGTGGCCTCCTCGCGGCCTCCTCGAAGCTCGGGAGGGACGCGTGGCTGCGCGGTAGGGGGCTAAGGCCTCGGAGGACGCCCCTGGCGAACTTCGACGCTCCCCTCTGGGTCCTGCCGGCCTTCGTGGTCGGCCTCGCCCTGAGCGTGGCCGCATCGCGGCTGACCGGCCTTCCGGCGGGCATCGGCCTTGCTGGCAGAAACTTCCTCGCCGCTGCGCGGGTGGTCCTCTTCCTGCAGGGTTGCGCCGTCGCCGTGGGCTTCCTCAAGAGGAGGGACGCTGGTGTCGCCACCCAGGCAGTCGCCGTGCTGGTGGCCGCCTGGCTCGAACTGTCGTTTGTAATCGTGAGCGCCGTCGGCGCCGTCGACCTCGTCGCGAACTTCCGCGGACTTCCGCGAAGACGCACCAGCGTGGGTTAGGCGCCTGCAGGGCTCAATGCAGGGAGTCGGCCTAGGCCGACCAACAAAAGGAGTTCCCATGAAAGTCATCCTTCTGGATGAGCTCAGGGGCAAGGGCGGAGAGGGCGACATCGTAGAGGTCGCCCAGGGCTATGCGGAGAACTTCCTGTTCCCCAGCAAGATCGCCCAGCCTGCCACCCCTGGCAATATCAAGCAGCTTGAGGAGCGCCGTCACAACATCGAGAAGCGCGAGGAGAAGCGCATCGGCGATGCAGAGGCGACCAAGGCCCAGCTCGACGGCAAGTCCGTCACCGTCGCCGCCAAGGTCGGCGAGAACGACCAGCTCTTTGGCTCCGTGACCGGCACCCAGATCGTCGCCGCCATCAAGGAGCAGCTCGGCGTAGAGGTCGATCGCAAGCGCCTCGTGCGCAGCGCCGCGATCAAGACCGCCGGCAGGCACCAGATCGAGATCAACCTCTACCGCGAGATCAACGCCGTCGTGACGGTCCTCGTCGGCGTGACCGAGGAGGCTCCCGTCGAGGAGCCTGCCGAGGCCGAGGAGGAGGTCCAGGTCGAGGAGGCCGGCGAGTAGGACTCGCTGGTCCGCCCAGCACCCACTAGCTGGTGTTATCAACACGAATCGCAGCTAGTGGGCGCAAGCGGAGGCCTTTGGCCACAAAATGAACCACAAGAGGGGTCCCATGGCGGAAGGCCACGGGACCCCTCCTCTTTGTAAACGAAACAAAGAGACAAATCATCTACCTGCAATTATTCATCTATTACGCATACCTATGTCACAAAGCCGCACATGGTCATGCTGGTTGTCTAATAAGCAGGGTGGGGGCGTGGATGTAGAAAACTCCGTTGGCAAAATAATCCCAATTTTGTCGAAAACTGTGAAAAATGGTGAAAGCCCCGCTAGTGGGGAATAGCTATCAACAATGCCCTGTTGACGGGTCTGTTTGACATATCTGGCCGCGTCTGGATGCGCTACCATGCCCACGCAGCCGACGCTAGGAGAAGCCATGCCCGACGCAACGTACGACGACTATCCCTCGATGCCCCGCGCCGACGTGACGATGCCGCAGGACCGAGCCGCCGAGAAGTCGGTCCTCTCGGCCATGCTGCTCTCGCAGGACGTCCTCCAGGAGTGCCTCGTCGATTTGGACGAACAGGACTTCTACCTCTACTCCCACCGCGCAATCTTCCACGCCATGAACGAGATGTTCGACCGCGCCCAGCCCGTGGACCCCATCTCGATGGCGGATTACCTCAAGAGCGCGGGACAGTTGGACAAGGTGGGTGGCATGGCCTACCTCCTCGAGCTCAACGAGGACTCCCTCTCGCTCGCGAGCTGGCGCCACCATACGGAGATCCTGCACCGGGACTCGACCCTGCGCGCCATCATCGCGGCGTCGGCGAGGATCACCGCCCTTGCCTTCGACGCTCCCGAGGACACCAAGGAGGTCGTGGATACCGCCGAGAACCTTCTTTTGGGCGTGACCAGCAGGGAGATAGGCGACAGCTACTCGGACCTCTCGGAGGTCATGGGCAACCTCTACAACGAGCTTGGGGAAGCCTGTCTCAACCCCGACGGCACCCTGGGCGTCCTCACCGGGTATCCCGGCATAGACCGAAGGCTCCAGGGCCTCCGGGCGGGCCAGATGATCGTCATCGGCGCGCGCCCAGGCGTGGGAAAGACCTCCTTCGCGCTCAACCTGGCAACCAACGCCGCGGCCAACGGCGCCTCGGTCGCCTTCTTCTCGCTCGAGATGAGCAAGGTCGAGATCGCGCAGAGGCTCCTCTCGGCCTATGCGAAGATTCCCCTCTCGGACATCCGCGGCGCCCGCATCAAGGACAACCAGTGGCCCACGATCCTCGAGGCCACGCGCGACCTCTCGCGCCTGGACATCATGATCGATGACACCCCGGGAACCACCGTGACCGAGATTCGTGCCAAGGCCCGCCGCATGCTCAAGGGCAAGGAGAACGGCATCGTGCTGGTGGACTACCTGCAGCTCCTCTCGCCCCCCTCGGGACGCCAGCGCGCCGACTCCCGCGCCACCGAGGTCTCGGAGATGTCGCGCGGCATCAAGATCATGGCCAAGGACCTCGAGTGTCCGGTCGTGGCCCTCTCGCAGCTCAACCGTCAGGTGACCGACCGAAAGGGGCAGCGTCCCCAGCTCTCGGACCTGCGCGAGTCCGGCTCCATCGAGCAGGATGCCGACATCGTCATACTGCTCGACCGCTCCATGACCGAGGAGGAGGCGGAGAGGCCCGACCGCCCCGACTTCAACGTCACGGAGTTCATCATCGCGAAGAACCGCTCGGGACCCCTGGACATCGTGCCGCTCATGTTCCTGCCCGGCTCGACCAAGTTCGTCGAGGTGGACAGGCATCACGAGGGCTAGCGGCAGCGCGGCGGAACATCCTGCGGCCCGTCTCCGTCCCCAGGGCGGTGCGGGCGTCCGCGCCCCGCTGCCGTATAATTGGCCGGTAAGCACGGAAACCCAAGAAGGAGACGCAATGCCTGCATCAGTGCTGGTGGGAACTCAGTGGGGCGACGAGGGCAAGGGCAAGGTGACCGACCTCATCGCGGGTGACTACGACGTGGTCTGCCGCTTTGCTGGTGGCGCCAACGCCGGACACACCGTCATCGCCGGAGGCCACAAGCTGGCCCTGCACCAGGTTCCCTCCGGGGTCATGTACGAGGGCACCTACCCGGTCATAGGCAACGGCTGCATCGTCGACCCCGAGATCCTCCTGGGAGAGATCGACATGCTCGAGGCCCAGGGCATCTCCTGCGACGACCTCAAGATCAGCGGCAACGCCCACATCGTCATGCCCTACCACAAGGACCTCGACGGGGCCCACGAGAAGAGGCTCGGCAAGAACCTCATCGGCACGACGAAGCGCGGCGTCGGACCCACCTACATGGACAAGATGAACCGCACCGGCCTGCGCGTGCAGGACATGCTGGACGAGAAGATCTTCCGCGAGAAGCTCGAGGCCGCACTCGAGTACACCAATCCCATCCTCGAGAAGGTCTACGAGCTGCCCACCTACACCGTGGAACAGATCTGCGAGACCTACCTTCCCTACGCCGAGCGCATCAAGCCCTACATTGTGGAGAGCTCGCTCTTCCTCAACGAGCAGATCGAGGCAGGTAAGAACATCCTCTTCGAGGGCGCCCAGGCCACCATGCTCGACATCGACCATGGCACCTACCCCTTCGTCACCTCCTCGAACTGCACTGCGGGTGGAGCCGTGACGGGCTCTGGCGTTGGTCCCGTCCACATCAAGCGCGTCCTTGGCATCGCCAAGGCGTACCTCACCCGCGTCGGGTCCGGACCCTTCCCGACCGAGCTCTTCGACGAGGTCGGCGACAAGCTGGGCGAAGTTGGCCACGAGTACGGCGTCACCACCGGCCGCAAGCGTCGCTGTGGCTGGTACGACTCCGTCGTCGTCAACTACGCCGCCCGAGTCAACGGCCTCACCGACCTCGCCATCACCAAGCTCGACGTACTGGGCTGCCTGAACCAGATCAAGGTCTGCGTCGCCTACGAGTGCGACGGCAAGCGCTACACCACGGTTCCGGAGCATCAGAGCGTCTTCTATCACGCGAAGCCCATCTACGAGACGCTTCCCGGCTGGAACTGCGACATCTCGGGCGTGCGGGACTTCTACAAGCTCCCTCGCGAGGCAAAGGACTACATCGACTTCCTCGAGCAGCTCGCAGGCGTGCGAGTCTCGATCATCACCGTCGGCCCCGACCGCGACCAGACCATCGACAGGTGCTGGAGGTAGTCCGGCGCGTGACAAGGCACCCTCGCGACAACCGGGCCTTCGCCATAGTCTGCGACAGCCTCTGCGACCTCCCGCTGCCCGTCTTCGAGGCGGCGGGAGTCGTTCCCCTGGCGCAGGTCGTGCGCGTCGCCGGCACGGACTACCGGGACTGCGTCGACCTCGACCCCTCTGACTTCTACGTCCAGATCTCGTCCACGCACGGGCAGGTCAACACCTTCGCGCCCTCTCTCGACGAGTACGTGGACACCTACAATCGACTGGTTGCCGAGGGCTGGAAGGACGTCGTCTCGCTCCATGCCTCCTCGGCGATGAGCGACTCCTTCGCCCTTGCCCAGGAGGCCGCGTCCCGAGTGACTGGCGCAAGGGTCGAGGTGGTCGACTCCTGCGGGACGTCGGGGCAGCTCGCCCTGGTGCTCGCCTGCCTCGTCTCCGCCCGTGACGGGGGCTGTGACACGGACGAGGCCCTCGCCCGCGTGCGCGAGGGCGCCTTGGCGGCGCGCTGCCTCGTCGTGCCCGCGCCCGACGCGCGGCCAACGCTCTCGAAGCTTCGTCCCAAGCCCGGCCTCCTCAGGCGCGCCGACTCCCTGCGCGTCCGCGCGATGGGCGCCCGAAGGCTCTTCGCCATCTCCGACGGGGGAGAGTCGCGCGAGGTCATGCGCGCCACCGACCTCCAGCGCCTGGCGGGCAACATGGCCCGGACCATGAGTTCGTACTCGCAGGTCGTGGGCCCCCTCACCTACGTGGAGATCAGCGCTGGCGTGCCACGGCTCCTGAGCATCATAGAGAAGCCCCTTGACACCAACGAGTTCGTCTCTGACCGCGCGGCGGTGCTCAACACCAATCCCTGCACCACCTGCCAGCTGGGAATCGGTGCGGTCGGGATAGCCTACATGCCTTCCTCGCTCCTTTCGGCGAGAGAGGCGTCTGGAATACTCTGCATGCAGGACTAGTCCTTGGGAGGCAGCACATGAACGTGACCGACGGAAAGCTCGACATTCTCCTCCTTGGCTCCGGCGGTCGCGAGCATGCGCTCCTGCTGAAGCTCGTCGAGTCGCCACGCGCGGGGAGGATCTGGGTCGCTCCGGGCAATGGCGGGATGGACGAGCTCGCGACGCCCGTGACGCTGGACCAGGACGACCCTGCGGCGGTGGCCTCCTTCGCCACGGACAAGGGCATAGGCCTCGTGGTCATAGGTCCCGAGGCGCCCCTGGTGGCGGGCGTGGCGGATGCCGTGAGGGCGGCCGGGATACCGGTCTTCGGCCCCAGTGGCAGGGCGGCCCAGATGGAGGGGTCGAAGAGGTTCGCGAAGGACGTCATGGCCCGCGCCGGAGTTCCGACGGCGGCCTGGCGCAGCTTCACCGACGAGGCCTCCTGCCTTGCGTACGTGCGGTCGCTTGGCGGACCTTGCGTGGTCAAGGCTGATGGGCTCGCCGCGGGCAAGGGCGTCATCGTCGCCCAGGACGTGGACGAGGCCCTGGACGGCGTGCGCGAGTGCTTCTCCGGCGGCTTTGGCGAGGCGGGTCGGACGGTGGTGGTGGAGGAGCTCCTCCAGGGCCCCGAGTGCTCGCTCCTCGTCCTGACCGACGGCACCACCCTCGTTCCCCTTGCCACCTCCCAGGACCACAAGCGCGCCCTGGACGGGGACAAGGGGCCCAACACGGGCGGCATGGGCGTCTACTCCCCCGTGCCCATCCTCCTTCCCGGCGAGCTGGAGCAGATGACCCAGATGATGCAGGCGACGGTCGACCAGCTGCGCCGCGACGGCATCACCTACAGCGGCTGCCTCTATGGCGGCTTCATGCTCACCGAAGACGGTCCCAAGGTGCTCGAGTACAACGCGCGCTTCGGCGACCCCGAGACCCAGGTGGTTCTGCCTCGCATGAGGGGGGACCTTGTCGAGGCCTTCCTGGCCTGCGACGACGGAACGCTGGACCGCGTGGACATCGGCTGGGGGGACGACTGGGCGGTCTCCGTCGTGCTCACCAGCGCCGGATACCCCGGCAGCTACGAGAGGGGCAAGCCCATCAGTGGCATCGAGGACGCCGAGACCCTGGATGGGGTCACGGTGTACCACGCCGGCACCCGTCGCGACGGCGGCGGCCGCATCGTCACCGACGGCGGCCGCGTCCTGGACGTGACGGCGGTGGCTGGGAGCTTCGAAGACGCCCGCAACCTCGCCTACCAGGCCTGCGACAGGATCTCCTTCGAGGGCAAGACCTATCGTCACGACATCGGAATCAAGGCCATCAAGGGACGAACGAGCCTCTAGGCCAGACTTGAACGGAGTGCACAAGGTGAAAGAGAAAAAGCCCGACACGGAGGTCGCCCCCCAGGACTCCGGCGAGGAAGAACCCAGCTACGAGTCGCGAGCCGAGGCGAGCCAGGGACTCGAGGAAGCCATCGGTGGCATGCGCGACGCGACCCAGGCCTTCGTGTACGACGGGCAGCGTGCCACGACGGGCCACAGCTCCGGGGAGCCGATGCGTCGCGGCCTCGTGCTGGGCGATGACGACCCGCGCGACCGAGACCTCCGCGAGGCAGTGGTGAGCGAGGACACGGTCTGGCAGGGGCGCATCTTCGACGTGTCGAGGCTGCAGGTCAGGTTGCCCGACGGGCGCCAGGCCCTGCGCGACGTGGTGCGCCATCCCGGAGCGGTCGCCATCGTCGCGCTGACCGATGACGGGCGAATCTGTCTGGTCCGCCAGTACCGCACGGCGTTGGGACGCGTTACGGTCGAGGTCCCCGCCGGCAAGCTCGACCCGGGCGAGGACCCCCTGGACTGCGCCGAGCGCGAGCTTCTCGAGGAGACGGGGATGAGGGCGCGCAACATGGCGTTCCTCACCACCATAGCCTCCTCCGACGGCTTCGCCGACGAGCTCATTCACATCTACATGGCGACAGGCCTCAGCTTCGGCGCGTCTGACCCGGACGCCGACGAGTTCATAAACGTTGACCTGGTCGACCTCGGCGAGCTGGTGGACGCCGTCCTGGACGGTCGCATAGAGGACGCGAAGACGGTGGTCGGCGCCCTCATCTGCGACGCGGTGGGGCACCGCCTCGCCATGCAGCCCGAGGACGGCGCGGAGTAGGCGGAGCTTGCCTATACTTAGCTTGACTGGCTCTTTTTGTTGTTGATGCGAGTGGCAGGGAGAATCTCCATGGCAAGGAAACGAGAAGGGGCGCGCATCCAGAAGGGTGCCCTCACGGCCGAGCAAGCCGAGAGGCTCTTTGCCACCGTCGACGAGACGGGCCACACCAACGAGGAGACCGCCGCGCGCCAGAGGCGCCATCGCAAGGAGTTCGGCCACGGGGTGGACGTCGACCCGCTCGCCGGCGCCGACCCCTCCGGCTCCAACGTGGAGAAGGTCATCACGCGTACCGCCGTGACCTTCGTCCTGGTCTTCCTCGTCATCGTCGTGGCGCTGCAGGTCGCCGCAGGCCTCATCCGCCGTGCCAGCACCGCGAACCTCGCGGAGAACGTCAACATCACCACCGTCGCCTCCGCCCTCAAGGGTGGCGTGGAGTGGGGCAACGGCTTCACGCAGTTCCCCGAGAAGTACTCCGTCCAGGAGGCGGACGAGAACACGCATCGTGTCGAGGTGACCGTCACCGACACCTCGTCCGAGGACGCGCTCGAGGCCTTCGCCGGCTCCCAGATCCAGGCCACGGCCTTCTCTGTCAACGCGCTCCTCAACCCCAACATTGACACCGTGGTCTATCGCGTCAACGTGCATGTCGGCGCCAACGGCAAGTTCCAGACCTCCTCGTTCTTCGGCTTCCTGCAACCCACGGGAGAGATCAAGACGCTCATGACCTTCATCTGGACCAAGTCCACCACCGACACGGGGGTGCGCTTCAACTGCACCATCACCGGCGTGGATACGGCGATGCAGGAGGAGCTTAGGAAGAACGTGACGACGAGCTTCACGCCCTCGTCGATTCTGGGCGTCGTCCTGGGCGACGAGGACAAGGGCACGGGTTCCGATTCGGCCAGCGTGGACTCCACCAAGGCGAACCCGGACTCCTCCGAGAAGGGTGATGGCTCGTCCGCCTCGTCATCCACGGGCGACGTGGAGTAGACCAAATCCGCGGCATAGCGGATTCGCACATGCCCGAACGGCCAGGGGGACTGCGGAGCTCGTGCTCCGCAGTCCCCCTTCGCAATGACCAAAGCGCCTCTCGCCTAGCCTTTGAGGAGCGTGCAGACGTCTCCCAGCACGGTCTCGAAGTTGACCCCGCGCATCTCGAAGTCTGGCTGGTAGCGCGTCACCACCATGGCCTTGCGCACGAGCTCGCCTGCGAACTCCGTCGCCTCGAGCAGGGACCTTCCGCACATGACGGCGGCAAGCAGGCTCGAGGCATAGAGGTCTCCCGTGCCGTGGAGCATGTAGGGCAACAGCTCGGCCTTGACCTCGCATACGTCGAGGTCGCCCCCACAGACGTAGTTTCGGATGAGCCCGTCCCCGCGGATGACCCCCTTGAGGACGACGGCCTTGGCGCCCATGCCCACGAGCGCCTCGAGGTTCTGCCTCACGAAGTCGTCGGAAACGTCGTGCCCCTGGTAGGGGATGCCGGTGAGGATGGAGGCCTCGGTGAGGTTGGGGGTGAGGAGGTCCGCCCCGTCGACGAGGGCGCCCATGGCCTCGCACATCTCGTCGGTGTAGGTGGGGTACTTGGCGCCCTCGTCACCCATGACCGGGTCGACGACGCGCAGGGCGCGCGGGTGCTCGCGATAGAGGCGCTGGATGGCGCCCACCTGTCCGGCGGAACCCAGGAAGCCGGAGTACACGGCGTCGAGCTCGACGCCCTCCTGCACCCAGGCGTCGAGGTAGGGCTCAAGCATGTCGGTGGTGTCGTGCATGTGGAAGACGGGGAACTTGGTGTTTGCCGAGAAGAGCGAGGTGGGGACTGGACACACGTCGCATCCGGCGGCAGAGAGCACAGGGATGGCCACTGCCAGGGAGCACTTCCCGTAGCCGCAGAGGTCATGGACGGCCGCCACGCGCGGTATGTAGTGCCCCTCGCGCCGGTACAGCCTGATTTCGCTTGCGTTGGTCATGGTGGTTCCTCTCACATGGACTGATGGACCGATGCTGCAGGATACGATAGACCATCGGCACGGGGTGCGCCGCGCTTGTAGCCAGAGTGTGCGCGCCGAGGAGCGGGCGCTCCCGCCAACGTATACTGGGAAGGCACGATTGCACGGGCACAGACGAGGGGAGACCTCATGTCAGGCGAGCAGCAGGCACCGTTGGTGGGAATCATCATGGGCTCGAAGTCGGACCTTCCGGCCATGGAGGCGTGCACCAGGCAGCTCGAGGAGTTTGGCGTGCCCTACGAGCTCGTCGTCGCCTCGGCCCACCGGGCCCCGGCGAAGGTGCGCGAATGGGCGTCTGCCGCGGCAGCACGCGGCATCAAGGTGATCATCGCCGCCGCAGGCAAGGCGGCCCACCTGGGTGGGGTCGTCGCGGCCTACACGCCGCTGCCCATCGTGGGTGTGCCCATGAGGACGAGCGACCTGGGGGGGATGGACTCGCTCCTCTCCATGGTCCAGATGCCCTCCGGGGTGCCCGTCGCCTGCGTGGCGATCGGCGGGTCGAAGAACGCGGCCATCTACGCGACCCAGATCCTGGGCACGTCCATGCCCGAGTACGCGAACAAGCTGGTGGAGTTTAAGCGCCAGATGGCGGAGGTCTAGCCCTGCCCGGAAGACGAGAGGAGACCGCGTGCCAGGGAAGCACATGAGAAGGGACGACGCCCCTCGTCGGGAGGGGGGACTGGGTCAGGGCGTGCATGCGCCGCTCCCCATAGAGCCTGTCATCGAGCGCAACCCCGCCGACCCCGAGCGTCGCGCCAGGAAGGGCGAGACGACGGGGGAGAGGGGCTCGAGAAGGCGCCGCCTCCTCGTCTCGAACGTCCTCCTCGCCGTCGGCATCGTGCTCCTCCTGGTGGCTGCTGGCCTCTGGGGGTACTCCCGCTGGCAGTACCACGAGCAGGACGTGGTCAACGACAGGCTCGCGTCCTTCGCCAACGTGAGCGACGCGACGTCTGCCTCGGACGACGGCAGCGCGAAGGCCCCGGTCGACGTCGACTGGGCTGGCCTCAAGGCGGTCAACAAGGACGTGGTGGGTTGGGTCTACGTGCCCGACACGGTGGTCAACTACCCCGTCTACCAGGGCACGGACAACGACTACTACCTACACCACACGGCTGAGGGCCAGTACACTCTGGGCGGACAGGTGTTCATGGACTACGAGAACACGGCCCCCGGGCTGATCGACGGCCAGACCATGCTCTATGGCCACCATCTCAAGAGCGGCCAGATGTTCTACTCGCTCTTCCTCCTCAAGGACCAGGAGGTCTTCGACGCCACGCCGACCATCTGGTACCTCACCGAGCAGCAGAGCTACGAGCTCGAGCCGCTCTTTGTCTACTACACCCAGCCCGACGACGGGACCGCGCGCACGACCAAGTTCGACTCGGACGAGGAGCTGAGGTCCTACTTGAACGAACGCCTCGCGAAGGCCGTGGCGAGCCGCCCCGATGCGGCAAGGATAATTTCGGGCCTGAAACACGTCATGACCATGTCGACCTGCAACTACTACGATGGCTATGGCCGGTCGCTTCTGGTCTGCGTCCCCAAGGCGGAGGCAGCGGCGGCCCTCGCAGCCACGGAATAGCCCAGGCATGACCCCTTCCCAAGGAGACCGCCCAGTGAGAGAGACGTCTCGGACCGCCTTTGACATCGACGAACTGGGGGAGGGAGATTCGCCTCACGAGGAGTGCGGCGTCTTTGGCGTCTGGGCCCCCGGGCGTGACGTGTCGCGCATCACCTACTTCGCCCTGCGCGCCCTGCAGCATCGCGGCCAGGAGTCCGCGGGAATAGCCGTGGGGGACGGCAGCACGGTCTTGGTCCGCAAGGACCTCGGACTCGTGGACGCCGTGTTCACCGACGCGGACATCTCGGCCATGCGCGGCAAGGTGGCCATAGGGCACGTCCGCTATGGGACCTCCGGCGCGCGCAGCTGGGAGGCGGCGCAGCCGCACCTCTCGACCATCAGCGAGGTCATCATCGCCCTCGCCCACAACGGCACGCTCGTGAACTCGGACAGCCTGCGCGCGAGCCTGGTCGAGCTGGGCGTGCCCTTCCGCTCGAACACCGACTCAGAGGTCGCCGCCAAGCTCATCGGCCACTACACCAAGGAGACGAGCCACCTCCGCCAGGGCATTGCCAAGGCCATGGGCATGATCGAGGGCGGCTACGCCATGGCGCTGGTGCGCGAGAACGCGCTCTACGCCTTCCGCGACCCCAACGGGATACGTCCCCTGGTGCTGGGCCGGCTGGGAGACGACGGCTGGGTCGTCGCCTCCGAGACCTGCGCCCTGGACATCGTCGGGGCCGACTACGTGCGCGAGGTCGCGCCCGGCGAGATCATCCGCGTCTCGGACGACGGCCTGGTGAGCGAGAGGGGCGTCCCCGCACGGGTCCCGGCCAGCTGCATCTTCGAGGAGGTCTACTTCTCTCGTCCCGACTCGGTGGTGATGGGCAAGTCGGTGTACTCCATGCGCTTCGACATGGGACGGCAGCTCGCCCGCGAGGCACCGGCCGAGGCGGACCTGGTCATAGGCGTGCCCGACAGCGGGTTGCCACCTGCGGAGGGCTTCGCGCGCGAGCTGGGCATACCATTCGGCGAGGGCTTCGTGAAGAACCGCTACGTGGCGCGCACCTTCATTCAGCCCACCCAGGAGCAGCGCAGCCTGGGCGTGCGCCTCAAGCTCAACGCCCTGCGCGACAACGTGGCGGGAAAGCGCGTCGTCATGGTGGACGACTCCATCGTGCGCGGAACCACTTCCAAGCAGATAGTCCAGATGCTGCGCGACGCAGGCGCCCGCGAGGTCCACGTGCGCATCAACTGCCCCGAGGTGAGGTGGCCCTGCTTCTACGGCATCGACACCGACGTCCAGTCCCAGCTCATCTCTGCCAGCAAGGGCGTGGAGCAGGTGAGGGAGTTCATCGGGGCCGACAGCCTGGCGTTCCTCTCGCTTGCCGGACTCAGGCAGTGCGTGCCCTCGACCGGCTGGTGCTGCGCCTGCTATGACGGCTGGTATCCCGTGAGGATCCCTCAGAGCTTCGCCCAGGGGAAGTTCATGGAGGGCTACAGGCCCGGGGGTCCCGAGGAATAGCGGAAGCCCCCGCGTCGGCGTCCCTGTCCCGCACGACCATCGAAGAGAAGACCCATGAGAGGGGAAGCAATGGAGAAGGCCCAGACGAGGCACGTGAGCTACGCCGACGCCGGCGTCGACGTGGACGAGGGCGCGCGCGCCGTCGACGCCATCAAGGAGATGGTGGCGTCCACCAGCAGGCCCGAGGTCATCGGTGGGCTGGGCGGGTTTGGCTCCTGCTTCTCCATGGCGTCCTTCAAGGACATGGAGGACCCCGTCCTGGTCTCGGGCACCGACGGCGTGGGCACCAAGCTCGCGATCGCACAGCTCCTGGGGCGCCACGACAGCGTGGGGCAGGACCTCGTCGCCATGTGCGTGGACGACGTGGTGCCCATCGGCGCGGAGCCCCTCTTCTTCCTCGACTACATCGCCATAGGGAAGCTGCGCGCGGAGCACGTGGCGCAGGTGGTGAGCGGCATCGCCGAGGGCTGCCGCATGAGCGGTTGCGCCCTCGTCGGTGGAGAGATGGCCGAGCATCCGGGTGTCATGGCCCCCGACGACTACGACCTCGCGGGCTTCGTGGTGGGCGTCGTGGACCGTCCCAGGATGATCGGTCCCGACAAGGTGCGCGTGGGTGACGTGATCCTGGGACTTCCCAGCTCGGGCATCCACTCCAACGGCTACTCTCTGGTTCGCAAGGTTGCCATCGAGGGCAAGAGCATCGAGGAGCTGGAGGCCCCGCTCGAGGAGCTGGGCGGCGAGTCCCTGGCGGACGCGGTCATGCGTCCCACCACCATCTATGCGGGGGCGCTGGTCAGAGCCCTCAAGGTAGGGGCTCCCATCCACGCCATGGCGCACATCACGGGCGGTGGCATCACAGAGAATCTCAACCGCGCCCTGCCCGCGGACATCGACGCGGTCGTCGACCGTGGCGGCGAGGACGGGCCCGGCTGGGACGTCCCGCCCGTGATCGACTACTGCGTGCGCGCGGCGGGGCTCACCCAGGACGAGGCCTACAAGACCTTCAACATGGGGGTGGGCATGAGCCTGATCGTCGCCCCCGAGGACGTGGCCATGGTCCGTGCCGCCCTGGCCTACCAGGGGCTCGAGTCGTTCGTGATGGGCGAGTGCGTGCCGGGCAGCGGAAAGGTGAGCTACCGATGAGCGACGACCTCACGCTCTCCACCCCCGAGCCCGCGAGCCTTCCCATGGCGCGCGAGGGACGGCCACTGCGCCTGGGGGTGCTCATCTCCGGCTCGGGCACCAACCTCCAGGCGATCATCGACCGCATCGCCGACGGGACGCTGAATGCCACCGTCGAGCTCGTGGTCTCCTCTCGTCCGGGAGCCCTGGGGCTCAAGAGGGCGGAGGCGGTGGGCATCCAGACCCTGAGCCTCTCGAAGGAGATCTACGATGACCCCCTGACTGCGGACGAGGTCATCGCCACCGAGCTGCGCCGCCGCGACGTTGACTACGTGGTGATGGCGGGCTACATGAGGATGGTCCACTACCCCATACTACGGACGTTCCCATCCCGGGTCGTCAACATCCATCCCGCGCTGCTGCCCAGCTTCAAGGGGGCCCACGCCATCCAGGACGCCTTCGACGCCGGGGTGAAGGTGACGGGCGTCACGGTGCACTTCGCCGACGAGCGCTACGACTGCGGACCGATCGTTGCCCAGCGCGCCCTTGCGGTCGAGGAGGGTTGGGACGTGGACGAGCTGGAGGCGCACATCCACCAGATCGAGCACGTGCTGTACCCCGAGGTCATCCAGCTGCTCGCCGACGGTCGCGTGAGCCTGGACGCCGACGGCAGGAGAGTTCACGTCACCCCCTCTGCCTAGTGGGGACCTATCAAGCGATCAGAAGCTGCGGATGACGGCAATCTTGTTCGAGAGGTTTGCGATGGCCGGAACCTTTATGAGCAGCCGGTAGACAGGGTTGATGAGGGGCATCTTCTCGCTCAGGCTGCGGTCGGCGACGTGGCGCAGGCCATCGATGCCGGCCACCAGCTCCGCGCCGCTCCGCGCACCAAACGTGAAGCGAGCGTTGCTCTTGGAGATGCTCCTCTCCACGTCCTTGCCCACGAAGCGAGGGTTGAGAAACTCGACGAAGAGGGTGGCGCGGGCGTAGCGGTCCCGCACGATCGAGAGAATCCGTGCCACGTCCTCGGCCGAGAGGTACATCGTCAGCCCCTCGACGATCACTAGGACCGGCCCGTCGATGGGACCAACCTCGGCCGCCCATGCTTCGTCCATGGCCGAGAAGGCATGCATCTTCACGCGGTCGGTGTCCTCGACGAAGCGGCGCCGGACGTCGATGGTCTCGGGCAGGTCGATGTCGTGCCAGCGGATGCGGCCGTTGTCCATGCGCCAGAAGCGCATGTCCATGCCGCAGGCGATGTTGATGACCGTGCAATCCGGGTTCGAGGCCACGAACTCGCCCACCATGTCGTCGAGCAGCATCGTGCGGGCAATCACGCCGGCACCCATCGCAAGGTCCTTGTCGGCGAAGGAGAAGTCGTAGTCCATCCGGTCGACCATCTCGACGGCCTTGTCGTCGTGGATGAGGGCGTTCTTGCGTCGCGACTCCTTTGCCCGTGCGTAAAGGGTCTGGACCATGGTCTCCGGCACGCCGGATATGTCTATCTTCTCCATGCGTCGTACCTCGCCTGTTCCGAAGGTTGCATTGGCAGCAAGAATAGTAAGACTTTGCTAACTTTCAGGCAAAGTGACTTAGGGAGAGGCGCGGTGGAGCACCCCGTCACGGGACCTTTTCCGCCGGTCCTTGCGGCTACCTTTCGTGCGACAGCAGACAGACGGTCTCCACGTGCTTGGTGTGGGGGAACATGTCCACGAGCTCGATCCTGCGCGCGTGCCAGCCATGCCTGCGGAACTCCCCCAGGTCGCGGAGCTGCGTCTGGGGGTTGCAGCTCACGTAGACCACCGCCCGGGGCTCGAGGGCGCAGGCCGCGGCGATGAACTCGGGGGTTGATCCGGCGCGCGGCGGGTCCATCATCACTACGTCGAAGCCTTCGCCACCACGCCCCCGCAGGCGCCTCATGTACTTGGTGGCGTCGGCTCGGACGAAGTCGCAGGAGGCGGAGAGGTCGTTCTCGCCCGCATTCCTCCTTGCGCAGTCCACGGCGCCCGCCACCTGCTCCACCCCCACGACGCGCACGTCTCGCCCGTTTTCTTGTGTGGCACGGGCGGCGCAGATGCCTATGGAGCCCGTGCCACAGTAAGCGTCGAGCATGCGCTCGCCGGCCCGAAGCTCCGCCGCGTCGATGGCCAGGCTATAGAGCACCTCGGTCTGGGCGGGGTTGGTCTGGTAGAAGCTGGTCGGCCCCACCTCGAAGCGACAGCCCAAAAGCTTGTCGTGCATGACGCCCGGTCCCAGGAGGGTAACGCAGTCGCGGCCCAGTATGGCGTTGGTGCGCCTTTGGTTGACGTTCTGGACGATGCTCGTGAGCTCGGGGTGAGCCTCCTTGAGCATGCGGGCGAGCCTGGACGCGTGGGGGAGCTGGGACCCGTTGGTGACGATGGTCAGGAGGACCTCGTCCGTGGCGTACCCGCTGCGTACGACGGCGTTTCTCAGGACTCCTGTGCCTTGGTCCTCGCGGTACGCGGGAATGTGCAGCCGCTCCGCCGCCCGTGCGAGGTCGTCGATCATCGTCCTTCCGCAGGGGTCCTCCACCAGGCAGTCGTGACAGGCCACGATGCGATGGCTCCCTGCCTCGTAGAAGCCGGACCTGACCCTACCCTTCGCCCCTGGGGCGAAGGGAGAGGCCATCTTGTGGCGGAAGCGCAGGGGTTCCTCCATGCCATGGACGCGCCCTAGCTCGCAGCCGTCCTCCTCGACGGCGGGCGAGAAGAGCTCCTCCATGGCCTCCTGCTTGCGCCTCAGCTGGATGGGGTAGGGGACGGCGAGCCACTCGCAGCCACCGCAGCGCCTGGATATGGGGCAGGTGTAGGTCCTGAATCCCACGCTCTTCTCCCGCCTCGCTTGCCTCGCCTTGGTTACCAACTTGTACGGGCTATTGTACGGCCAGGTCTCGCACGTCGATCGAGCGATAGAATCTGGGAACCACGAATCGACCGCGACAGAAGGGGGACCTCATGGGAGCTCCTACCAAGATCGGCATCATCGGAATGGGCCACGTTGGCGCGCACGTGGCAAACGCCATTCTCTACCAGGGACTTGCCGCCGAGATCTATTGCGTCGACTCCATCGAGAGCAAGGTCGCCTGCGAGGTCAACGACCTCCAGGACGCCATGCCCTTCTACCCCCGCCAGGCGCGCGTGTACAACTGCCATGAGAACTACGAGGAGCTCCTGGGCTGCGACGTCATCGTCAACGCCGCAGGCCACGTCGCCCAGGCGGCTGGCAACCGCGACGGCGAGCTCTTCTGCACCGCGGAGGAGACCAAGAAGTGGGCGCCGCGCATCAAGGGCTACAAGGGCGTCATCGTCACCATCGCCAACCCCTGCGACGTCGTCGCGACGATGGTCTGGAAGCTCGCCGAGCTCGAGCCGCGCCAGGTCGTGGGGTCGGGCACCGCACTTGACTCCGCACGCTTCCGCCATGCCCTCTGGGACGCCACCGGCTACAACCCCAACTCCATCACCAGCTGGATGATCGGCGAGCACGGTGCGAGTCAGTTCGCCGCTTGGTCGCACGTGTCGTTTGGCGCCACGCCACTGGCGGAGCTCGAGAAGTCAGATCCCAAGCACTTCTCCTTCGACAAGGACGCCATCGAGGAGGCCGCGCGCATGGGCGGCTACGTGACCTACGCCGGCAAGCAGTGCACCGAGTACTCCGTGGCAAACGCCGCGACCGAGCTGGTCAAGGCCGTGGTGCAGGACTCCAAGCTCATCACCCCCGCGGGCACCCTGCTCGAGGACGTCTACGGAGAGAGCGGCCATTACAGCTCCATCCCCTGCGTCATTGGCAAGGACGGCGTCGAGGCCACCTTCCCCCTCGAGCTCAGCGCCGACGAGCAGGAGAAGTTCCACGCCAGCTGCAAGCACATCCAGGACAACCTCGAGAAGGTCAGGTGCTGGTAGGCTGACCCGTCACGAGTCGTAAGGCGATTTCAGCGAGGACCCGGCGACCACGACGGCCGTCGGGTCCTCTCGCCTGTAAATGCTACGGTAGACAATACAATTGAACTTTATTCAAAATTCGTCCACCATCGTCTTCCAAGAAGAGTAAAGTGACCCCAGTTTTAAATTAGGGTCAAAACGACTCACAAGGAGGGGTGGCCATGCAGTCCAAGATCGCGCACGCGGCAGAGCGCAAGGCCTTTGGCGTCGCCATAGACCGGATCATCAAGAGCGCATCGGGCGAAGACCGGGAGAAGAACGTCGAGCACCTCATCGACATGGCGGGCAAGCTTCTGAAGGACACCTCCCCCGGTGCCACCCGCGGCATCCGCAAGGGCCTCTACCCTGGCTCCAAGTGGGAGAATTGGCTCTTTGACGTCATCGACACCACCGACCCCAACGTGCTGCGCACGACGGTGCTCAACGGTGGCTACGAGGCTGCCTTCCGCGGCCTGCGCAACACCACGGCAAACGCCGAGAAGTACCAGTGCAACGTGCCCTGGATCATCCTCTTCGACCCCACGAGCGCCTGCAACAAGCACTGCGTGGGCTGCTGGGCGGCAGACTACGGCAACCGCCTCAACCTGAGCTACGACGAGATGGACCGCCTCGTCACCGAGGCGTCGGACCTGGGGACCCACCTCTTCATGCTCACCGGCGGCGAGCCCCTGGTGCGCAAGGCCGACGTGCTCAAGCTGGCCGAGAAGCACAACGACTGCCTCTTCAACATCTTCACCAACGCCTCGCTGGTGGACGAGAGGTTCTGCGAGGACGTGCAGCGCCTGGGCAACGTCGTGTTCTCGGTCTCGCTCGAGAGCTACGAGCCCAGCGTGAATGACGGCCGCCGTGGCGACGGTTCGTTCGAGGAGGTCATGCGCGCCTTCGACCTCATGAAGGCGCACGGTCTGCTCTACGGCACCTCCACCGCCTACACGCGCGAGAACACGGAGCGCGTCTCGAGCGACGAGTTCTTCGACCTCATCATCGAGAAGGGCTGCCGCTGGGCCTGGTTCTTCCACTACATGCCGGTGGGGGAGGGCGCCAACGCCGACCTCATGCCCACCGTCGAGCAGCGCGAGTACATGCTGCACCGCATCCGCGAGATTCGCGGTGTCGAGGGCGGCAAGCCCATCTTCGCCATGGACTTCCAGAACGACGGCGAGTACGTGGGCGGCTGCATCGCGGGAGGCCGCGTCTACTGCCACGTCAACGCCCGTGGCGACGTGGAGCCCTGTGTCTTCATCCACTACTCCAACGTGAACATCCGCGACCACAGCTGGCTCGAGTGCCTGCAGCAGCCCATCTTCCAGGCCTACCGCCGGCACTGGCCTTGGAACGACAACATGCTCCAGCCCTGCCCCATGCTCGAGAACCCCAAGATCCTTCCCAAGATCGTGGAGGAGTCCGACGCCAAGACCAGCGAGTACGTGGCACCTGAGAGCGCTGAGGACCTCTGCGCCCGCGTGACCCCCTACGCCGAGGAGTGGGCGCCCAAGGCCCGCGAGCTCTGGCTTGCCGAGCATCCTACGGGTCGCAAGGTCTACGAGGACGAGATGTCGCAGCAGAGCGTCGACTTCAAGGCCAAGGTCATAGCCGAGGAGGACGCGCGCGAGGAGGCCGTCATCGAGTAGGGTCTTTCCCGACAACGCTGCGCCGTGCCTGCGCCCACCGCGCATGCACACACGCTGCCCGACGAGTGATTCGCGCGCTGGCCGTCCATGGGTATGGTGGTAGCCAGCGCGCGGCCTCGCCGGGCGCTTGTCGTCCATAGGTGCACGGTGGCTTCGCCGTCGCGTTCTTCCCCTCGGCGTCGCCGCCAGACTTGCGGCTCGAGGAGGAACCATGGCAGATTCGTCTAACGAGAGGGTAAAGAACCTCGCACTCGTGGGCCAAGGCGGCGTGGGCAAGACCATGCTGGCCGAGGCCATGCTTCACCTGACGGGCAAGACGACCCGTCTGGGAGGCCACGCCGGCACTAAGCCCACGCTTGACTACGACAGCGAGGAGGGCGCCCGCGGCTTCTCCATCTCGACCACCATCGCGCCGGTCGAGTGGAACGGCGTAAGGATCAACGTCCTGGATGCCCCCTGCTATCCTGACTTCGTCGGCGACGCCTATGGCGCTCTCGCCGCGGCTGAGACGGCGCTCTTCATGGTCGACGCGGCGAGCGGCCCTGGCACCATCACCACCCGCCTTTGGTTCGCCGCCGAGGAGCTCTCGCTCGCCCGCGCGCTCTTCATCAACCGCTTGGACCGCTCCGACGCGGACTGGGACACCGCCCTGCTCACGGCCCAGGAGCGCTTCGGCAACCGCCTGGCCCCCGTCACCATCCCCATGGGGTCTGGGGATGCCTTCGCGGGCATCATCGACGTCGTGCACATGAGGTCACGCCACCTCGTGGACGGCAAGCCCGTGGTGGGGGAGGTCCCCGCCGAGTTCCTCGAGGCCGCCCAGGCGGCCCACGCGCAGCTCACCGAACTCGTCGTCGAGGCGGACGACGAGGCCATGATGACCTACCTTGAGGGCGGCGAGATCAGCCAGGAGCTGCTCGAGTCCCTTCTCGCCACCGCCATCGCACAGCGCATCTTCGTCCCCGTCTTCGCGGGCTCCTGCGTCAAGGAGGAGGGCGTCATCTCGCTCATGGACGACGTGGCGGCGTGGTTCCCCAGCATGGCCGACTTCGGTCGCGTGCCCCTGGTCAACGGGGAGACGCTGGACATCTCTCCCGACGACGATCGCCCCGTCGCCTTCGTGTTCAAGTCGCTGCAGGACCAGCAGAACGGGCGCCTCTCCTTCGTCAAGGTCCTGGCCGGCACGCTTACGCCCGGCATCGAGCTCATGAACGCGCGCACCCGCAAGACCGAGCGGCTGGGTCACCTCTACAGCATGTGCGGCCGCGAGACCACCGACGTCAAGTCGGTCGCGGCGGGCGACGTCTGCGTGGTTCCCAAGCTCGAGGCAATGACCGGCGACACCCTCTCGGTCACCGGGAAGGTCGAGGCCGCCGCCTTCCGCTTCCCCAACTCCCTCTATCGCATCGCCGTCGAGCCGGACGAGCGCGGGAGCGAGGGCAAGGTCTTTGCCTTCCTGGAGAAGAGCGCGGCCGCCGATCCCACGCTGAGCGTCGAGCGCGACGAGGAGACCGGGCAGACCGTCATCTCCGCCATCGGAGAGGCGCAGGTCTCCGTCCTCCTCGACCGTCTCGAGGAGCGCGCGGGCGTCACGGCTCACACCGTCAAGCTGCGCATCCCCTATCGCGAGACCATCCGCCGCGTCGCGAGCGCCCAGGGTCGTCACAAGAAGCAGACCGGCGGCGCCGGCCAGTACGGCGACTGCTGGCTGCGTGTCGAGCCCAACCCCGGAGCGGGCTACGAGTTCGTGGACGAGGTCGTGGGCGGGCACATCCCGCGCAACTTCATCCCCGCCATCGACAAGGGCGTGCAGGAGACCATGGTGGACGGCGTCCTTGCCGGATACCCCCTCATCGACGTGCGCGTTGCCGTGTACGACGGTTCCTACCACCCTGTCGACTCCAACGAGATGGCCTTCAAGACGGCAGCGCGCATTGGCTTCCAGAAGGCGATAGGCCAGGCAGAGCCCGTCCTGCTCGAGCCCATGGCCCACATGAGCATCACCGTGCCCGACAGCTACGCCGGCTCGATCATGGGTGACGTGTCCGCCTCTCGTGGCCGCGTCGAGGGCATGTCGGCCGCCAGCGGCCAGGGCGAGCAGGGCATGACCACCATCGAGGCGACCATTCCCTACGCCGAGGTCACCGACTACGCCACGCGCCTGCGCTCGCTCTCGCGCGGGACGGGCGAGTTCGAGCTCGAGGTCTCGGGCTACGAGCAGGTGCCCCACGACGTGCAGGCCAAGCTCGCGGCAGAGTATGCCGAGAGGCGCGCAGAGGGCAGGTAGCGGCAGGCGAGGCGGGCCGCGCGGGTCACAGGATGGGGGTGTCGCCCTTGCGGCGGCACCCCCTCGCGCTTGCGGTTTGGCGGGTGCCTGCCTCCGTCCCGCGCGTCTGGTCTATTCTTGTCTGACGGAACCCTGCGAGCCGTTAGGTTGGTTGAACCATGTGGAGCGAGCTCTTCCCTGCCGTCCTGGCGTCCTGCGCCGTCATCTTCGTCCCGGGCTATCTCATGGGACGGGCCCTCGGCCTTTCCCGGAGCTGGTCCGTGTGCATGGCGCCCCTGCCTTCCTTTGGGCTCATCGCCCTCGCCGGCATCCTGTATGGGACGTTGGGCGTTGCGGCCCAACCCCTGACGCTCCTCCTCCCCC
>NZ_DBEZHV010000018.1:0-77324 GCF_048189965.1 Olsenella phocaeensis | reverse complement strand
AGGGGCCTCTTGCAGTTGAGACAACGGTCTGCCTCCTCGACTATGTGCAGCGCCAATTCGAACCTCTCCCTTTGTGTCATCTGTGCACCCCCGCCCCCCGGCAGGATGGCGCGCGTGCTAACCCCAGATTCCGCCACGGGAGAGATGAGGTCAAGCGAGAACGACGTGCTGCCCCTCTGCACTCGTGGGCACAGGCGGGCTAGACCGCGGACCGACCCAAGAGGAAGGCCCGGACCGCCGACTCGGCGGCAAAGGGCACGCTCCTCTCCACGCCCCTCATGCAGTCCTCGAGCGAGCATGGCTCGTGGACGCAGGGAACGACGAGGTCGACTCCCTGCGCGTACGCGGCCTCGAGCTCGTCGGAGCAGCTTCCCACCACCGCGACCACCGGCTTGCCCTGCGCCTTCGCACGACGTGCCACGCCGACCGGCGCCTTCCCGCAGGCGGACTGGGCGTCCATCCTTCCCTCGCCGGTGATGACGAGGTCAACCCCCGCAAGCGCCTGGTCGATGCCGACGGCATCCAGAACGAGCTCGATGCCACGTCCCGGCCTGGCGTCGGCGAGCGCCATGAGGCAAGCGCCCAGGCCTCCGGCAGCACCGGCGCCCTCCACAGCCGCGACGTCCCTGCTGCAGACGCGGTGCAGGAGCTCGCCCCATCCGCTCATCCACCCGTCATAACGGTCGAGCTCGCGTGGGTCCAGCCCCTTCTGGGGTCCGAACACCCTCACCGCCCCAGCGGGGCCAACGAGCGGGTTGGTGACGTCGAGCAGGAGCTCCATGTCCACCTCCCCAAGGCGCGGGTCCAAGCCCGAGACGTCCAGCGACTCCACGCGCACGAGCCCTGCGAGGCCCTCCTCGACGGGCATGCCGTAGCGGTCGAGGAGCCTGGCCCCGAGCGCCTTGGCGAGTCCTGCGCCGCCGTCGCTGGTGGCACTGCCGCCCAGGCCGACAAGCACCCTCCGCGCGTCCTGGTCCAGTGCGTCAAGCAGCAGCTGCCCCAGGCCGAAGCTCGAGGCGGCAAGGGCGGAGGCGGGGCTGCGGTCGGAGAGGCCGATGCCTATGGCCTCCGCCGCCTCGAGCACGGCGCACCCGTCGTCCAGCAGCGCATAGCGCGCGTCGACGGGCACGCCCAAGGGTCCCCTGACCTCGAGGTGTCGCAACCTGCCACTCCGAGCGGCAAGCAGGGCGTCGATGGTTCCCTCTCCCCCGTCCGCGATGGGCAGACAAAGGACGCGTGCGTCAGGATCTACCCGACGCACGCCTCTCTCGACGAGCTCTGCGATTGTCCTGCTCGACGCCGAGCCCTTGAAGGAGTCGGACGCCACCAGCACGCTCAGCGACATGGACGACGACCTCCCGTCGGCCTCGGTTCCCGAGACGCCCTAGAAGGAGCAGCCGCCCCCGATGGTGCAGACGCCGCCCGCAGGCGCCGCCTCGTCAGCGGAGGTTGCCCCCACTACAAACTCCTTGGCCAGATAGGCCACGATGTCGCCAGACTCGTACAGGGGGGCGCCGTCGATGAAGAGGCAGGGCACCTGCCTCTCGCCGCCCACCTCGACGAGGTGGTTGAGGTCCTCCTCGCTGCGGCTGATGTTGTGCAGGGGCAGCTCGATGCCGTTCTTCTCCATGAACGAGAGGACCTTGTGGCAGAAGGGACAACCGTCCTTGATGTAGAGCTCGAGCGTCTTTTCAGCCATAACGGACTCGCTTTCTTCGCATGCGGTGGATGGGACCGCGCCTTGTCTCTGATGGGAGTCATATACCCCAAGCGGAGTCGTGCGAAGCACCGGGCATGGGGTCGGTCGTCCCTCCTTCAACGGCGCCCGCTCACGGCAAGGCCTAGGAGACGAGCATCCTGCCCAGGGCGATTCCGCAACCCACGGCAAAAAGGCAGCTCGCCACGTTGGCGACGACGTTGAACGCGGCTCCGGCCCAGTTGCCGGAAGAGACGAGCTGGAAGGTCTCGTTGGAGAAGGTGGAAAAGGTGGAGAGGCCGCCGCAGAGGCCCACCGCCAGGAAGAGCCGCAGCCTCTCGGGCATCGGGGCGGCAAGGCCCACCCCGGTGACCAGGCCGATGAGCAGGGCAGCGAGCAGGTTGGCGACCAGCGTGCCCGCGGGCAGCGACGGGGCGACCCCCTTGAGCCACACACCCAGCTGCCAGCGTCCCAGGCTGCCCAGGAAGCCTCCCAGGCCAACCGCAAGTGCCTCCATGGCACACCTCCATAGCAAAGGGGCGGATGGATGGCCCACCCGCCCCGAAGACACAGAATGACAAGGGCTGACACGACTCTCGCCACCCCGGAGAGCAGGGCTAGAGGAGCCTCAGCGAGACCTCCTTGAGCTGGCGGTCGCTGACCTCGCCGGGCGCGTCGCTCATGAGGTCGGAGCCCGAGGTGGTCTTGGGGAAGGCCATGACGTCGCGGATCGAGTCTGACCCGGCGAGCAGCATGCAGACGCGGTCCAGGCCCAGGGCGAAGCCGCCCATGGGGGGCGCGCCGAACTCGAGGGCCTCCATCAGGAAGCCGAACTGCTCCTTGGCGCGCGCCTCATCGAAGCCCAGCAGGCGCAGGACCTGCATCTGGAGCTCGGCGTCGTGGATGCGCATGCCGCCGCCGCCCGCCTCGAAGCCGTCCATGACGAAGTCGTAGGTGTGCGAGCCGATGGAGAGGACCTCGTCGCGGTCCTCGCTCGCAAGCAGGCCGAGCTGGTCCTCGATTGGCTGGGTGAAGGGTTGGTGCTCCGCCGCGAAGGCGTTGCGCTCCTCGTCCCAGTGGAAGAGCGGGAAGTCGACCACCCAGAGGAAGTCGTGACCCTCGCGCGGCAGGTCGAGGGCGTCGGCCATGTGGTTGCGCATGCCGCCCAGAATCTGGTCGGCCTCGAGGCGGCTGCCCACCGCGAAGAGCACGAGGTCGCCCGGCTCGACGGAGAGCTCGGCGCGCACACCCTGGACCTCCTCCTCCGAGAGGAACTTCGCGATGGGGCTCTTCAGGCTGCCGTCCTCATGGAAGGCGAGGTAGGCCAGGCCCTTGGCGCCGAAGCCCGCCGCGACCTCGGAGAGGCGGTCGATCTTGGAGCGTGCCCAGCTGCCCGCACCCTTGGCGCAGATGGCCTTGACATGGGCCTTGGGGTCGGCGGCGGCACTCGCGAAGAGCTTGAACTTCGAGGCCGAGAAGACCTCGCTCACGTCGTGGATCTCCATCCCGATGCGAGTGTCGGGCTTGTCGCTGCCATAGCGGTCCATGGCGTCCCAGTAGCCGATGCGCCGCAGGGGAAGCTCCATCCTGACCCCGACCTTGGAGAAGGCGTCGGCCAGGACCTCCTCGAGCTCGCCCATGACGTCGTCCTGCTCGACGAAGCTCATCTCGATGTCCACCTGCGTGAACTCGGGCTGTCGGTCGGCGCGCAGGTCCTCGTCGCGGAAGCACTTGGCGACCTGGTAGTAGCGCTCGACGCCGCCCACCATGAGCAGCTGCTTCAGAAGCTGCGGGGACTGCGGCAGGGCGTAGAAGTGGCCCGGCTGCGTGCGGCTGGGCACCAGGAAGTCGCGGGCGCCCTCGGGGGTCGACTTGAAGAGCGCGGGGGTCTCGACCTCCATGAACTCGCGGCCGTGCAGGGCCTCGCGCAGGGCGAAGGTGAAGTCGGAGCGCAGGCGCAGGCGCCCCATCATGCTGGGACGGCGCAGGTCGAGGTAGCGGTAGCGCAGGCGGATGTCCTCGGAGATGTCGAGCTGGTCCTCGATCTGGAAGGCGGGGGTCTTGGAGCGGTTGAGCACCTCGACGCTCGCGGCCAGGACCTCGATCTGGCCGGTCGCCACCTTCTCGTTCGCCTCGGGACGCTCGCGCACGACGCCCTGGACCTTGATGGGCCACTCGGGACGGATGGCCTCCGCCACGTGGAAGGCATCGCCGCCCGCGTGGTCGGGGTCGAACGAGACCTGCGTCAGGCCCTCGCGGTCGCGCAGGTCGACGAAGACCATGCCGCCGTGGTCGCGACGGTGCCAGACCCAGCCCGTGAGGGTAACCTCGTGGCCGATGTCGGAGGTGCGGAGCTCCCCGCAGGTGTGGGTGTGCATGCTGTGTGAGTCCATGGGTTCCTCTCGCCTCTTCCGCCCCGTGCCGTTGCGGGCGGACCTACAGATGACGGCGTCCCGGCGTAGACGGCGCCGACGCGCGCAACACGCCAGTCTAGCAGCATCGGGGTGCGTCGCGACGGCCCGCGCCGATGCGGCCCCACAGGCCGACGAACACTCCATGCCGACATGCCGAAGCAGCAAAGCGAACGGGTCGGGGGGCAACCTTAAGGTTTGCTTATTTCTCTGCCCAGGTCGTTGCCATGGGACGGGGGCTTAAGGTATATTGCGAATTGGATCACCGCCCGGAATTAGACACCACCCATCTAGCACCCATGGATTGCGCGAGCGCACGCGACGCGTGGTGCCTCGCTGCGTCCGATGCGGAGCGGAGCAGAGATGCCTCTAGACGATTCCACCGACACGAGCGCCAGCCGACCCGGAGCCCCCAAGAGCCCCCTGGGGGAGGACGCGCGGCAGCACGCCGCCCACCTTGGGCAAACCGCCCAGGCGGACATCCCGGGCATACCGCCCGTCATAGGTGCCGCGGGAACCGCCGGCAGCGACTTCGACGAGCGCGCCGCGGCCGCCCTCAGGAACGCCAAGGAGCGCCGCGCCAAGCGCAGGCGCAAGCGCCTCGTCAAGATCGGCGTCTTCGCCGGCATCCTCGTGCTGGCCGTCGTCGGCATCACGGTCGCGCGCAACCTTGCCGCAGGCTCCCAGGTGACGCCCCCCTCCACCGCCACGGTCACCCGCGCGGACTTCGAGACCACCGTCAACGCGTCCGCAAAGGCGCAGCCGCTCTCTTCCACCGTCGTCACGCCCGAGGTCGAGGGCATCATCGAGAGCGTCTCGGTGAGCGAGGGGGCCGAGGTGAGCGAGGGCGACGTGCTTCTCACCCTCAGGAGCGACGAGCTCGAGAAGGGCATCCGCGACGCCAACCAGGGCGTCGCCGCGCGCAACAACGCGCTCTCCGCCGCCCAGTCGTCGTTCGACCGCGCATGGGAGGACTACGAGAAGGCACTCGACGCCTGGAACTCGGCGCCCAGCGCGGAGGCGCAGGCAAGTCTCACCGACCCCGACGTGGCCTACAAGGCGGCGGCCGAGGCGCAGAACGCCGTCGACAGCGCACGGCTCGAGCTCGAGACGGCCAACAGCGCCTATTCCGACGCGGTCGCCAAGGCGGCGAAGCGCACCGTCAAGGCGCCCTGCTCGGGCAGCGTCGTGGCCATGAACGCCGTCGTGGGAGCTGCCGTGGGACAGGGCTCCGGTGGCGGCCAGGGCAGCAGCGGACCTCTCATCCAGATTGCGGACATCTCTCAGATGAAGGTGAACGCCCAGGTCAACGAGGCAGACATCTCCAACCTCGCCGTTGGCCAGACTGCCACCGTGACCTTCTCGGCCGTGCCGGACGCCATCATGGACGCCACGGTCACGCGCATCGCCACGGTCTCCACGGGCTCGGGCGACAACGGCTCGGGCGTCGTCACCTACACGGTCGAGCTCCTCATCCCCTCTCCCGATGCGCGCATCAAGCCCGGCATGACGGCAAGCGCCTCCATCAAGACCCAGAGCATACCTGCCGCGCTCACGCTCCCCTCCGGCGCGGTCATGACGGACGAGTCCGGCAACCCCTACGTCGAGGTGGTCAAGCTCTCCGAAGACGGCATGTCCGTCGTGTCGAGCGAGACGAAGCAGGTGAAGGTCATCGCCAAGAACTCCACCGACACGGTGGTCGAGGGCGTGAACGAGGGCGACGTCGTGCTTAACGGCGCTGCCGGCTCCGAGGGCACGGGTGCTGGCACCGACGCCGGCGCGGCGCTCTAGGCGAGGTCGGCCATGGATCTTGTCCTGGAAGTCCACGACATCCACCGCATCTACGAGACCGACGCGGGCTTCACGCACGCGCTCAAGGGCGTCTCGCTCGCGGTCGAGCGCGGCGAGTTCCTCTGCATCATGGGCCCCTCGGGCTCGGGCAAGTCCACGCTCATGAACGTCCTGGGCTGCCTCGACACGCCCAGCTCGGGCACCTACATCCTCGAGGGCGTCGACGTGTCCTCCCTGGACGACGACGAGCTCGCCCAGGTCAGGGCGACGCGCATCGGCTTCGTGTTCCAGTCGTTCAACCTGCTGCCCCGCTCCACGGTCATGCGCAACGTCATGCTCCCGCTCGTCTACTCGGACTGCCCCGTGGGAAGGCGAGAGGAGCGCGCCATCCGCGCGCTCAGCGCTGTGTCGCTCCCGGAGGAGTACTACGACCACAAGTCAAACGAGCTCTCGGGGGGCCAGATGCAGCGCGTGGCGATCGCCCGCGCGCTGGTCAACGACCCGGCGCTCATCCTGGCCGACGAACCCACCGGCAACCTCGACTCCGCGACCGGCGAGATGGTGCTCAGGACCTTCCGTCGCCTACGCGACGAGGGCAAGACCGTCGTGCTCATCACGCACGACCCCGAGGTCTCCTCCTGGGCAGACCGTACCGTGCACATCAGGGACGGCATCCTGCTCACCGACGAGCAGGAGCGCAGCCTCAGGGGCAGCGCCCATTCCGTCAGGGGGCTCACATGAGGGCACGTGACATCGCCACCGAGACCTGGGAGGCGCTCGACGCCAACCGCGGCCGCTCGCTGCTGACCATCCTCGGCATCGTCATCGGCATCAGCGCCGTCATCGCCATGACCGCGCTGATCGGCGGAATAAAGCAGTCCATCGTAGAGAGCCTAGGCCTCAACCAGGCGCGCGCCGTGTACATCTCGATCTACAACGGGACGATGGTCGACCAGAGCAGCGTGGACAACATCGCCCGAATGCTTCCCGACTACGAGTTCGTGACCGGCATCTCGATGGGCTCGGCCGACGCGAGCACGGGCAAGAAGAAGGAGTCCGCCTCGGTCATGGGCGTGAGCCCGGAGTACTTCCAGGCGCAGAGCATCAAGGCGGCGAGCGGCCGCCTCATCGACGCCAGGGACGTGACCTCGGCGAGCACCGTCGCCCTCCTCGACCAGACGGGCGTGCAGACGCTCTTCGGCGATGCCGAGGCAGACGTCGTGGGCAAGTCGCTGCGCCTGGGCAACGACGACTACACCATCGTTGGCGTGCTCCCCGCGCGCTCGGGCTCCATGGGCATGTCCCTCCCGGTCTACGTGCCCCGCAGCACCTGCAGCGCACGCATCACCGGCAGCCCCTCCGTGGACGAGATCATCGCCTTCGCGCGGGAGGGCGTGGACATAGACGACCTCGTCGACCGCACGACCTCGAGGCTCAAGGAGTTCTACCACTCGACGGACGAAGGGGTCGAGGGCGGCTCGGGCATCTCGGTGTACTCGGTCAAGGCCATCGCCGACCAGCTCAACATGACCATGGCCGCCTTCCAGGCACTGATGGTCACCGTCGCCAGCATCTCGCTGCTGGTGGGTGGCATCGGCATCATGAACATGATGCTCACCAACGTCACCGAGCGCATACGCGAGATCGGCCTGCGCAAGGCGCTGGGGGCGAGAAGCTCCGACATCACGGCCCAGTTCCTCTGCGAGTCGATCTGCCTCTGCCTCGCAGGGGGCGTCATCGGCATCGTCCTGGGTTACCTGGGCGCCTTCGGCCTCGCCAAGGCGGCAGGAGCGGGCATCATGACCGGCATGGGGGGCTCCGGCGGCATCACGCCCGTCATAGACCCCACCGCCGTCACGCTGGCGGCAGGCATCTGCGTGGCCATCGGCGTCATCTTCGGCTACTATCCCGCACGCCATGCCGCACGCCTCGACCCGGTGGAGTCCCTGCACTTCCAGTAGGTGCGGGACCATGCCGCGCGCCGACCTGGCGGGGGCGGCCTGGCGAGGCCTATACTCAGGCAGGTGGAAGCGCCCGGAAGGGCCTGGGGAAAGGCAGGGACATGCCATACGAGGCGGCCATCTTCGACCTGGACGGGACCCTGCTCGACACCCTCGACGACCTGCACGCCTCGGTCAACTTCGCCCTCGTCTCCGAGGGACTGCCCGCGCGCTCCCGGAGCGACGTGAGGGCCTTCCTGGGAAACGGCGTGGCCCGTCTCGTCCACCTGAGCGTCCCCGAGGGAACGCCCGAGGAGCAGGAGGCACGGGCGCTCGCGACCTTCCGCGAGCACTACGCCCGCCACAACGCCCAGCTGACGGCCCCCTACCCGCAGGTCGGGGAGCTGCTGCGCATCCTATCGGGCGAGGGGGTGCTGAGGGCCGTCGTGTCCAACAAGCCCGACTCGGCCGTCCAGGACCTGGTGGCGACCTACTTCGGTGGCCTCTTCGACGCGGTCGTGGGCGAGCGTCCCGACGTGAGGCGCAAGCCCGCACCCGACTCCCTCCTGGCGGTCATGTCCCAGCTGGGAGTCGCCCCCGAACGGGTGGCGTACGTGGGCGACTCCGAGGTGGACCTCCAGACGGCTCGGAACGCCGGCGTGGACTGCATAGCCGTGAGCTGGGGCTTCAGGGACGAGGACTGGCTGCGCTCCCAGGGCGCGGCAAGGATCGTGGGCACGACCGAGGAGCTCGCCGAGGCCATCCTGTTCTGAGGCCGAGGGGGCGTCATCCCTCGGCAGAGGGGTGGAGACGACACCAGGCTCGATGCAGGACCGACCAGAGGCCTTACGCCGACGGCAACCCCGCACCATTACGACCTCGTGCCGGTGACGGGTCAAGCCTCCCCCACCCGCACGTCCCTAGGCCACGTTTGCCTAAAGCATCGCGAACCGGCGAATGGGAGCGGCCGCGGGGCGGTACTATTTTTTCAGCAGCACCGTTGGCAGTATTCCTTCGAGAAAGGATGCGATATGGGCAAGAAGGCAGCTGAGGAGCTCGAGATAAATTACGACGAGCTGGCCGATTACCTGCACAGCAACCACTCCGTGTACATGAAGGTCGACAACGACGTCTACTACCTCACCGACGTCAACTTCGAGGCGTGGCGTGCGCAGGACACCAGCCGGCGCAACTCCAAGAACCACTTCGTCGACTGCAGCGACCTCGTGCCGACCGTCGACGAGTTCCTCTCCCTTCCGTTCATGCATGGCAAGACCATCAAGGACGTCTTCGACTCCGCCAAGTTCTATGCCTCGGTGAAGGGCGTCAAGGAGCCCTAGGCCCCTCCCCTCGTTCGCGATAGCACGCATCGGACCGCGTCTGCCAGCTGGCAGCGCGGTCTTTTCTTGCGCGCGACCACAGCGGTCGGAAGGTCCCAAGGCCGACCGCGGGGGAAGCCTGCGGGCTGGATGCGCAGAACAGCAACGGACTGCGCGTCATTCTCGCCTGACCTGGGCAAAGGCGAGAGGACCGCGCATTCCACGATTGGTCTGCGCGGCCCTCTCCCTTTCTTCTGGCGCTCCCTTTCTTCTGGCGCTCGAACCGGGCGGCCGCAGATGACGACCCCTAGCGCTTGGGCTCCTGCGCCTCGCGGCTCTCCGCGACCTCCAGGTCCTCGTCTTCCTTGGTGAAGCCCTTCTCGAGCATGGGAAGGAGCATGCGGTAGGAGTTCTCCGTCGCGTTCACGTGCGGGGACTTCTTGGCGTAGCGCTTGACCGCCGCCGCAGACTTGTTGATGGCCACGAGGGTGCCGGCGCCGGCGACGCATCCGCCTGGGCAGGCCATACCCTCGAGCAGGTAGCCAGGGTACTTGCCCTTCACGGCGTCCTTCATCATCTTGCGGCACTCGTCCAGGCCCTCCGCGTTGACGACGTTGACCACGCGGTCGGGGTAGCGACGATGAATGGCGTTGACGACGGCGTTCGCGACGCCGCCCGCCACGGCAAAGTTGCGGCCATCCGTGCTGGCAACGTCGAAGTCGCTCTTGTTGTCGTCCTCGAGGCTCAGGTAGTCGATGTCCTTTGAGGCCATCATGCCGGCCATCTCCTCGAAGGTGAGGACGAAGTCGACCTCGCTGCGCACGCTCCTGCGCATGGCCTCGAGCTTCTTGGCGGCACAGGGGCCCACGAAGACGATTTTGGCGTTGGGGTGCTGTGCGCGGATCATGCGGGCGGTGAGCGTCATGGGCGTGAGCGCCATGCTGACGCAGTTGGCATGCTCGGGGAACTCGCGCTTGGCCATGACCGACCAGGCGGGACAGCAGCTCGTGCCCATGAAGGGCAGCTTGTCGGGAACCTCCTCGAGGAAGTCCTCCGCCTCCTGCATGGTGCAGAGGTCGGCGCCCAGAGCAACCTCCTCCACGCCCGAGAAGCCCAGGAGCTTGAATGCCTCGCGCAGCTTGCCCACGTTGCCCTTGCCCCCGAACTGGCCCACGAACGAGGGGGCGACGGCGGCGATGACCTCCTGGCCCGAATGTATGGCCCAGATGACCTGGGCGATCTGACTCTTGTCGGCGATGGCGCCGAAGGGGCAGTTGACCAGGCACTGCCCGCAGCTCACGCACTTCTCGTAGTCGATGTCGGCGCGCCCGTGCTCGTCGGAGCCGATGGCGTTCATGCCGCAGGCGGCGGCGCAGGGACGAACGTGGTGATGGATGGCCTGGTAGGGGCAGGTCTTGGCGCACATGCCGCAGTGGATGCAGGCGTCCTGGTCGATGAACGCCCGCTTGTCCACGAACGAGATGGCGTTCTTGGGACAGATCTCTCGGCAGGGGTGGGCGAGGCAGCCCTGGCAGGTGTTGGTGACCTCGTAGACGTTGTCCTTGCACGCGTTGCAGGCGAACTTGATCACGTTGATCAGAGGAGGCTCGTAGTAGGCGAGGTCCGCCGTCTCGGCCTCCTTGAAGCCGTCCGAGATGCGTGCCGGGCGCTCGACGCCCTGCAGGGGAAGGCCCATGGCGAGGCGGATGCGCTCGCCGATGATGGCGCGCTCGAGGAAGACGCTCTCGCGGTAGGTCGCGACGTCGCCGGGGAGAATCTTGAACGGCAGCTCGTCGAAGGCATCGTCGATGTCGCTGTCGGTCTTGCCGGGGTCGTCCCCCATCGCGTAGCAGACCTTTGCCACCTCGCGGAAGACGTTGCGACGAATCTCGGTAAGGTTGGTGTACACGCCACGCATGCTGCCGGCCATAGGAACCTCTCTCGCGTGCGCCGGACGAACCGGCGTCCCCTCCTGAGCCGGCCCCCGCCGGCGTGCGCCCCATCGGGCTGCCCCACCAGTATGCATCAAAGCGAGAACCACGTGGACACGCGGGCCGCAGGCAGGCGTCCGCGAGGGTGCTAGCCGCGGCGGCGGAGCCAGAGGTCCTCTCCTGGGCGCCCCGCACAGGTGGCACGGCCGCCCCTCGGCCCTGTGCTAGCCGCGGCGGCGGAGCCAGAGGTCCTCTCCCTTGGGGAAGGCCTCCTCGAAGCGGGCGGGCCAGGCGGTCGAGAGGCGCAGGTGCTCGCCCGTCACGGGATGGTCGAGCTCCTCCTCGATGGCGTGCAGCATGAGCGAGGGCTCCGGACCCGCGTTGCGGCTCCGGGCACTGCGGGGAGTGGCGCGACCGGACCTGCTGCCATAGAGCACGTCCCCCACCAGGGGGAAGCCGAGTTGAGAGAGGTGGACGCGTATCTGGTGGCGACGTCCCGTCAGGAGTTCGACGGCCACGAGGGAGCGATGGCCGTCCGTGTCCAGCAGCCTCACGCGGGTGTGGGAGGGCTTGCCGCCGCGGCTCGCGCGCATGCGACGGGCGTCGTGGCGGTCGCGGCCCAGGGGGAGCTCGATGTCGCGCGTCCCTGTGGGAAAGCGCCCCTCCACCAGGGCGACGTAGCACTTGCGGATGCCACGCATGGCCACGAGGGCATCCAACCTGGGCTGGGTCATCTTGTCAAGCGAGAAGAGCACGAGTCCCGAGGTGTCGACGTCCAGCCTCTGGACGGGCTGCAGGCCACTGGCGTCCGTCCCCTGGGCCTCGAGGAGCTCGCGCAGATCGTCCGTGAGGGTGCGGGCGCCGCTGCCGTCGCCATGAACCAGGATGCCCTGGGGCTTGTCCACCGCGGCGAGCCACTGGTCCTGGTAGATGAGCTCGAGCTCTTTGCCCACGTTCCTCTCCCCTCCCGCCGGTCGGCCCCTGCCAGCTGGCGAGGGCACATCATCCGGCAAATCTCACCTGCCGGGTGCTAGACGTACATGCCTTTCATTTTTGTCGGTACATTCTTGACCACGATATACCGGCAAACGCGCCAAAATAACTCATATGACAATGATGTGATCTGTTTATCGGTCTTTCTCTGCCGACAAACAGGCAAGTTGAGCTACTACTGCACAGCGTCTTCTTGTTTGCCGGCAGGTCGTATCACCCCTCAGCCATGGACCACGGCGACATGAATTTTGGTAGAACTTGTGGACGAGCCTGACGCTTCGCCCCAAACTGCCAAACTCTCGCCAGTCGTGCGACCCTTCCAAGCTGCCCTCGGTTCCGTGAACGGTATGGGCCCAGCAGCATACCCTGCAGGCTGGTGCCAGCCATATGCAGGAAATCACCTGCTCAGAATCCTATTCTCTGGCAAAGCGAGCCGGTACCTTGGCGTGCGAGCTACCCACGTCCCGCCGCACGCGGCAACGAGCTAGCTGTACCCCATCGCGCACAGCAGAAGACGAGGAGAATAACGTGGCCATCTACCTGGGAGGACGAACGGCACTTGACATCTGGCGACGCGCATCCCTGGGGCTATGCGCGATGCCCATCAGCTGCACGTGCACCAGCCTCGTTGACTCCGCCGCTTCATCAAGAGAGCTTGTCGCGGCAGTCCAGTCTCTTCTCCTTGCAGGAGCCATCCCCGACGAGGGTGGATGCCACCGAGACCTGGAACCAAGGACGCAGCTCCCTGGCGTTGTCCAAAGATGCGCGCGCCCATTCGAACTCCTGGTAGACCACAAGAACAAGTCACATCGAATGAGGGGCGCAAAGGTACGGGTATGTCGCTCCACTCTCCCGTCGGGATCCTTGTTCCGGATTCCGAACACGGACGTCCGCCTCGCATCACCCGAGCTCATCTTCCTGCAGCTTGGCAACGGGAGGGCGCTTCTGCCAAAAATCGAGCTTGGAATGGAGCTCTGCGGAAGCTACGTGAGGGGTGACCTCGCCCCGCAAGGCCAGACGGAGCTCGAACATGGGGAGAGGGGACGAGTCCCTCGGCTAGATGCTGGATGCGAGGGGAGGCCATCCTTGACAAATGTCGCCCGATTGCATGAGTTTTTAAATGAGTCGAAAGGCATGCACGGTATCGTGGCATCCAGGCGCGCCTTGCGTTGGGTGCTCGACGGTGCCAGATCGCCACGTGAGAGCGCCCTCCACCTTGCCCTCGACCTGCCATCCAAGCTGGGTGGATATGGCATGGGCACCCCCTTGCTCAATCACCCTTTGGATCTGGGGGCAGGCATGCGAGCTGGCTCCTGCATTGCCGACCTTGCATACCCGAAGGAACGCGTCGTGGTTGAATATGACGGGTTCGCGCCACATGGTGGAAGGCGCCTCGAATCGGGCGAAGTCGTCTTTGACGCAGACAAGGTGCTTGACGACAAGGACCGCTGGAGCCGCATACAGGCGGCGGGATGGAAGCTGGTAGTGTTCTGTGGCAGGGACACGACGTCCTTCCCTCGCTTTGACACGAAGGCGAGGCAGCTCGCCAGCTACCTTGGAAAAGCCGTCTTGGACGGTGGAGCCGAAACCACGCAAGCGAGAGACAGGCTGAGGCGCTGGTTGTTCAATCCACATAGGCATCAGCTGTGAGCCAGGAGGGCACTACCGCCAAGCCGACTTCGATAAGACGTCGACTCCCGACCCGAGCTGAATTGTCGGTACTTTCCGAGCAATGAGGTGCCGACAAACGAACGCATATGCCCTCAAAGTGCCGAATTGGGTTAGATCGTCGGTATTTCTCGCCTGCAATAGTACCGACAAACGGACTCGTACCGACAAACTGAGCCGTATCAAGTTCGGCTGCGCAGGGCCAGAGAGAGCCTCGTGGCACCCGATGCCAGCAGCAGCGCGACCGTGGCCAGGATGACCGCGCTGGCATCCGGGACGAAGGTCGCGAAGTCCCCCCATGGGGCGCCATAGAGCCTCGGCACCCACAGCAGGCACAGGGGGAGAAGACCGTACGCCACGAGGTCCCAGGCCAGGAAGTCACGCGTCCGCCCCTTACCCCTGGCCGCCTCGAGCCTGCGGGCCCAGCGGCGCACCCGCAGGAGGCTCGCCAGCGCGCAGCCGACCATCACCAGGTAGAGGCCATCGTACTCGGCATGGAGGAGCAGGCGCTCGCCGCCGTCGACCTCCACCCCGTCGCCTCCCATGGCCAGCGAGGTGACGCCATCGGCCATCTGCCAGAACGCCTCGTTGCCTCCGAAGTAGTCGCTCGCGTCGCCCAGCACGACGAGGGCGATTCCGCGAGAGGGCAGCACCATCATGCGAGCGACGTAGTTCTCGACCTGGCCGTCGTGGCTCATCACGAGCTCTCCGCCGTCCCAGCCGAAGGTGGTCCAGCCCATGCCGTAGTAGGTGTCGCCGTAGGGGTCGGGCACGCGACTCAGGGCGAGCGCCCGCACGGAGGAGGGATTCAGGACGCCGGAGCCGCCCCGCAGATACATGCGCAGGTAGCTCTCCATGTCGCTCAGGCTGGCGCGCACGTAGCCGGACGAGGGCCCACCCCAGGCGTGGTCGCCGTCCTGATGCAGGTATCCGTCTGCCAGATTGAGCCCGAACCAGTTGCGATGCCCCGGCACGGAGCCCTGTGCGGCCTCGCCGGCACGGGCGTCGTCCGAGCCATAGGCGGACGCGTCGTACATTCCCAGGGGGGCGAAGACCCTCTCCCCTAGGTAGTCACCATAGCTCATGCCGCTGACGGCCTCGACGAGCCGGCCCAGGAGGTCGTAGTTCGCGTTGGAGTACGAGAAGCTTCCCGCCGAGGCTCCCGGCCAGGCGTCCGCGGGGGAGTCGTAGTAGCCGAATCCGCTCGTCTGGTTGAGGAGTGACCGGACGGTGACGGAGTCGGGCAGACCAGCGTCCGCCACATAGCAGCCAATGGGATCGTCCAGGTCGACTTGGCCCGCCTCCACGAGCTGCATCACCGCGACGGCCGTGAACGACTTCGAGAGCGAGCCGATCACGAAGGTCGAGCTCGTGCTGGCGCAGTCTCCCAACGTCCGCTCGTAAAGCGCGCCACGGGCGCTCACCACCGCGACGGCGATGCCAGGCACGCCGGTCTGGGGGAAGCTCTGGTCGAGGTAGGCGTCCATGAGCTCGGAGAGCTCGGCCTGCGTTGGGGTGCTGCCAGGGTCGACGGGGTCAACCTGGGCATCGCCGCCGCCCCCCGAGGGAAGGCCGAGGCTCTCGTCGTCGCCCCGGGCGAAGGGGAAGGCCTCCTGCGGGTCGACGTCGAGGCCGACGTCGGAACCAGGGTCGGCGTCGGGGCTCGCGTCCGACCCTCCGTCAGAGACGCCCGAACCCCCGTCGGTCGACACATCGGTCTGAACCTCGATCTGGCTGCTGCCGCTGGCAACGCGGTACGAGCCGGGTACCACCCCCACGGCGCGCAGGAGCCCGGCGAGCTCCCCCTCGCCAAGCACGACGGCAATCGCCAAGGCAAGCACCAGAACCCCGCGAATCCATCGCCGGGGATCCCTGCACGCCGCAGGAGCCGCCTTCCCATCTCCAAGGACGCCCATGAAGCTAGAAGCCCGCATAGACGAACTGCACCGGCCCGTTGAGGCCCGAGAAGACGAGGAACCACAGCAGGACCGCCAGAAGTGCGAAGGCAAGGCAGCCTGCCGCCACGGCGACGAGCGTGCCATGCCCGGCGGCATGGTCGATCAGCCAGGCCTTGGAGCGGGCGAGAGGGCCCTTCCCTCCCTTGCCGGACATCAGGCGCCCTCCCCTGCCTGCGTCGCCCGCTCGGACGTGAGTCCCTCGGCGCTGCCGTAGCCCGCTCCGCCCAGGAAGGCGTCCTTGGTTCCGTTGACGAAGTGGTAGAAGGACTCCTCGATCCGCACCCAGCCACGCCAGCCGGGATGCACCGTGTCGCAGAGGAAGTACCTCTCGTACTCGCAGCTCGAGAAGTCCGCGTATGCGGAGCCGGCCTCGTCGCAGATGCCACGGATGCGCTGGTAGTAGTACTGGCGCTCGTCCTGGCTCACGTTGGAGCGGTCGTACCACGACCCGTGCACGGGAAGGATGCACACCAGGGGCTCCAGGCCCGCCTCCTTGCACACCCTGAGCAGGCAGGCAAGGTCGGCGTACTCGTCGTCCGCCTCGTGGAAGATCTGGTACCACTCAGGGTCGTACTGGGAGTTCTTCTCCCAGTACGCGTCATAGATGCCGTAGTCGTTGTTGGTGCAGCGCTGGGCACCCTCCGCGTCGGCCTGGGCGAGCAGGGCGGCCCAGTCGGGCTCGCCCGTCGACTCGCCCGACGCGCGCAGCACGCTCTTCTTCGGGGCGAGCGAAATCACGTTGGAGAGCTTGGAGCGCAGGCGCAGCTGGTCGGACTGGTAGTAGGCGACCGCGTTGAGGCGGTCCAGGGGCGTGTCGCCGTTGGCCGCACGCAGCTCCGTCGCCCCCACGCCCAGGGCCTGGGCACGCTGGCGCACGTAGGCCTTGGTCTGGTCCGAGATGTCGGGGTTGTCGCAGAACTCCTGGTAGAGCGAGTAGCTGAACTTGGACGAGAACTTGGACTGCTCCCCGTTGCCCTTGAAGAACCACTGGGGAGAGACAACGAGCATGACTTTTTTGTTCGTCGTCTTGCGCGCGTACGCCCCGGCGGCGATCGCCTGCCAGAGGCTCTGGTCGTAACCCTCCCCCACGAAGGTCATGTCCACGCCCGAGCCAGACTCGCCGAAGACGGCCTGGGGACACATGGACACCAGGTCCTTCGAGATATAGAACTCGGAGGAACCGAAGCAGAGCCGCGAGCCCGCAGACATGTTCGCGGTCACGAAGGAGCTGTTCTCGGACTTCCCGCTGGCGTACACGTAGTCGTAGATGCGCGACTCGTCCGCCCGCCCGCTCTTCGGCAAGGCGAGCTCCGCCACCGCAAGGCCCGCAACGGAGAAGGCGAGAAGGCCGCCCGCGACGCCCAGCAGCAGGCGCAGGCCGGGACCTGGCCAGCGTCCTGCGCGCGAAGACTGGGAGGCTTCCTCGACCGTGGCGTCGTCCCTGTTGGCGTCCGTCACCCTAGAGCCTCTTCCTGACCTGCTCGAGGATCAGGTCGACGGTGTTCATCTCCTCGCGGGGGAGCTCGGTGGGTGCGATGGAGACGCCGAACTCCTCCTCGATGCCGACGAGCAGCTCCACGGCCGCCATCGAGTCGAGCAAGCCGAGGTCGAAGAGGTCCTCGTCGCGATGCTCCCGCACCGCCGGGTCCTCGCAGACCTCCTCCATGAGGTCGAGGAGGCGCTCCTCCACGTCGTCGTTGCGCATGCTGTCAGACATTCAGTACTCCTTTCAGAACGAGGGAGACCTGCCCTGAGAAGAGGGCAAAGCCAAAGAACACGAGCTGCATGGTGATCGCCCACGAGGCCAGTCTGAACCAAGTCTGTCCCTTGTGGGCGCGGTAGTAGGCGGTCTTGTGGAAGCCCTCCGTAGCGGCCATGAGGACGCCGTGGTACAGGCCATAGGCGACGTAGTCGATGGTCACGCCATGCCAGAGCCCCATGAGCAACATGTCTGCCACGAGGGCCACCTGGGCGGTGCGCAGGCGTCCCTTCACGAGGTGACGGCGCATGAGCCAGCGCGAGAGGCGCATGAACACGAAGTCGCGCAGCCAGGCCGAGAGCGTGATGTGCCAGCGGTTCCAGAAGTCCTGGAGGTCCTCGGCCAGGAAGGGCGCGCGGAAGTTGCGGGGCACGCGCACGCCCAGGCAGTAGCCCACGCCCATGGCCATCATCGAGTAGCCCGCGAAGTCGAAGAAGAGGTAGAGGCCATACGCGTAGCAGGTCACGACCTGCTTCCACAGCTCCTCGAGGAAGGGGCCGCTCCCCCAGACTGCAGGGGCATAGAGGCGGTGCACCAGGGTGGCGAGCACCATCTTGTAGGCCATGCCGCCCAGGACGAGGAGGATGCCGCGGGCCAGCATACCCGCGTACTCGTCGCGGGGCGGGATGCGGCGTGCGTCCTCGAGGAAGCGCCGGCTGCGGTCGATGGGACCCGAGTCGAAGGTCGGGAAGAAGAGCAGGAAGCTGAGCTGGTCGACCAGGCCCATGTCCTCGCGCGCGATGAGCCCGTCGTGCACCTCCATGAGGATCTGCACCGACTTGAAGGTGGCATACGAGATGCCCGCGAAGCCCAGGAGCGCCGTGGACGCGAACGAGACCGTGAGCTTGTAGGTCACGAGAGGCAGGATGCCGAGGGCGACGGCCGCCACGAAGCGCCTCTCGCTCTTGGGGTCCGCCATGAGCCAGCGAGTCGTGCCCAGCGAGACGACGAGGAAGAGGGCGAGGGAGACCAGTTGCGCGGGCTGGCCCGCCACGAGGCAGCCGACGAGCAGCAGTGAGGCGACGAGGCCCAGGCGGTCAAGCCGTCGGCCGTTGAGCCCCAGCACGGCGGCGACGGCAATGACCGCGGCCGTGAGTGCGAAGAAGCTGGGGTCTGCGAAGAAGCCCATCTCTCACCCGCTAGGAGGCCTGGAGGGAGCGGCGGTCGACCTTGCCGTTGGGAGTGAGGGGCATGCGATCGAGGATCCTCACCGAGCGAGGGACCATGTAGGAGGGCAGGCGCACGGCGAGGTCCGCCTTCAGGCCGCGGGCGAGGTCGAAGTCCGCCTCGTCGGCGTCCCGGCGCGAGAGGACCACGAAGGCCCGCAGGCTCCGCACCCTCCCGTCGCGTACGACGGGGAGAACCGCCGCCTGGCTCACGCCCGGCATCTCCAGGAGCGCACCCTCGACCTCCTGGAGCTCGATCCTGAAGCCGTTGAGCTTGACCAGCGAGTCGAAGCGCCCCTCGCAGTGCAGCACCCCGCCCTCGTCCAGGTGGCCCTGGTCGCCCGTGCGATAGCCGCGGGTGGGGCTGCCGTCCGACATCGTGGTCTGGAAGAAGGCCTCGGCGGTCTTCTGGGGGTTGCGGTAGTAGCCCTTGGCCACCGTGTCGCCCACGATCACGATCTCTCCGGAGACGCCCGCGGGGCAGGGCTCGCCCGTCTGGTGGTCCACGATCCTGAGCTCGGTGCCAGGGCGGGGCACGCCGACGGGGAGCGGCGCGCTCCCGGCAAGCTCCTCGTCGCCGATCGGGGCGAAGGTGACCGCCACGGTGGACTCGGTGGGCCCGTAGGTGTTCACCACGAGGGCGTCGGGGAAGCGCTCGCGCAGCTCCTGCGCCGTCTGGCGCCTGAGCTCCTCTCCGCAGAAGAGGAACATCCTGAGCTCTGGCAGGAGGCTGGCGTCGAAGCGCCCATCCACGAGGCAGAGGTCCGCGAACGAGGGGGTCGAGACCCACACCTCCACGCCGGAGCCCGCCAGGTCCTCGAAGAGGTCCTTGTAGCTCGCGGCGACCTCGCCTGGCACGGCATGCAGGCAGCCGCCCGTCGAGAGCGCCCCCACGAGCTCGTACTCCGAGAGGTCGAAGGAGTAGTGCGCCTGGTCGAGGAAGACGCGGCCACCCTCGGACACGACGGGGAAGTCCCTCATCCAGCCCATGAAGTTGGCGACGTTGGCGGCCGAGACCTCGATGCCCTTGGGACGACCCGTCGAGCCCGAGGTGAAGATGACGTAGTTGGTCTGCTCGCCCTGGACCCAGCCCTCGCGAGGGGGCACGGGGAGCTCGCCCTCCCTGCCCGACACGGCCTCGTCGGCGGCAAGCTCGCGCACGTCGACGATGCGGTCGGAGGGCAGCACGCCCGCGAGGGACGACGGCACGTTCTGGCAGCACGCGAGGGCGGCATCCTCTATCTGGCTCACGATGTCGCGCACGCGCGATGACGGCAGCTCGCTGTCCACGGGGACGAAGGCATGTCCGCTCAGGAGGCAGCCCAGGAAGGAGGCGACGGCGAGGTAGGACTTGGAGGCGTAGACGACCACGGGGGCGCGTCCGGGGGCAACTTCCAGAAGGCGCCACGCGACCCTGCACGAGAGCCTCCAGAGCTCCGCGTAGCTGACGTCCTCGTGACCCGACTCCTGGTAGGCGGGGGATTCCGGCGCAGTGCGCACCGTCGCCATGACGGCGTCCAGGAGCGCGTTTCCCTGGGCGGAGGCGGGCTGGACGGTGTCCCGAGGCGGCTTGGACGCGGATGCCGCCGATGCGACGGGCGACATGCCCGGCAGGTCCTTTGTAACGTTCATGGCCACTCCCTCGTCGCTACTTGCACGGAGTCGGTCCTTGATCCACGCTCGCAGTATTTCCGCTGCATGTGAAGGCGGCGTGTTCGAGGGAAGTCTGACACAAAAGCACGTTCAAGATAAATTTTTCCTTGAAACGAGCAGGCAGGGACCTTGCCCCAGGACGGGGGGGCGGGCGAGAGGGGCCAGGCACCCTAGCCTTTGGCCGCCGACACCTGCTCCTCGAGCAGGTCCGCGAAGGACTCGATGACGCCCCAGACGTGGCGCGACTCCCTCCAGGCCAGGCTGACGGAGATGCCCGCCCCCTCCCCCAGCCCGATGGCCCTGAGGTCGGAGCCCGGATGCGCCGCGAGCGCCGACCGGGCCAGGTCGTCCGGAACGAAGCAGGCACCGACCCCCCGCGCCGCAAGCTCGACGAGGGTCTCGGAGTTCTTGGACTCCACCCGCGGCCTGGGCGGCACGCCCGAGCGCCCCAAGATCCTGCGGGAGAGGTCGCCCGGCTCGTCTCCCCTGCCCAGGAGCATGAAGGGGCAGTCCGCGAGCGCAGCCAGGCTCCCCGTGCGCTCCACCTCCCGGGCGACGGCCTCCCAGCCCCCGCCCAACAGCTGCCGGAGCAGCCCCTCCGAAACCAGCAGGACCACGCGCTCGCGCCTGAGCTCGCGCACCACGAGGCCCGGCTCGTCCGCGTCCACCGTGGCCACGACCAGGTCCACGGCCCCCTGCCGGAGCAGCTCGACGAGCTCCTGGTTCTCGGCCTCGACGAGCCTCACGTCGATGCCGGGCCTGAGCTCCTGGAAGCGCGAGACCGCCTCGGGCATGAGCATGTGGCCGCGGGTGCTCGCGATGCCCACGCCCAAAAGGCCGCGCTGGTCTCCCGCGATGTCCATGAACTCGCGCCCCATGGTGCGCCGCTCGCCCTGGAAGCGGCGGGCATACCCCAGGAACACCTCGCCGGCGTGGGTGAGCGAGAGGGGCACCCTGCGCTCCAGCAGCCTCACGCCAAGCTCCCGCTCGACGCCCGCGATGTGGGCCGAGAGCGTCTGCTGCGTGACCGAGAGGCGAGCTGCGGCGCGGGTGAAGCTCCTCTCCTCCGCCACCGCGATGAAGTAGTCCATGGTCTGGAAGTTCATGTCCCCGTCCCGTTCTGCGACCGCGCTCACGGGGCCTGCGAGCCGGTCACAACTCACAAGAAAGTTTTGTTACAGGTATCAAATATAACAGTTTGAAATACAGGTGAGAGACCCATAGGATGCGAGGGGCAGGCATCGGTGGAGGGAGCGGACGAGGATGGCAGAGGCGTTGGTCCTGGCGGCGTTCGCGCTGTCGCTTGCCGTGGGAATAGCCCTCGGCCTCTCCCTCCTCGTGCCCCTGGCCTGCGGCCTCGCGCTCTTCGTGGGCTACGGCCTCCACAGGGGGCATCGCCTGGGAGAGCTCCTGCGCGTCGCCGCGCGCGGGCCCCTCTCCATAGGAAGGGTGCTTGTGCTCTTCGTGGTCATAGGCATGCTCACCGCCTCCTGGCGCGCGGCCGGGACCATCCCCGCCGTCACCTGCCTCTCGGTCCGCCTCGTGAGCCCCTCCACCCTCCCGCTGGCGTCCTTCGTGCTCTGCGGCCTCATGTCCACCCTGACCGGCAGCTCCTTCGCCGCCTCGGCCACCGTGGGCGTGGTGTGCATGACCATCGCGACGGCCATGCGCGCGGACGTCCTCCTCGTGGGCGGGGCCATCATCAGCGGGTCCTTCCTGGGGGACCGCTGCTCGCCCATGTCGAGCACGGCCATGCTCGTCTCCACCATCACCCGCAGCAGCCTGCACGAGAACCTCGGGCGCATGCTGAGAATCTCCGTCGTGCCCGTCGTCGCCTGCGCCCTGATCTACGCCGCGCTGGGTCCCGCCGCCGGAGGCACGGGCATGGCCCCCTCGTTCAGGGGCTCCTTCGCGACGTCCTTCGACCTCTCGTGGTACGTCCTCGCGCCCATCGCGCTCGTGCTGGTCCTCTCGCTGGCAAAGCTCAGCGTCCTGCGCACCATGCTCGCGAGCCTCGCGAGCGCGCTTCTGCTCTGCGTCTTCGCCCAGCACGTCCCCCTGGGGGAGCTCCCGGGCATCCTCCTCTTCGGCTTCAGGACCTCCAACCTGGCCATCGGGCGCATGGTGAACGGAGGTGGGGTCCTCTCCATGACCGAGATCGCGTTGATCGTCGCGGTGGCCTCCAGCTACTCCGGCCTCTTCGAGGAGACGGGCCTCCTCCGGGGCATCCGCGCCTTCGTGCGCCGACTCGCGGGGCGCACCACGCCCTTCGCGGGAGTCCTCGTAACCAGCATGGTCACCGCCTGCATCGCCTGCGACCAGGTGGTCTCGCTCATGCTCACCGCCCAGCTCTGCGACGAGATAGAGGGCGACGGCAGCGCGCTGGCGCTCGACCTCTCGAGCAGCGCGGTCATCATCCCCGCGGTCATTCCCTGGACGACCTCCTGCGTGGGGCTCTGCGCCTTCGTAGGCATGCCCGTCGGCAGCGCCGCGTACGCCTTCCTCTGCATGCTCATCCCGCTCTGGACCCTCGTCGTGTCGCTCTGGCAGAAGCGGCACCCGGGCTTCGCACTCCAGCGCGGGGGCAGGGCCCTGGGCCTGGACGCGCGCGACGACGCGAGGCTGATGGGGAACGAGGCCCCCGCCAAGATGGCAGGGGCCTCGTAGAAAATGGCGATGCGAGGGCTTCGCCCACGCCTGGCGCAGGAATCTTGGACCTAGGCGATCCTGCTGGCCACCTGGGGGGCGAGCTCGGGCAGGGGCACCTGGACCTGCTCGTGGGACTCCATGTCGCGCAGCGTTGCGAAGCCACGCGCGAGCTCCTCCTCGCCCAGCACCACACAGAGGCGGGCGTGGCACTTGTCCGCCTGCTTGAACTGCGACTTGAGGGAGCGGCCCTGGTAGTCCGCCTCGCTGCGGATGCCCGCCTGGCGCAGGGCCAGCGTCGCCTCGAACACCGCGCCGCGCTGCTCGGGAGAGGCGCAGGCCACGTAGACGCAGCCCTCCTCCGGGGTCTCGAGGCTGCCGCCCTGGGCGGCGAGGGCCAGGGCGATGCGCTCGAAACCCACGGCGAAGCCGATGCCGGGCGTGGGCTTGCCGCCCTCGAGCTCGACGAGGCCGTCGTAGCGGCCGCCGCCGCCGATGGCGCCGACGCCCGCGTCGAGCGCCTCCACCTCGAAGACCGTGCGGGTGTAGTAGTCGAGGCCGCGCACCAGCGTGGGGTCCTCGACGTACGCGACGCCCGCGGCGTCGAGATAGCGCTTGACCTGCTCGTAGTGGGTGCGGCAGTCGTCGCAGAGGTTGTCCTTGGCAAGCGGAGCCGCGGCCATGACCTCGCGGCAGTGGTCGTTCTTGCAGTCGAAGCTGCGCAGGGGGTTGATCTCGGCGCGCTCCAGGCAGTCCTCGCACATCTCGTCGGCGTGGGCAAGGATGAAGTCGCGAACCATCTGGCGGTAGGCGGGACGACAGGCGGCGTCGCCCATCGAGTTGATCGAGAGGCGCAGGCGTGCGGGGTCGAAGCCCAGGCGCTTGTAGAACTCCATGAGCATGATGATGCACTCCGCGTCTGCCGCCGGGTCGGGCGCACCCAACCACTCCACGCCCACCTGGTGGAACTGGCGCAGGCGGCCCTTCTGCGGACGCTCGCCGCGAAACATCGCCTCGGCATACCAGAGCTTGGCGGGAGCCGCCCCCTGCGGGACGAGGTTGTTCTCGACCACCGAGCGCACGACGCCGGCGGTTCCCTCGGGACGCATGGCCATGCGCTGCTTGGCCTTGAGGCCCCTCTCGCTTCCGGCGGCGAGCAGGTTCTCCATGAGCGCGCCGGAGACCACGCGGAACATCTCCTTGCGCACGACGTCGGTCGACTCGCCGATGCCGTGGACGAAGGTGTCCACCTGCTCGATGGCCGGGGTCTCGATCATGTCGAAGCCATAGGCGCCAAAGAGCTCGCGCGCGACGTCCTGCATGTGCTGCCAGGCGCGCATGTAGCCGCCAAACAGGTCCTCGGTCCCCTGGATCTTCTGTGCCATGGGTCTTCCCTTCCGCTCGTGTGCAACGGCCAGTATATCCCCAAGACGGCGGCCTCCCCATGCGGTCATGCGAGAAGGATGCGCGCAATGCGGCGCCAGCGTGCGCCGAATCCGACGAAGGCGCAGGTCAGACGAGAATGCCGCGCACTCCAGAGATGGAATGCGCGGCAACGTATGGGCCAGGGCCGTAGGCGAGCCTGAATCGCAGGCAAGCCTAGGCTGCGGCCGAATCTGGAGCTGCGGGCAACGCCTGTCTGCCCGCCTACAGCCTGCCCACCAGGTCGAGGCCCGGGGTGAGGGTGGCGCTGCCGGGATGCCACTTGGCGGGGCAGACCTGGTCGCCGTGGGCGGCGACGAACTTCGCTGCCTGCAGCAGGCGCAGGAGCTCCACGGCGTTGCGGCCGATGCCGCCCGCCGTCACCTCGTACACCTGGATGCGACCCTCGGGGTCGACGATGAAGGCACCGCGCTCCGCCTGCCCGGCGTCCTCGATGAGCACGTCGAAGCTGCGCGCGAGCACGTGCGCGGGATCGGCGAGCATGGGGTAGTCCACCTTCCCGATGCGCTCGGACTCCTCGTGCCAGGCCTTGTGCACGTACTCGCTGTCGCAGGAGACGGAGTAGACCTCGCAGCCCTCCTGCTGGAAGGCGGCGTAGTTCTCCGCCAGCTCCTCGAGTTCGGTGGGGCAGACGAAGGTGAAGTCCGCGGGATAGAAGAAGAACAGCGACCACTTGCCCAGGACGTCCGCCTTGGTGATGGTCTTGACCTGGTCCTCGTGGAACGCCTTGACGCTGAAGTCGTCGATCTCCTTGCCGATGAGAGACATGGTTTCCTCCTTGTGCGCTTGCGGGACGAGGCCCTGCCTGCGCCCCTCTCTGCAGTCCCCTCGAAAGGGGTTAGCCTAGTCTAACAAAATATATGTTGTTAGGTCTATAGCAATTTTGCGAACGCCATGCGCGCATGGGGCACGCATGAGGAGAGGGGCTTCCCGTGACGCGCAGGTCATGCCTGGTTTGCGCGTGAAGGGCACAAAGTCCCAGTTAGACGGGAAATGCCGCGCAGGCCATTTGCGACCTGCGCGGCATGCTTTTGCGCCCTACTTCCCCGCTGCGCAGTCGGCCTGCCCGCCGCGCAGCATGCGCAGGCCGTGTGCGATCGGCCCGATCACCGCCGAGAGGTTCTCGCATGCGGCCTTGGGGCTCCCCGGCAGGTTGACCACCAGGCTGCCACCGCAGATCCCGCAGGCCTCGCGCGAGAGGCAGCCGTGCGGCGTGATCTCCATCGACGCGGCACGCATCGCCTCCGGGATGCCGGGGGCCATGCGCTCGCAGACAGCGACGGTCGCCTCGGGCGTGACGTCACGTGGCGAGAAGCCCGTGCCCCCCGTGGTCACGACCAGCGCGACGTCCCGGGCGACCAGGGAGCGCAGGACGTGCTCGATCTGCGCCTGCTCGTCGGGCACGACCTCGCTCGCCACGACGTCGTAGCCCGCACCCTCCAGCAGCCCCACCAGCGCCGGGCCGCTCGCGTCCTCGCGCTCCCCGCGCGAGCAGCGATCGCTCACGGTGACGACCGCCGCCTCGAAGCCCTGCCCCGGCCCCTCCGCCATCAGAGCATGCCTCCCTCGCCCAGGACCACGAAGTCGCGCTTGCCCAGCTCTATGCCGGCGGCGATGCGCGGGAGCACCAGGTCGAAGATGGTGGTCTTGCTGTACATGACGCAGCCGGGAAGGCCCATGACGGGACGTCCCGCGGCACCCGTCTGGCCTGCCACGCCGAACTCTCCGTCGTAGTAGCCCAGGAGCATCATGGCGCCCGGTAGCACGGGCGCGCCGTAGGTCACGATGCGCGCGCCGGAGCCCTTGATGGCACCGGGCGTGTTGTCGTCCGGGTCGACGCTCATGCCGCCGGTGCAGACGATGAGGTCCACGTCCGTCTCGCGCATGCGGGCGAGGGCGACAAGGAGGTTGTCCATGCCGTCGTCCACGACCTCGCGCTGCGTGGTTACGATGCCGACGCCCTTGAGCTTCTCCTCGACCACGGGGGTGAAGCGGTCCTTGATGATGCCGGCCGCCACCTCGGAGCCCGTGGTCAGGATGCCCGCCGTCTTCAGACGGTACGGCGCGACGCGCATGAGGGGCCTGCCGCCGGCCGCGGCCTCGGCCGCCTCGAGCCGCGCCTTGTCCACCACGAGGGGGATGGCGCGCGTGCCCGCGAGCACCTGCCCCGCCTGGACGGCAATGTTGCCCGGCTTGGTGGCGACCATGACCTCCTCCACCGAGTTCACGGCGACGAGCCGCTCGGAGTCCACGATGAAGGCTCCGTCGCAGGTCGCGCGCAGGTTGATCTTGCCCTCGCGGGGCTCGCCGACGGGCTCCAGGCCCTCGCCGAGGCAGAGCGCCGCCAGGCGCTGGGCCGCCTCGTCCTCGTGCAGCTTCGTCTCGTCCATCTCCCAGACGAAGATGTTGCGCTTGCCCATGGAGAGGAGCACGGGGATGTCCTCCTCCTCGACCACATGCCCCTTGCGGAAGCGGGCGCCCTTGTAGCGCTTGCGGTCCCCGTCGTCCTCCGGGATGATCTGCGTCATGTCGTGGCACAGCACGTGCCCGACGGCGTCCTCTGTCCTGATCTGCCTCATGCCAACCTCCTTGAGCCTCGTGCGCGCACCACGCTCACAGCTGCTTGGCCGCTTCCTCATCGAGCACGCGGATCGCGTCGCCCGGTCGTACCGTGCCGCCACGCACCACCACGCAGAAGATGCCGTCGGTGGGCATGACGCAGATGCCCACCAGACGACGGATCTCGCAGTCGTTGTGGCAGGTCTTGCCGATCTGGGTCACCACGAGGAGGCAGGGGCCCACCTCGAGCGCCGTCCCCACGGGGAGCTCCCTCAGGGCGAGGCCGCGCGTCAGGATGTTCTCGGCGAAGTCCCCCGCCTTGAGCTCCACCCCCCTGTCCCGCATCGTGTCCACCGACTCGTCTCCGAGCAGGCTCACCTGGCGATGCCAGTTGCCGGCGTGGGCGTCGCCCTCGATGCCCACGCCCACCCTGAGCTCGATGGCGTCGACCGTGTGCTTGCGAGTCCCCTTGCGTTCGCTGACGCAGCAGGAGACGACCTCGCCCTCCCGCGTGCCACCGGCATTACTCCCCATGCTCCCTCTCCTCTTCGGTCCGAACGAAGCGCCCGCTCTTTCCGCCGTCCTTCTCGAGGAGGCGGACGTCCGTCACCACCATGTCGCGCTGGACCGCCTTGCACATGTCATAGATCGTCAGCGCGGCCACGGAGGCGGCGGTCATGGCCTCCATCTCGACGCCGGTCTCGCCGCAGCAGCGGCAGCTCGCCTCGAGCGCGATGCCGTCCTCCTCGAGGGAGAAGGACACGTCAACCCCCGTGAGCTGGATGGGATGGCACATGGGAACCAGCTCCCAGCAGCGCTTGGCCGCCATGATGCCCGCGACCTGGGCCACGGCCAGGACGTCTCCCTTCCTGATCCCGCCCGTGCGCACGAGCTCGAGCGTCGCCGGGTTCATGAGCACCCTGCCGCCCGCCCGGGCGACGCGCTGGGTCCTCTCCTTTGCCGAGACGTCTACCATCCGCGCCCGGCCCTGCTCGTTGAAGTGGGTGAGCTCTTCCATCCTCATCCTCCGATCTCGTTCATCGCGCGCAGGCTCTCGCTCGCCTGGCCCAGCGCCGCGCTCAGGTGGTGCTCCGCGGGCTTGGCGGCGATGGCCCCGCGCAGCGCGTGCGCGAGATCCTCCCCGTGCAGCCCGCGCACGGAAATCTCCTGCCCCGAGTGCAGGCAGGGCTTTACCATGCCGTCCGCCGTGAGCCTGAGGCGCGTGCATCCGCTGCAGAACTTGTGGCTCAGCGGCCGGATGAGGCCGACCGTCCCCTTCCAGCCCGGCGCCGAGAAGACCTGCGAGACTCCGTCCTGGCCCACGGGCTCGAGCTCTCCCACGCGGTCGAGCACCACGTCCGCCGGCACGAAGCGGCCGCGCGGCCATGCGGCGCACTCCCCCATGGGCATGAGCTCGATGAAGCGCACGCTCGAGATGCCGTACGCTCCGTCGCGCGCGAGCTCCGCGAGGGGACGCACGTCCACGTCGTTGACGCCACCCATGAGGACGGCGTTGAGCTTGGTGCGCGAGAAGCCCGCGTCATGCGCGGCATCGAGGCCCGCGAGCACGTCGCGCAGCCTGCCCCCGCGCGTGATGAGCTCGTAGCGCACGGGGTCGAGGGTGTCGAGGCTCACGTTGAGGCGGCCGAGCCCCGCCTCGCGCAGGGATGCCGCCAGGGGTGCCAGGAGCGTGGCGTTGGTGGTCAGCGCCAGCTCGTCGATGCCCGGCACGGCCGCGAGCATGCGCACGAGGTCGACGACGCCGCGACGCACGAGCGGCTCCCCGCCCGTGAGCCGGACCTTGTGCACGCCGAGCTCGGCGCAGGCTGTGACGACCTCGACGATCTCTTCGAACGAGATGATCTGGTCGTGCGCGAGCATGGGCACGCCGCCTGCGGGCATGCAGTACTGGCAGCGGCAGTTGCAGAGGTCGGTGACCGAGACGCGCAGGTACTCGATGCTGCGTCCCTGGCCGTCCCTCACCGAGCCTCGCCCTCCCCGAGCGGGAGCACGTCCCTCCTGGCGACGTGGACCACGCAGCCCTCCCCCTCCTCGGGGCCCTTCCATGCGTCCTTCTCGCACTCGTAGCGCAGGAGGGCGCCGGCTGGCGTCCTCAGCATCACGATGGTCGAGAAGCTGCTGTCTATGACGCGGTCCACGATACAGGGAATGCGGTTCTCTCCCTCGCCCATGTGCAGGTTGTGGGCGCGGATCCCCACGTGCGTGACGTCGAGCCCGGAGGGGACCTCGCAGGAGAGCGTCACGCCCCAGGCCTCGCAGCGCAGGCTCCCGTCCGGCAGCACGCTGACGGGCGAGACGTTCTTGCATCCCGAGATGAGTGCCGCGGCGAGGCTGCGCGGTGCCTCGAAGAGCTCTCGCATGCCCATCTTGGGGCCCGAGCGGCCGTCGCTCACCACGCAGACGCTGTCGCACATGCGATACACCTCGTCGCGGTTGTGCGAGACGTAGACCACCCCGCCCTGGAAGCGCCTCAGCGTGTCCGCGAGCTCGAGCTCGAGCTGCCAGCGCAGGTATCCGTCGAGGGCGGAGAAGGGCTCGTCCAGGAGCAGGAGCTCAGGGTCGCTCGCGAAGATGCGGGCCATCGCGCAGCGCTGCTGCTGCCCGCCCGAGAGCTCCCGGGGACGTCGCGCGGCCAGCTCGCCCACGTGCAGGGCCTCGAGCTCGCGGCGCGCCCGCTCGCGGCGCTCCTGCCTGCTGCCCTCGCGGATCGCCGCCATGACGTTCTGCTCCACGGTCATGTTGGGGAAGAGGGCGTAGCTCTGGAAGAGGTAGCCCACGCGGCGCTGCTGGGCGGGGAGGTCGATGCCCGCCTCGGAGTCGAAGAGCACGCGGTCGTCGAGCACGATGCGTCCCTCGTCGGGCCGCATTATTCCCGCGATGCACTTGAGGGTGAGGGACTTGCCGCAGCCCGAGGCGCCCAGGAGGGCGACGACCTCGTGGGGGCGCTCGAGCTCGAAGGCCACGTCCAGCGAGAAGCCCCCCAGGCGCTTCCTGACGTCCACGACGAGGGACACTACGACCACCTCCCCACGGCTGCGGACTCGCGCTCGCGTCGCTCCATGAGGTTGACCGCCAGGAGCACCACGGCGGAGATGGCGAGGTTCACGAGCACCCAGGCGAGCGCCCCCGCGTCGTCGCCCGTGCGCCAGAGCTGGTACACGGTGGTCGACACCGTCGCCGTGGAGCCGGGCGTGTAGCCGCAGACCATCGAGGTGGCACCGTACTCCCCCAGCGCACGCGCGAAGGCGAGGACCACGCCGGCAATGATGCCCTGGCGACAGCAGGGCAGCTTGACGCGCCAGAACACCCAGGCGTCGGAGCGTCCCAGGGTGTGCGCGGCGTCGGCGAGGGTCTGGTCGAAGGACTCGAAGGCGCCGCGGGCCGTGCGGTACATGAGCGGGAAGCTCACGACGACCGAGGCGAAGATCGCCGCGTACCAGACCATGGTGAGCCTGAGCGAGAGGTTGTCCAGGAGCCAGGCACCGATGGGCCGGCGCGGCCCGAGCAGGATGAGCAGCAGATAGCCCACGACCGTCGGCGGCAGGACCAGGGGAAGGGTCAGGACGACGTCCAGCACGCCCTTGACGACCCTCGGCAGGCGGGCGACGACGTCGGCGAACCAGATTCCCAGGAAGAACACGAGGGTGGCCGAGACGGCGGCCACCCTCAGAGAGTTTATGAGCGGGTACCAGTCCATGGACCGTTACTTCTTGAGTGGCGTGAATCCCACGGCCTCGAAGGCGGCGGAGGCGTCGGGACCCTGGAGGAACTCGAGGTAGGACTTGGCGGCATCGGCGTTCTTGGAGGCCTTGAGCACGGCCGCGGGATAGATCACCCTGCCGCACATCTCCTCGGTGGCCTCGTCCACCACGGTGAGTTTCGCGGAGGTGGCGTCGGTCTTGTAGATGATGCCGCAGTCGGCGGACGCCTCCTTGACCTGGGCCGTGACCTCCTTCACGTTGCTGCCGTACGAGAGGACGCCGGCGGAGGAGAGGCTCGCCTCGTCCAGGCCGAAGTAGGTGAAGATCTTCTGGGTGTACTGGCCCACGGGCACGTCGGAGTTGCCCATGGCGAGAAGCACCCCGCCGGACGTGAGCAGGGACTTGAGGTCCTCGAAGCTCTTGATGTTCTTGGGGTTGCCCTCGGGGACGACGAGCGTGACCTTGTTCTCGAGCAGGTCGATGCGGGTCGAGTGGTCGACGAAGTCGAGCTTGTCGTCGTTGCCCTTCTCGGCGTCGATGTCCAGGGCGTTCATCTGCTTGGGTGCGGCGGAGATGAACACGTCGCAGTCCGCTCCCTCCTGGATCTGGGTCTTGAGGGTGCCCGAGGAGTCGAAGTTGTAGGTGGGCTCGGCGTTGCCCTCCTTGGCGAAGGCCTTGCCGGCCTCGGTGAGGGACTCGGTGAGTGACGCCGCCGCGAAGACGGTCAGCGCCTTGGCGGTGTCGGTCGTGGCCTGGCCGGACGTCGTGGACGTGGAGTCCGTGCTTTCCGCCGGCTTGGAGCAGGCGGTGACGCCAAGGGTTCCTGCGGCTGCTGCCGCAGCCACGAAGCCGCGCCTGGTAACGTTTGCGTTCATGTGTGCTTCCTCTCTTTCGTTAATCTCCCCTGGCGGGGCCTATAGACCTGGGTGGTCATCAGGGCCGAGCCCAAGACCTCAGTGCTCGTGCGGGCGGTGCGGCCGCAGCTCGGCGCGGCGGCGGATCATCTCTCCCGCGATGGATATGGCGATCTCCCCCGGCGTCACCGCCAGGATGTCGTCGCCGATGGGCATGCAGATCGAGTCGATCCAGGACTGCGCGATGCCATGCTTTGCCAGGACCCCCTTGGCGAAGGCGGACTTGCGCGCGCTGCCCAGGCATCCGGTGTAGGCGGGCTCCGCCGGGGCGACGCGCTCCAGGACGTCGATGTCGGCCGCGTGGCCGTGGGTCGCCACCACCACGTAGTCGCGACGGCTCACCTCGACCTGGTCGCCCAGGGAACGGAAGTCGCCGCAGAGGACGCGGTCCGCCGTGGGGAAGCGCTCGGCCACAGCGAGCTCGGGACGGTCGTCGTACACCACTGCCCTGAACCCCACGCTCGTGAGCACCGGCACCAGGGCGTGCGCGACGTGGCCCGCACCGAAGACGTAGACGATGGGGTCGGAGCCCAGCGGCTCGGCATAGCTCCTGCCCGCCTCGTCCCACGTCGGCGCCTCGAGTGACGCGCGCGGGTCGTCCGACGCGAGCTCGTCGAGCGTGAGGGCCTCGACGCGATGGCCGCCCTCCGGCCAGCTCTCGCAGTACACGCCGGGCCGTCCCTGGCCGTTGAGCTCCAGGGTGCGCCGCAGAGCATCGAGATCCCCCTGGTCCAACAGGTCGCAGGCGATGAGGGCGTCGCCGCCGCAGGCCATGCCCGTGGACTGCATGGTGAACCACTCGAGGAAGGGCTCGCCCCTGCCGGTGGCCAGCGCGAGGGCGCGGTCCAGGGCCATCTGCTCGACCCTGCCTCCGCCCACGGTACCCATGAACCCACCGTCGGCGAAGGCGGCCATGCGGGCGCCCGCGCCACGCGGCATGGACCCGCGCGTGGCGAGCACGGTGCAGAGCGCGACGGGACGCCCCGCCTCGAGCTCCTCGATGAGCCTGCAGACGAAGTCATGGTCGCGCATGGAGTCGCGGGAGTCGTTCATGGGCACTCTCCTTTCTGCGTGATGCCGGGGTCACATCTGGCGGCAGCTGCCCCCAGGAGGCCAGCGGGCGGGGTCATCCCCCCCTCGCCCTTGCTAGGCGAGGAGCTGGGGACTGAGGTGCAGGATGGCCTCCAGGACGCCACCCCCGATGGCCCGCGCCTTGTCGGACACGGTCAGGCAGTGCGCGGGGTTGCCGCGCGGGTCGATGTCGCCGGACTTCATGCCACGCGTGACGGGCACCCCCTCCTGCAGGAGGCCGCGCAGCACGCCGTCGATGGTGCAGGGCAGGGGCTCGCCCGCCACGTAGGCCGCAACGTCGCCCGCCTTGACCACGTCGCCGATCTTGAGCACGGGCTCGAAGCTGCCGTCCGCAGGAGCGCGCAGCACGCGGTCGGCCCCATGGCCCGCGATGAAGCCGGGGACGCCGGTGTTGGCGATGGGGGTGCCCTCGTAGTAGACGCGCCCGAGCTCGTGGCCGCGCTTGGTCTCGACCGCGGCATGGCAGTCGACGGGGGCCGTGAAGCCGGGACCCACGCCTATGACCACGGGTGCCATGCCCTTGTTCGTGCCCAGGTTGCGCTTGGCCAGGATGGCGTCCACCACCACGTCGGGACGGAGCTCCTCGATGACCCTGCCCTCGGGGTCGACCAGAACCGCCACCTCGCCAGCGCGCGCGATGCGCAGGGCCTCCGCGGCGTCCGCGGCCCGCCGAGCGGGCTGGTCCTCGACCCTTGCCTGCCCCAGGCGGATGGCCTCAGAGAAGGCGACGGTGCGCCGCACGGCCGTGGGGACGGCGATGTCGCACATGACGACCTCCATGCCCGCGCGACGCAGGCGCAGGGCGATGCCCGAGGCGAGGTCCCCGGCGCCCCTCATCACGACCAGCATGCGACCACTCCCCACTCGCCCTGCGGCAGGCCCCCTCGCCCGGCATCACAGGAGCTGTTCCGTCGTCCCGCCGCAGCGGCCCCTCCGCCAGGCGTCGCTGTTTCTGGGCGCCTATAACGACGCGCAGAAAAAAGGCCCCCGAGGGCGAGAAGACCGGCTGCTACGATGTTGCCAGCAGGCCACGGAAGGCCCGCCGGTCCGTGTTCGCCCCAGTATATTACTAAGGATTAGGTAGTCTAATGCTTATTGGCGATTTTCTGCGAGTGGCACCCGGAATCACCTGCGTGGTGGGCAGCGGTGGCAAGACGACCCTGCTCAGGACCCTCTCGGAGGAACTTTCGGGCGGCATGGAAGGCCTTGCGACCGCGGCCCCTGGTAGCGCGTCGGCAGGTGACTCTTGGGACAAGTGCTTAGGGTCTGCGGTGATCCTGACGACCACCACGCACTTCCTCCCCTTCGAGGGGATCGAGACCCTCGTGGACCCCAGCCACGAGGACCTGGCGCGGGCAGCTGTCACGAAAGGGGTGGTGTGCGTGGGCGGCCTGGGCAAGGGCGGCAAGCTCGGCACATCCGCGACCCTCTCGCCCGCGGAGCTCGCGCTGGCCTCGCCCTACGTGCTGGTCGAGGCGGACGGCTCCCGGCAGCTGCCGCTCAAGGCGCACGAGACCTGGGAGCCCGTGATTCCCGAGGGAAGCGCCAGGACCATATTGGTGATGGGGGCGTCAGGCTTCGGACGTCCCGTCCACGAGGTGGTGCACCGCCCCGAGCTCTACTGCGAGCGCACGGGGGCCCAGCCGGACGACCCCGCACGGCCCGAGGACCTGGCGCGCCTCCTGGACGTGGAGCGCGAGCTGGGGCTGGTCGACTTCGACGTCGTCCTCGTCAACCAGGCGGAGGACGAGGCGACGCTCGAGGACGCGCGCAGGCTCGCCTCCCACCTGAGGCTGGAGGCCCCCGTACTTGCCGGGAGCCTCCAGAAGAAGGAGCTCGTTCAGCTGCGCTAGCGGCGTGCCGGTACCGGAAGCCCTGGTCCGAGCGGGACCCCTACTCCTCCGCCTCGGAGTCGTCCTCGGGAACGATGACGTTCAGCAGGAACGAGACGACGAAGCCGGTGATGATGGGCGAGCCGGTGATGACGCTGGCGACCTCGGCGGGCAGGAAGCCCAGGATGGCAGGCACGTTGGTGAGGCCCACGGCCACTGCCAGCGAGACGCCCACGATCATGCGGTTGCGGTAGTTGAGGGGCTGCTCGGTGATGAGCTGGATGCCCGACATGGTGATCGCCGCGAAGACCGAGAGCGTGGCGCCACCCAGCACGGGGTTGGGGATGGAGGTCATGAGGCCTCCAAACTTCGGGATGAGGCCGGCCACAATGAGCGTGGTGCCCACGATGACGAAGACGCGCTTGGCGACGACCTTCGTGGTGACGATGATGCCCACGTTCTGGCTGAAGGGATCGGAGGGGAAGCCTCCGAGCAGCGCGCCCAGCATGCCACAGACGCCCGTGCCCTTGACGGCACCACCCAGCTCCTTGTCGGTCGCCTGGCGGTTGAAGCCGCCGGCCGTGGTGGACGAGACGTCGCCGATGGTCTGGACGGCCTGTACCACGTACATGAGAATCATGGCGACGATCGCGCTGGGCTCGAAGGTCAGGCCGAAGTGCAGGGGCTGCGGAAGCGCGACCCAGGCGGCGCTGGCGATGCCCGAGGTGTCGACGCCGATGAAGATGGCCCAGACCACGTAGCCCACGAGCAGCCCGAAGAGAATGCCCAGGGTCTTGAGGATGCCCCTGCCGAAGAAGTTGAACGCCAGGGTGACCACCAGGACGAGGGCCGCGACGCCCACGTAGGCCGGTGCCCCGAAGTTGGGGTTGGACGCGCCACCGCCGATGTAGTTCATGGCCGTGCCATAGAGCGAGAGGCCGATGCAGAGCACCACGGTGCCGCTGACGACGGGCGGAAAGAGCGGGCGGATCTTCTCCATGGCCATGCCGATGAAGATGGAGAGGAACGCCGCGACCAGCTGGGCGCCAAGGATGCCCGAGACGCCATAGGCCTTGCCGATGGTAAGCAGGATGGGCAGGTACGCGAAGGCGACGCCCATGGCGTTGGGAAGGCCCATGCCCACGCCGAAGGGAGAGAGCAGCTGCACGAGCGTGGTGATGCCCGCGATGAGCATGCATGCCTGGATCAGGATGACCTTGTCCGAGTCGGGAAGCCCCAGGGTCGAGGCGATGATGATGGGCGGCGTGATGTTGCCCACGATCATGGCCAGCACGTGCTGCAGCGCGTGCGGGACACTGGCCCCCCAGCTGGGCTTTCCGTCGAACTTCCTCAACTCTTTCAGATCGTCTGCTGCCATGAGTACGTCCCCCCTAAAGACTTTTTGTATGACAACAAGACGAAAAGTCTAATGGCCAATCCCTCACAAAAGCTTCAAAAGTGAGAGATTGGCCATTGCGTGCCGCTTAGGTTAGAAAACGTACCGCTCACAACGTGAAGAGTATCTGGCGGGGACGTCAGATCCTTCCGAGCTCCCTCAGGACCTTCTCCGGCGTCATGGGCCAGCTGCGCATCCAGACGCCGCAGGCGTCGTGGATGGCGTTGCCGATGGCAGGGGCCGCGCCGTTGCAGGCGATCTCGGAGATGGACTTCGCACCGAAGGGGCCGTCGGCGTCGTTGACATCCACCATGACCGCCTTGAAGTCGTCTGGCTGCTCGAAGATCATGGGCACGCCGTAGTCCGTGAGCGTGGTGCGCAGGGGACGGCCCTTCTCGTCGATGGTCATGTCCTCGTAGAGGGTGTGGCCGATGGACTTGAGCGCGGCGCCGTACATCTGGCACTGTGCGAGCTCGGGATTGATGGGCGTGCCGGCGTCCTGGAGCGCGTAGTACTTCTGCACCTTGACCTGACCCGTACGGACGTTGACCGCCACCTGCGCGAAGTGGGCGCCATAGGGGATGGCGTTGGCCGTGGTGATGAAGCTGCCGTGCGCCACCACCTGGCCGCGGCCGTCGCCGGCGCAGCAGGCGTGTGAGAGGTCCCCGTAGCTCAGGGTCGCGTCGGTCCTGGTGGAGTGCACCTCTCCCGGATACCGAAGCTCCAGGTCCGCCTCGTCCTCCCCCATCTGCAGGGCGGCCTCGGCAATGATGCCGCGGGCGAGCTTGCGGGCGGCGTCCACGGAGGCGTTGCCGCTGAAGAAGGTACCCGACGAGGCGTAGGAACCCGTGTCGAAGGCGGCGGAGTCGGTGTCGCCAGAGATGACGCTGACCAGCTCGAGGGGAAGGTGGAGTATCTCCGCCGCCACCTTGGTCGAGATGGTGTCAAGGCCGGTGCCGATGTCCGCCCCGCCGCTGTTCAGGATCACGGTGCCGTCGGTCTCGAGCTTGCAGATCGCCTCCGCGTGGTCCAGGCCGGGCAGGCCGCTGCCCTGCATGATCATCGCGAAGCCCTTGCCGATCTTCCAGTCGGGGTCGTCGGACTCCTCGCGCTTGCCCCACTCGATCATCTCGCAGCCGCGCCTGATGCACTCGTCCAGGCCGCAGGAGCCGACGGGAACCACGTTGCCCTCGCGGCCCTCGCCGAGGCCCTTCAGAATCTCGAGGCGGTAGCCCGTCTCGACGTGGTTCTTGACCGCCATGTCCTTGAAGTCGATGCCGAGCTTCTCGGCCAGCTGGGCCATGGCCATCATGATGCCGTAGCTGCCCTTGGGCGTGCCGTAGCCCTGGTAGGCACCGGGCTGGAGCTTGTTCGAGTAGTAGGTGATGAGGTCGTAGGCCATGTTGTCGACCTTGAAGAGCGGGAGCACCTTGGAGCAGGAGTTCATGGGAACCGTGAGGCAGTGGTTGCCGTAGGCGCCGGTGTTGGCGCGCACCTCCATGAAGATCGCCGTGATGCTGCCATCCTTCTTGGCGCCCATCTTCACGCGCACGCGCATGGGGTGGCGCGCGGAGGCGGCCACGAGCTCCTCGGCGCGGGTGTGGCGGTAGTAGACCGGACGATGCGTGGCGTAGGCCGCGTAGGCGCAGACGTCCTCGACGAGGATGTCCTGCTTGGAGCCATAGCCGCCGCCGACCCTGGTCTTGACCACGTGGATCTTGTTCTGGGGGAGCCCGCAGACCCACGAGACGATGCGGCGCACGTGGTAGGGAACCTGCGTGGAGGCATAGACCTGGAGGCGCCCGCCCTCCATCTTGGCGTAGCAGAGGTGCGGCTCGAGGGGGGCCTGCTGCACGTTGGTGGTGCGGTAGGTCTCGTCCACGATGGCGTCCGCCTCGGCGAAGCCACGCTCGACGTCGCCGATGCCGCCCTTGTTGGAGGCGGCGATGTTCCTGTGGATGTCGGCCCTCAGCGGGAAGGGATAGAAAACCTTGCCCTCGCGTTCGTCGCCGGCGTCCTTGTTGTACTCGTCCAGGTCCTCGGGGGCGCCGACGCCGTACTCCACGATGCCGTCGTGCACGCGCGGCGCACCCTCGGCCATGGCCTCCTCGACGGAGAAGACCGGGTCCAGGACCTGGTAGTCGACGCTGATGAGACCGCAGGCCTCCCGGGCGATCTCCTTCGTCTCGGCTATGACGGCGGCGACACGGTCGCCCACGAAGCGCACCTTGTGGTTGAAGAGCCTGGTGTCGTGCGGGGAGGGCTCGGGGTTGCCCTGCCCGGCCTGCATGTAGGTGATGTCGGGACAGTTGAAGCAGGTGATGACCGCCACGACTCCCGGCAGCGCCTCGGCGGCGCTCGCATCGATGGAGTTGATGTAGGCGGAGGCGTAGGGCGAGCGGAGCATGACCAGGTGGCAGGCGTCGGGATCGACGAAGTCCTCCACGAAGGCGCGCTCGCCCCTCACGAGCTGGGGGCCGTCCACCTTGGAGCCGGGCTTGCCCACGTAGCTGAGCTCGGGACGGTAGTCGGGGGCGATCTTCGACTCGTAGCCGCCCTTGTCGCGGAGCTCGCAGGCGAGCTTGACCGCCAGGTAGTAGTTCTCGTAGCTTGCGTCACGGATGTAGATGCCGGACAGCGCGTCCTTCACCTGCTCGCGCGTGGGGTTGGGTTCGTTCTCGAGGAGCCAGGTCAAGAGGAGGGCGGTTGCGGGAGAGTTGTAGGCGCTCTGCACCACGCCGGCATCGATGAGGGCCTGCTGGACGTAGCTCAGCTTGCCCGGTTCGCCCAGGCCGGCGGGGGTGCGCACCTCTCGCCCGTCGACCTCGCCCGCGAGCATGAGGTTTGCGTACACGGGGGTGCCGTCCACGAGCACGGTGTCAGAGCCGCAGAAGCCCTCGCCGTCGTCGCTGTCTCGCACGCAGAGGTTTCCGTTCCTTACCAGCAGCTCGCGCAGGGACAGCGTCGGATCAAGCTCGAAGCCGCGCTCGCGCCCGTCTATCTTGCACTCGATCCTCATCGCGCATCATCCCTTCCGGCGTCCTCGAGCATGCGAGCGAGGGTGACGCCCGCGAGGTAGCGCTTGTATCTCTCGCTTCCGTACATGTCGCTGGGAATCGTCGCGTCCAGCCCGTAGGCGAGCTCGACCAGCTCGTCCTCGCCGGCACCGCGCGACGCGGCGTCAGAGAGCTCGGGCGAGACGAACGCGCCCACGCCCTTGACCGTGAGCGCCACCCGTGCCGCCCCATCGTGCAGGCAGAGCGAGACGACGAGGTAGGAGAGGCTCTCCATGGTGTTGGCGTAGCGCTTCGAGGTGACCCAGCCGGGGTCGGCGGGAACGATGACGCGGCGGACGAGCCTGTGCTCCGGCTGCGTCTGCGCCCACTCGGCGACGCTCAGCCTCCTCGTCGCGCCGGACTCGTTCATGAGCTCGATGCTCGCACCCACGGCGAGCAGCGTCGCGGCGAGATACGAGTCGTCGCGCCAGGCGGCGACGTTGCCTCCCACGGTGGCCATGTTGCGCTTGGTGCGCGAGCCCATGAAGAGCAGGGCCTCCTTGAGGTAGGCGGGGACCAGCTCGCTTTGCAGGGCCTCCTGGAAGCTCGTGGTAGCGCCGATCAGGACCTCTCCGTCCCCAGCCTCGACCCCCCTCAGCTCGGCGACGCGGCTGATGGATACCAGCCTCTGGTAGTGCAGGGGCGAGCCGAGCCTGTTGAGCTCGGTCCCTCCGGCGAGGTAGCCCGCCCCGGAAGCAGCCAGCTTGGCCGCCTCCTGCGCAGAGGCCGCAATGACAAGTCTCTCGTCCATGTGATGCTCCGATGAACAGGCGCGTGCGAACGTCGCGGCACGCGCTACCTCCCAGCAAACATCGGTTCGGCACGGTCAGGGAGGACTATTCCATGCACCCTCATCGTGCGCCTAAAGCAAGGCAAAAGATAGTCGAAACCAGGCGAACGACCCAAAGAACTAGGCCTGTGACCTGCGGATACGTAATATTTTTAGAAACATAACGCCTGCCTGCGAAACCGGCGGCACGTACGTCGGTCGGCGTCTGCCTGGCCACCGCGCTCGTCTCGTCCCTCGACACGAGGGAGCCCTGGGCGACTCTCCGCCCAGGGCTCCCAAGGCTGCCACACGAGGCGACTGCGCGCCTCTCCGCTAGACCCTGGCTACGGCCTTGATCTCGACCTTGGCGCCCTTGGGCAGGGCCACGACCTGGAAGGCGGCGCGCGCGGGGTACGGTGCCTCGAAGAACTCGGCGTAGACCTCGTTCATAGGGCCAAACTCGGCGATGTCGGTGAGGAGAACCGTAGTCTCGACGACGTCGGCCATGCTGGCGCCGGCGGCCTCGAGGATGTTCTTGATGTTGGTCAGGCTCTGGCGGGTCTGGCTCTGGATGTCGTCGCCGGCGAACTCCCCGGTGGCAGGGTCGACGGGCAGCTGGCCCGAGACGTTAATCGAGACGCCCTCGGCCTGGATCGCGGCAGAGTAGGGTCCGACTGCTGCGGGAGCCTTGTCGGTGACGATGGCCTTCTTGTTCATTCCAAACTTCCTTTCTTCTCTCGTCGCGCGCACCCGAGCGCACGGCGCTGGAACCGATCTTCCGGGCGAGAGGGACACGTCATCCCCCGCCCTGGCAGGCGCTACCTGCTGACGTAGCTGCCGGGCTTCTCGCCCGTGGGCTCCCCGTCGCGCGCGACGAGGACGCCGTTGACGAAGACGTACTTTGCGCGTCCCTGGGCCTCGAAGCCCTCGTAGGGCGTGTAGTCGACGTTCTGGTACTGCGTCGCCGCCTGGATGGTCCAGCGGCAGCTGGGGTCCCAGACGCAGACGTCCGCGTCGGAGCCCTCGGCGAGCACGCCCTTGCGGGGATACATCCCAAAGACCCTGGCGGGGTTCTCGCTCATGAGGCGGCAGAAGTCCTGAGGGCCGAGGTCGTCGGCAAAGCTGGTCATGATCAGCGCGGGACGATGCTCCACGCCGGGACCGCCGTTGGGAATCCTGGTGAAGTCGCCGACGCCGCGGTCCTTCTGGCCCTTGAGGTTGAAGGCGCAGTGGTCGGTGGCGAGGGTGTCGATCTCTCCGTCGCAGACCGCCTGCCGCAGCACGGCCACGTCGTGGGGCTTGCGCAGCGGGGGGCTCATGACGTACTTGGCGCCCTCGAAGCCAGGCTCGAGGTAGCGGGTGTCGTCGAGCAGGAGGTACTGGGGGCAGCTCTCGACGGCGACGTCGACGCCGCGCGCCTTCGCGTCGCGGATGGCCTCGAGTCCCAGCGCGGTGGAGAGGTGCACGACGTTGATGCGGGTGCCCGAGAGCTCGGCGAGGTAGCACAGGCGCGAGATGGCCTCCGCCTCGCAGACGTCCGGGCGGCTCATGGGATGTCCCTCGGGACCCGTGATGCCGCGGGCGAGCATGCGGCGCTGGAGCTCGTTCACGAGGGTCCCGTTCTCGCAGTGGACGCAGAGGATGCCGTCGCGGTCCTTGATCGACTCCAGGACCTCGAGGGTCTGCGCGTCGTCCAGGCGCAGGTGGTCGTAGGCGAAGTAGGTCTTGAACGACACGATGCCCGCGTCGAACATGTCGTCGACCTCTGCCCTGGTACGCTCGTTCCAGTCCGCCATGGCCATGTGGAAGGCGTAGTTGGAGGTGCAGGTGCCGTCCGCGCGGGAGTGCCACTCCTTGAGGGCCTCCGCCAGCGTCATACCCTTGTCCTGGGTGGCGTAGTCCACGATGGTCGTGGTGCCACCGCAGGCGGCGGCGCGGGTGCCCGTCTCGAAGCTGTCCGCCGTCCAGTCCATGCCCGTCCAGCACTGCATGTGCGTGTGGGCGTCGATGAAGCCCGGGAAGACCCAGCAGCCGCTGGCGTCCACGACCTCGTCGGCGTCCGTGGCCTCGATGCTGGCAGCTATGCGCGCGACCTTGGCGCCGTCCAGCACCACGTCACCACGCACCAGACCGTCGGGCAGTACGAGCATGCCACCCTTGATCAGCTTCATGCGAACCATCTCCTTACTCGCTGCGGGCGCCCGCAGGCGTCCGCGCCAATCCGCAAACGAAGGCGCTACTCCCCCCTGACCAGGCGCTCGAGACGGGCGAGCTCGTCGGGCGTGTCCACGTCCTCGAGCTCCTCCGGGCGCTCGGCCTCCACCAGGCGGATCCGTCGGGCCAGCTCGGGATCCTTCTTCAGGAGCCCCGTCCCGCCCACGTCGCCCTCGAGGCCCCTCAGTCCCTCGAAGCAGGATGCCGGGAAGAGGACGGGGCCGCCGGCCTTTCCCTGCCAGGCCAGGCGCACGACGCGCGTGGGGTCCTCGCTGAAGGCCCTCACCAGGGAGCGGACGCTCCTCTCGCCCAGGAGGGGCTGGTCGCCCGTGACGAACATGCAGCCGTCCCAGCCGGCGTCGAGCGAGAGTCCCATGCGGACCGTGTCGCTCTGGAGCGGCAGCTCGTGCCTGATCGAGCGCACGCCGAGGCGGTCGCAGAGGTCCTGGACCTCCCGCCAGCGCGTGACGACCACGGGGTCGACCAGGTCGAGGGGCAGCGAGCGCAGCGTGCGCTCGAGGACGGGGGTGCCCGCCAGCGGGGCGACGAGCTTGTTCGAGCCGAAGCGGCTGGCCAGGCCCGAGGCCATGACCACGACGCCTATGCGGCCGCGGGAGGCGTCGTCCGAAACGTCCTTCGCGGCAGCGCCTGCCCCGAAGCCGTCGAAGCACTCGTCAAAGGAGCGCGTGCCGAAGCCGCGGCAGGCGGAGCTCCAGCGCTCGTAGCGGTCGAGGAGGTCGAGCGCCTCGGGGGTCAGGCGAGAGCCGCCACCTCCGGAGCCACCGATCGTGCGGCTCGTGAGCTTGACCCCCATCGACCTTTCCGCCACCTTGAGCATGCGGATCGCCTTGGTGTAGGCCATGCCCATGGATATGGCAGCGGAACGCAGGCTCCCCGTGGTCTGGACGGCCTGCAGCAGCCTGCAGGGCCCCGGGCCGAAGCACCGCGTTCCGTTGTCATCCAGGACGAACATGGCCTGTGAGGGTCTCATAGCCGCTCCTCCCGAGCTTGGGGGCGGGGCGACGGCACCGCAGCGCGGACCGTCGCCCCAAACCGTCGGGACCGCGACCCGGCTGGCCGCGGTCCCCGTTATGCGGATTCTACGCCTCGTACCAGCGGGCCTCGCCGCGCTCCTCGAGCGCCCTCAGCGTGGCGACGGGATCCTTGGCCTTCTGGAGGAAGATCATGGACGCCACGGCGTAGGGCTTGTAGCTGGCCTCCTTGTACAGGCCGTCGCGGTGGTAGTCGAAGACCTCGTTGGCGACCTCGCCGTGCTCGCAGGACACGCCGTTGATGTCGGCCGGCAGCGGGTGCATGTAGATGGTGTCCTTGCCGTTGGCCGTCTTCTCCATGAGCTCGGGCGTGCAGCACCAGTCCATGTGGGTGGCGTTCTGGGCGAGGAGCTCCTGCTCGAGCTTGTCGATGCCCGCGGAGTCGCCTGCGGCGTAGAGCTTGGTGCGCTCCTCCATGGCGGCGTAGGGAGCCCAGCTCTTGGGGATGACGATGTCGGCGCCCTCGAAGGCCTCGGCCATGCTGTTGGTCTTCCTGAAGCTGCAGCCGCTCTCCTCGGCGTACTTGCCGGCCTGCTCGACCAGGTCGGGCATGAGGTCGTAGCCCTCGGGGTGGGCCAGGGTGACGTCCATGCCGAAGCGGGTCAGCAGCATGATGAGGGACTGGGGGCAGCTGAGGGGCTTGCCGTAGGAGGGCGAGTAGGCCCAGGTGACGGCAACCTTCTTGCCACGGAGCTTGTCGAGGCCGCCGAACTCGTTGATGAGGTACAGCATGTCGGCGGAGGACTGCGTGGGGTGGTCGGAGTCGGACTGCAGCGAGACCAGGGTCGGACGGTGGTCCAGGATGCCGTCACGCCAGGACTGCTCGACGGACTCGGAGACCTCCTTCATGTAGGCGTCGCCCTCGCCGATGAACTTGTCGTCGCGGATGCCGATGACATCGGCCATGAAGCTGATCATCGTGGCGGTCTCGCGCACCGTCTCGCCGTGCGCCACCTGCGACTTGCTCTCGTCCAGGTCCTGCTGCTGGAGGCCGAGCAGGTTGGTGCCGGAGGCGAAGGAGAAGCGGGTGCGGGTGGAGTTGTCGCGGAAGTTCGAGACGGCCAGACCGGACTCGAAGATGCGGGTCGAGATGTTGCGCTCGCGGAGGTTGCGCAGGGCGTCTGCCACGATGTACATGGCCTTCAGCTCGTCGGTGGTCTTGTCCCAGGTGTGCAGGAAGTCGTTGTTGTACATCTTGGAGTAGTCGAGCTTGCCGAGCTTCTCCAGGTAGGCGTTGAACTTGCTGTCCATCGGTGCCCCTTCCTTGTCAGGCGTTTCCTTGCTGCGTGCAAGGCGTCCGCCACCTCTCTCGGGGAATGGCGGACGCCGGCTTGCGCGTGTGCTACTTGATGTCGTTGTTGGTGAGGCCGGCGCGGAACTCGGTCACGTCACCGGTGGCGGCGGAGCCGTCGTAGAGGTTCAGCGCGGCGGTGTAGAGGGCGGCGCAGGTCACGAGGTCCTGCTTGTAGGTGATCTCGTTGGGGGCGTGGGCCTGGGACTCGGCGCCGGGGCCGAAGCCGACGCAGGGGATGCCGTAGCGCCCCTGGATGGAGACGCAGTTGGTCGAGAAGGTCCACTTGTCGACCAGGGGACGGTGACGCTTGTCCATCGAGGGCTCGCAGCCGATGCGCTCGTCGCCGAAGAGGGCCTTGTGGGCGTCGACGAGGGCCTTGACGTGGGGAGCGGACTCCTTGTTGATCCAGGTCGGGAAGTAGCACTCGGTCTCGTAGACCTCGCCGGTCCAGGAGGGACGGTCGTACATGTACATGGAGACCTTGACGTCGTCGCCGTACTTCTTGACGGCGGGCAGGTTGCGGACCTCGTCGAGGCAGGACTCCCAGGTCTCGCCCGCGGTCATGCGACGGTCGATGGAGATGGCGCAGGAGTCAGCGACAGCGCAGCGGCTGGGGCTGGTGAAGAAGATCTGCGACACGGTGCAGGTGCCGCGGCCCAGGAAGCGGGCGTCCTCGAAGTGGTCGGGGTTGTACTTGGGGTCGAGCATCTTGACGAGGCCCTTGATGGCGGTGGACTCGTCGGCGCCGTTGTTGTTGAGGGAGCGGACGTCGGCGATGATGTCGGCCATCTTGTAGATGGCGTTGTCGCCGCGGTCGGGGGCGGAGCCGTGGCAGGAGACGCCGTGGACGTCGACTCTAATCTCCATGCGGCCGCGGTGCCCGCGGTAGATACCGCCGTCGGTGGGCTCGGTGGAGATGACGAACTCGGGCTTGATGCCGTCCTTGTTGTAGATGTACTGCCAGCACATGCCGTCGCAGTCCTCTTCCTGGACGGTGCCGACGACCATGATCTTGTAGCCCTCGGGGATGAGGTCCATGTCCTTCATCATCTTGGCGGCATAGACGGCGGAGCAGACGCCACCCTCCTGGTCGGAGCCACCGCGGCCGTAGATGAGGTCCTCGGTCTCGTAGCCCTCGTAGGGGTCGGCCTCCCAGTTGTCGCGGTTGCCGATGCCCACGGTGTCGATGTGGCCGTCCATGCAGAGGATCTTGTCGCCCTCGCCCATGAAGCCCATGACGTTGCCAAGGCCGTCGACCCTGACCTCGTCGAAGCCCAGGCGCTCCATCTCCTCCTTGATGCAGGCCACGACCTCCTTCTCCTCGCAGCTCTCGCTGGGATGAGAGATCATCGCGCGCAGGAAGCGGGTCATGTCCTCCCTATGGGACTCCGCGACTTCCTTGATCTTGTCGTAGTCGAGCTCCTTCATTCCTTACCTCCCAAGTCAAAGCCTTCAGTGCCGGTATCCGTCGCGAGCCGCCTCTTCTTGGCCCTCTCCCCTGGCCCGCAGGGAGGAGAGGACCCTCGGAACCCTACTCGGTGGCGTACGCGCCACCCCAGACGACCTCGCGATAGCGGACGGGGTCGGTGTCGCCCTCGGTCGAGAAGAGCAGGACCTTGGAGTCGCGCCCGAGCTCCAGGACGTCGCGCAGCTCGGCGTAGTCGGGGTCGCTCATGATGGTCGAGATGACGCCCATGCCCACGGCCCCGGACTCGCCGGAGGTGACGGAGGGGTCTCCCTTCGTGGGGGCGGCAAGCATGCGCATGCCCTTCGCCGCGACCCAGTCGGGGCAGGAGAGGAAGGCGTCCGCGTGGTTGCGCAGGATGTCCCAGCCGATGGTGTTGGGCTCGCCGCAGGCGAGGCCGGCCATGATGGTCTGGAGGTCGCCGCCCACGATGCGGGGGTCGCCGTCGCCGGCGAGGGCGCCCTGGTACAGGCAGTCGGCCGCACCTGCCTCCATGATCACGAACTTGGGCGGGCAGCTGGGGAAGAGGTTGGCGAAGTAGCCCACCATGGCGCTGGCGAGGGAGCCGACGCCGGCCTGGACGAATACGTGGGTGGGACGGTTGACCTCGAGCTGGCGGAGCTGCTCGGCAGCCTCGGCGGCCATGGTGCCATAGCCCTGCATGATCCAGGACGGGATCTTCTCGTAGCCCTCCCAGGCGGTGTCCTGCACGATGACGCCATGCTCGGTCTCGGCCGCCTCCTTGGCGGCCAGGCGCACGCAGTCGTCGTAGTTGAGCTCCTCGATGGTGACCTTGGCGCCCTCCTTGGCGATGTTGTCGAAGCGCGTCTTGGTCGAGCCCTTGGGCATGTGCACGACGGACCTCTGGCCGAGCTTGTTGGCAGCCCAGGCGACGCCGCGGCCGTGGTTGCCATCGGTGGCGGTGAAGAAGGTGGCCTGGCCGAAGTCCTTCTGGAGCTGGTCGGAGGTGAGGTAGTCGAAGGTCATCTCGGAGACGTCGCGCCCGGTCTCGTCGGCGATGTAGCGGGCCATCGCGAAGGAGCCGCCCAGGACCTTGAACGCGTTGAGGCCGAAGCGGTAGCTCTCGTCCTTGACGAAGAGGTCGCCCAGGCCAAGGCGCTCGGCCATGCCCGCAAGGTTGGCAAGGGGGGTCACCGAGTACTGGGGGAAGCTCCCGTGGAAGGCGCGGGCCTTGGTGACGTTGTCGAGCGACATGACCGACAGGTTCACGTCCTCGCTCTTGGGCATCCCGTTGGCAACCCACTTGATCTTTGGCTCCATGCTGCGTCCCCTCCTGGACTTCCGTGACCCCGACACTTACATACTGTGCGCTTACCAAACTTTTTGTTTGGTACCAATAAATATAGGCCCTTTTCCGCGCTTGGCAAGGGGCTTCGCAAGGAGTACGCCGCAGGCGGCAGGCCGTTCGACGAACGGCCCCTCTGGGGCTTTGAACGTCGTTGTTCTCTTTGTCATATAACGCTTCCCATGCGCCGCTCCCGGGCGGCCAGCACGTAGGCAATCGACGAAAGGCTGAGCATGAGCATGAGCATGGGGTATAGCCCCATGCTCAACGAACACGCCACCATGGCCAGGAGGAGCACGGTCACCTTCGTGGCAACCGTGAGTCCCGTTCCCCTGGCGTCACCCTCGTCCACCCTACAGGGCACCGGCACGCTCGAAGTGCCTCTTCATGAGCGCCCTTCCGACGAGGCAGCCCAGGAAGCCCACGGCCATGGTGGCGAGCATGATGGCGACGACCCACGCGGGGTTGCCGTAGTACTTGAAGAAGGTGTCGGCATAGGACTGGTCCAGGCCACGCTCCAGCATGGTCTGCGACACGTACGCCTCCATGTTGCCCAGGTAGGGAATGAGCGTGGAGAGCAGGTACAGGCCGCTGAACGCCGTCCAGGCGGCGGTTATCCACCAGGGGTTCTGACGTTGCCGCGGCGTCCGCAGGCAGACGAGGTCGAGGAGCAGCCCGCCCAAGACATAGAAGGGCAGCATGAAGAGCATGTTGCCCATGGTGCAGAAGAGCAGCGCCGCGACGGTGGTGAAGACGGTGGTCACGCCGAGGCGGTTGACGCGACGCACCATGAGCATGTACACGGGCGCCGCGAGGAACACGGCCGCCCCGCCCGAGGCGACCATCGCGAAGTCGTAGGAGAACATGGTGAGCATCGACCCCACGAACATGATGACCACCGTGAGCGCGCTCAGCAGGGCCGCGGTCACGACCTCGCGGACCCCTACCCACGATTGGGCTCGGTGGCCTTCCCCTTCTCGTCTTCCTTCTCGCTTGACATTCGAACGCTCCCAAGAAGTTAGTTATCGTTAACTTATGAATCGTAACATAGGTTGGGTGAGAGTTGCCCGAGTCGATCCGAGCCTCCCGTGCCCACACGAGACGCACGCCTCGCGAGCAAGGGAACGGAAGCCCCCCCATCGGGTATCTTTAGTTGACTGATGCCAAGCGCCCCTGGGGGCGAGAAAGGGAGGGACGACATGCTCGAGGCAGACGAGGCCAGAAGGATCGCCGGCGAGGCGCAACCGGGACGCGAGCGCGCCGAGGCGGACACGCTGTCGGGCAACGCGCTCAAGTGGGCCATGAAGAACGCCATCGGCCAGACCGACACGCGCATACGCATGTACGCGACCTACGGCCGCAGGTCCCTGACGGTGAAGTTCGCACCGGGCGAGGGAGACGGCAGGGGCAGCGGCAACTCGTTCTACAACGACCTTCTGGCGAACAGCAACATGATCGTCGCAGACGCAATGAGCGACATCATCTACGGGCGGGAGCAGACGCTCATCAGCCCCATCCAGCAGGCGCGCCTTCTGAACGAGTACAACACGCAGCTGGTGCACTTCATCCGCACGCTGCGCCGCCTGGGCTACGACGTGAAGACCGGCACCGAGGCATCAGACGACGCCGAGGGAGGAAACGCCCACCGCGACGACAGCACGATCATCGTCAGCTGGTAGACCCACCAGGACTGGCTCCGGACGTCCAAGGAGAGAGGGGCGCCGCACGGCTTCGGTTCCGTGCGGCGCCCCTCCCATTTGCGGCCAAGACGAGGGAGGCCCGCGCCAGGGGAGCTGACACGGGCCTCTTGGTGCTTGCGTGGCCTAGCCTTGCGGCATGTCCTTAGGGGGGACTAGTCCTCGACCACGAGGGACTCGAACTGGAAGGTGTCGGTGTTCACCAGGCCGCGGTTGGTGAGACGCAGGCTGGGGATGCACGCGAGCGAGAGCAGGCCCATGGTCATGAAGGGCGAGGGCATGGTGCAGCCCATGCTCTTCCAGGCCTCCTCGACCTTCTCGACGTCCGCCGCCACGTCCTCGACGTGACGGGGGCTCATGAGGCCGCAGATGGGAAGCGCGACCTGGCCCAGGATCTTGCCGTCCTCGACCGCGCACTCGCCGCCGCCGCACTCGACCAGGGTCTTGGCCGCCAGGGCCATGTCGGCGTCGTTGTCGCCGACGACCAGCAGGTTGTGGGCGTCATGGGCGACGGTCTGCGCCAGGGCGCCGTGGATGCCGAAGCCCTTGACGAAGCCGTAGGCGAAGCTGCCGGTGTCGTGGTGGCGCTCGAAGACGAAGGCCTTGAGCAGGTCGTTCTGGGAGTCGGCCACGAGCTGGCCGTCCTTGATCGGGGCCTGGGCGAGGGTGCCCTCGGTGATGGTGGAGCCAGGGGCGACGACCATGGTGCGAACGGTCGCGGTGTCACCGGAAAGCGCGTTGCCCTTGGAGTCCACCGCGGGAATCTGGAAGGTTGCCTCGCTGATGTCGACCGCGACGTGCATGGTGTCGGTCATGAACTCGGGATACTGGTAGGAGCCGGCCTCGAAGAGCGCCTTGCCGTCCTCGGCCACGACCTCGCCGTCGATGATGGTGCGCGTGACGTGGAAGTCCTTGAGGTCGTCCAGGAAGACGATGTCGGCGCACTTGCCGGGGGTGACGGAGCCCATGTCGGTCCCCATCTGGAAGTAGGTGGCAGCGTTGATGGTCACCATCTGGATCGCGGTGATGGGGTCGATGCCCTCGCGCACGGCCATGCGCAGGATGCGGTCGAGGTGGCCGTCGGAGACGAGCGTGTTGGGGTGGTTGTCGTCCGAGACCAGGTTGCAGAGGCGCGTGTCGACCTTGCCGTCAGCCACGGCGGGAGCCAGGTCGTGGAGGTTCTGCCAGGCGGAACCCTCGCGAATCTGCGCGTACATGCCCAGACGCAGCTTGGCGAGCACGTCCTCGGCGCGGATGGACTCGTGGCAGGACGAGACGCCCGACGCGATGTATGCGTTGAGCCCGCGGTCGGTCTCGCAGACGCTGTAGTGCCCCGTGACGGTCGCACCGACCTTCAGGGTCTCGTTGACCTCCTCGATGGGGTTGTCGGCACACGCGAGGATGCCGGGATAGTTCATCATCTCGCCGAGGGCGACGACGGAATCCCAGCCCATGGTCTCCTTGATGCCCGCGGCGTCGACGGAGGCACCGGTGTCCTCGAAGCCCGGGACGGCGGGGACGCAGGACGGCGTGGTGATCATGGCCTTCAGGGGCACGCTCTTGGCGACCTTGGCTACCTCGGCCACGCCCTCAAGCCCGGTGACGTTGCAGAGCTCGTGGGGATCCCAGTAGATGCCGGTGGTGCCGTGGGGCACGACCGCGCGGGCGTACTCGTCGACGCCGACCATGGAACTCTCCACGTGGATGTGGCCGTCCATGAAGCCGGGGGCGACGTACTGTCCCTGGGCGTCGATGACCTTGGTGTTCTCGCCGATGCAGTGCTCGGCGGTGTACGGGGCGATGCCCACGTAGGCCACGCGGCCCGCCGCGATGGCGATGTCGGTGTCCTCGAGGATCTCGTGCGTGGTGACGCTGACGAGCTTGGCGTGACGGATCACGAGGTCAGCGGGCTCCTGGCCCTGTGCCACCTTGATGAGGGTGCGGTTGCACTCCCAGAGGGGCATCTTGCAGAACTTGTTGAGCATGGTGCGATCCCTTCTCTTTGACCGGCTGTTGCGAGGTCGCAGCCGCGACCAGACCTACACGAAGAAGTACTTGGCCACGAACAGGAGCGCTATCACATACATTGCCACACTGACCTTCTTCTGGCGCTCCTTTCCGCCGAGCGTGTTGATAACGACGTACGAGATGAAGCCCAGGGCCATGCCCTCGACGATGCTGTAGGTGAAGGGAATGGTGAAGAGGCAGATGAAGGCGGGCATGGCCTCGGACATGTCGGAGAAGTCGATGTTGAGCAGCGACGAGATCATGAGGAAGCCGACGATGACCAGGGCAGGAGCCGTGGCGAACGAGGGGATGGCCAGGAAGATGGGCGAGAGGAGCAGGGAAATCAGGAACATGATGCCGGTGACCAGCGAGGTGAGGCCGGTCTTGCCGCCGGCGGCGATGCCGGCCGCGCACTCGACGACGGAGGTGGTGGCGGAGGTGCCGGTGACGGCTGCGGTCAGGACGCCCACGGACTGGGCGACGAGGGCGTTCTTGAAGCGCGGGAACTTGCCGTCTTCCTGGAGTACGCCGGCCTTGGAGGCGGACCCCACGAGGGCGCCGAAGGTCTCGGAGATGTTGGTGAAGAGGTAGGCGATGACCACGGTGGCGAAGCCGACGCTAAAGACCTGCGAGAAGTCCATCTTCATGAAGGTGGGAGCCATGGAAGGGACAGAGAGGCCGCGGGAGAAGTCGGGGATCAGGCTGCCGTAGCCGGCCGCGGGGTCGGGGACGTAGACGCCCGCCAGCTGGCAGACGAGGCCGAGCGCCCAGGTGATGAGGATGCCGAGAAGGATGTTGCCCTTGACGTTGTGGATCATGAGGAGCGCGGTGATGACGATGCCCACGAGGCCCAGGAGCGCGGAGATGCCGCCGGTGGCGAAGCTGCCGTCCTGCATGCTGCTGTGGAAGGGGAAGATGGTGATGAGCGTGGAGGGACTGTCCACCACGATGCCGGCGTTCTTGAGACCGATGAGGGTGATGAAGAGGCCGATGCCCGCCGTGATGGCGAACTTGAGGCTCAACGGGATGGCGTCCAGGACGACCTCACGGATGTTGGTGAGGGCGATGACCAGGAAGATGAGGCCCTCGACGAAGAACGCCGCGAGCGCGACCTCCCAGGTGTAGCCCATGCTCAGCACGACCGTATAGATCATGAAGGCGTTGAGTCCCATTCCCGGGGCGAGGATGAAGGGATAGTTGGTGGAGAGGGCCATGAGGCAGGTGCCGAAGGCGGCGGTGACTGCCGTGGCGGTGAAGACCGCGCCGGGGTCCATCCCGCCGTCACCCAGGATGGAGGGGTTGACGACGAGGATGTAGGCGATGGTGACGAAGGTGGTGATGCCTGCGATTATCTCCGTCTGGATGTTGGTTCCGTGCTCTTCCAGGTGGAAGAACGACTGAATCTTGTCCTTCATGAGCGAGCGATCCTTTCTTGGCGAGTTTGCAAGAGTGTCCCTAGAGGGCGGCCAAAGTCGCCTCCTCTCAGCCCTGACGTGGCGCGGAGCCATAACTTCTATGAGTGGAACCAGACCACGCCCTGGCGTGGTCCAAACATGGGGGGCCGTCGTGACTCTTGGTCCCCTACCTGTTTTTGCGAGGGATGGTGCCTGACTGGCGGTGCGGCGGGACGGCCGCCGCACCGCGCTGGTCGACTAGGCGGTGGTCGTCTCGTCTGCCCCCACGCGCTCGTGGCAGAACTCGACGGCCTTCTCCACCGCGTTCATGACGTCCTGGTAGCCCGTGCAGCGGCAGAGGTGGCCCGAGAGCTGCTTGCGCAGCTCGTCCCTGGTGTAGGTCTTGCCGGAGTTTGCTATCTCGACCGTGCTCATGATGAGCCCGGGAATGCAGAAGCCGCACTGGACGGCGAACTCGTCCACGAAGGCCTGCTGGACGGGGTGGAGCGTGCCGTCGGCCGCCTGGAGGCCCTCGACGGTCAGGATCTCCTTGCCCTGCGCCCAGTCGGTGAGGTAGAGGCAGGTGTCGGTGGCGACGCCGTCGATCAGGACGGTGCAGGCGCCGCACTCGCCGACCTCGCAGCCACGCTTGACGCTGGTGAGGTGCAGGCGGTTGCGCAGGGTGTCGAGCAGGGACTCGCGGGGGTCATAGCCCACCTGGACTTCCTTGCCGTTGACCTTGCACTTCAGGATTCTCATGTCCATTAGATATCTGCCCCTCCCTTGCGCGCGGCCTCTGCGAGGGAGCGCTTCGCCATCTCCTTGATGAGCTGGAGCCTGAACTCCTTGGAGGCGCGCCAGCTGTCGCGGGGGTTGGTGTCTGCCTGAGCCAGCTCGCCGATCTTCTCGACGGCCTCGGCGACGGGAAGCCCGCGCACGCCGTCCTCGGCCTTCTGTGCCCTCATGGGCGTGGGGCCCGCCCCGCCGAAGGCGAGGCGGATGTCGTCGACGGTCTTCTTGTCGGCCGAGAGCTTGACCAGGCAGCAGCAGCCCATGGTCGCAATCTCGAGCGCGCGACGCTTGCCGTATTTGAAGTAGTGACCGGTGAAGCCCTCATAGTGGTCCTTGGGAATGCGAATCTTGACGAGGACCTCGTCGCGGTCCTTGGTGGAGCGGCCGGGTCCGGCGTACCACTCCTCGATGGGGATGGTGCGCTCCCCCTTGGGACCCCTCACGTCGAGAAGGGCGCCGTAGGCATAGAGGGTCGACGCGGAGTCGGCCGAGGTGGCGGCGTTGCAGACGTTGCCACCGATGGTGCCGGACACGCGCAGCTGGGGGCCACCGGGGGTGTCACAGGCGTCGCCCAGCGTGGGGACGGTCGCCTGGATCACGGGGCTCGTGGTCACGTGGTGGAACCAGGTGATGGGGCCGATCTCAACGGTGCCGTCCTCGGCGAGGGTGACGCCGTCGAGCTCGTCGTGAAGCTCGTGGATCGAGACGAGGTGGGCGCCCGCGAACTTGCCCTCGCGCACCTTCACGAGGACGTCGGTGCCGCCGGCGACGACGATGGCCTGTGGGTCCTCCGCGAGGGCGTGGACTGCGTCGTCCACGCTGGTCGCGCAGTGGAGCGATTCGATGTCATACATTAGATGAGACCCTCCTTCTTGAATCCCTCGAAGAGGCGCTGAGGGGTCATCGGCTCCTGGTAGAACTTGACGCCGGTTGCATCCAGGATGGCGTCGCGAATCGCAGCCGCAGGCGAGATGACGGGCGTCTCTCCCACTGCCTTGTTGCCGTAGGGACCGGTGGGGTCGTCGGTCTCGACGAACTGCGCCTCGAGGTCGGGCACGTCCATCGTGGTCGGAATCTTGTAGTCGAGCAGCGTGGGGTTGAGCACGCGTGCCGTCTTGGGGTCGACCTGCACCTCCTCGTAGAGGGCGAACCCGATGGACTGGGCCATGCCGCCGTGCACCTGCTGCTCGACGAGCTTGGGGTTGATGAGGCGACCGGAGTCCTGGACGTTGATGATCTTGTTGACCGTGACCTTGCCCAGGGGCATGTCTACGGTGACGTCGGCGAAACTGCAGCCCACGGCGATCGTGTTGGTGTGCACGTTGGCGGTGGAGCGGGCGTAGAGCTGGTCGTTGTGGTCGGTGTTGTAGTAGGCCTCAAGGGCGAGCTCGGAGAGGTCCACCACCTTGTTGCCCACGCAGTCCCAGATGGCATGGTCGCGCAGGGAGAACTCGCCCTGGGCGCCCGGGAAGAGGTAGTGGGCGTAGTCGATGATCTGCTTGTGCAGCTTCTCTCCGGCCTGCTTGACGGCGGTGCCGGACACGTAGGTCTGGCGGGAGGCGTAGGCGCCTGCGTCATAGGGCGTTACGTCGGTGTCCTGGAACGAGACGATGTGGACGTCCTCGGTGTCGACGCCGAGGGCCTCGGCCGCCATCTGCGAGAAGACGGTGTCGGCACCCTGGCCAATCTCGGTGGCGCCCATCTGGAGCTGGAAGCTGCCGTCCTGGTTCAGCGTGATCGCGGCCGTCGCGGTCTCGAGCGCGAAGGGCGCGACGGCGGTCTTGTACACGAAGAAGGAGACGCCCACGCCGTGGCGGATGGGACCGGTCTCGTTGGCGTACTCGGCCTTCTTCTTGTCCCACTCGATGTACGCCTTGCCCTTCTCGACGCACTCGGGAAGGCCGCAGGTGTGGGCGGCGATGTAGTTGCTAGGGCTGAACTCGTCGTAGTAGCCCTCGTAGATGGCGTTCTTCAGACGGAAGTCGACACCGTCCCAGCCCATGTCGTGGGCGATGTCGCCCATGAGGCACTCGGCCGCCCAGTTGCCCTCGGGCACGCCATAGGCGCGCATGGCACCGGTGTGCGGGCCGTTGGTGTGGATGGTCCATGCCTCGCAGCGAATCGCGTCCTCCTGCTTGTGGTACAGCCAGCGGAAGGTGTTGACGGAGTTGAGCACCAGGGCATGGCCGTGGTGGATGTAGCCGCCGGTGTTGGACCAGGCCTTGATGGAGCGGACACGGAGGTTCATGTCGTCGTCGACGGCGGCCTCGACGTCGAAGCTCTTGGGCTGACGGCCGCTGGTGGCGTAGAAGAGCTCCTCTCGGCTGAGCTCGAGGCGGACGGGACGGCCGCCGACCTGCTTGCAAAGCCAGGCGTTGAGGGGCTCGTAGTGGATGTCCTGCTTGGTGCCGAAGCCGCCGCCGATGTAGGGCTTGATGACGCGGACGTCGCCCCAGGGGATGCCCAGGGCCTGGCCGATGACGCGGCGGCAGATGTGTGGGATCTGGGTGGACGAGACGCAGACGATCTTGCCGTTCTCCTCGTAGCAGTAGGAGGTACAGGTCTCGATGTGCACCTGGGACTGCTCGCCCGTCTCCATGTGGAGCTTGTAATGGTGGTACTTGGGGTCGCTGACGGCATCCTCGACGGAGGAGTAGCCCAACTTGGCGAGCTTCTCGTCGTCGGTCTTGGCGAGGGTGTGGGCCACGATGTTGTCGGGCTTGCCCTCCTGGACGGGATGCTCGGTGCCCTTCATCGACTCGATGGGGTCGTAGACGACGGGGTACTCCTCGTACTCGACCTTGATCTTCGCCAGGGCGCGGTCGCAGGCGACGGTGTCCTCGGCGACGACGGCAGCGATGTTGTCGCCATAGATACGCACGCGCGAGTCAAGGAGCTTGCGGTCCATGATGTCGCGCTTTTCCTTTTTGGACTCGGCGTACCAGGGGTGTCCTGCCACGGGGTACGGATGGTCGGGCACGTCAAAGCAGGTGTAGACACCCACCACTCCCGGAACCTTCTGAGCTTCGCTGATGTCGATGGACTTCACGACGCCGTTGCCGATGGTCGAATGCAGGATTCGAGCCTCCAGGCAGGGCTTCGGGCAGAGGTCGTCCGTGTACATGGCACGTCCGGTGACCTTGTCGTACGCGTCGACGCGCACCAGAGGCCTGCCGACCTCCTTCAACTTCTCCATGGTTCACCCCTTCGCTTGGTCTCCCACGCAACCGGGCGTTCCCTCCCTGCCCGGCTTCCCTCTCTCCGCGCTCCCCAGACTTCGAGGGGCGTAACTCCCTATGCTACAAAAGCCAGGTTCCGGCGCTGCCGTGTTCCTGACCAGAAGTGCCGAAGCTCGCGTTGGGATGTCGTGGGCGCAACCCTCCCCTGCGTCCGTCCCCCCTGCCTCCAAGGTGACGTTTACTGCCGCAAATCAGCCATTGTTTAGCCCTCCCCCACCTCGTTAGCAACTTCCATGCTATCAGTGCCTGCGCCTTACGCTTTTTCTCGGCTGCCGCATACGGTACGAAAGGCGCGGCAAATGGCAAAAAGTTTGTTTGCCTACCTATTTTTTTCGTTATGTTTTTTTATATATAACGCCTCGCTTGCATGACCATGTCCTTTGCAATTGTTTAGATGGATAAGAGAGAAGCTTAGAAAGGGGCGGTGGCACCCCGCAAGGTACCACCGCCTCGGCAGCGCGGATCGCGAACGGCCGAAGGGCTAGAGCGTGGACCTCACAGCCTCGATCTCGGCCTCGGTGAGGAAGCTTCCCCCGGAGATGAGCTTGACGTAGTCCCCGATCTTGTCCTGGACGTCGGCGGGAACCTTGTCGGAGAACTTGCCCAGCGAGATGCCCCCGTTTGACATGTCTGCGGAGATGGTCCTGCCGGAGCCGAACTCGCCCTTCTCGATCTCGTCCATGGCCTGGTCGATCTTCCAGTCGATGACGGTGGAGGTGATGACCGTGGCCTGGCCCTCCCCCGCGATGTCGATGGGCTGGGCGATGTCGAAGTGGGTGTCGGCCCCCGCCTCCTCCAGCGCCTGGCGGGCACCATTGTCGACCGCCGAGGCGTCGCCCCACATGACGTCGACGTCGTTGGCAGCGATCCAGTTCTCGGTCAGGCGCGCGCCCAGGGAGGCGTCGGTGAAGCCGGCCTCGAAGTTGTAGTGGCCCTCGACGCCAGGGGTGACCTTCTGGGCAGCCGCGAGGTAGGCCGCGTACTTGGTGAGGGTCGTGGGCAGCTTGGCGCCGCCGATGAAGCCGATGCTCTTCGTCTTGGTCATGAGGCCTGCCACCACGCCGGCAAGCGCCCCCGACTGGCTGAGGTCGGTGAGCACCGTCTCGAGGTTGTCGAGGGTCTGGTAGTCGGCCAGGTCGACGGCTGGGTCGGTGTTGGTGATGAGGAAGTGGACCTTGGGGTGCGACTCCGCCGCCTCCGCCACGACCTCGGCCCAGACCGATGCGAACTCGTTGCCGGCGCCCACGATGAGGTCGACGTCCTGGTCGACGTAGCTCTGCGCGGCATCCGCCGCGTCGGCGTCCGCCACGCTCTCCTTGGGCTCGAGCATCTCCCACTTGGGGTGGGACTCGATGGCGCGCTTCAGGGACTCGTAGTGGCCCTGGCCCCAGCCGCCGTCGTTCTTTGGGCTGCTGATGACCATCGCCACGCGCTTGGGCTGGCCATCTTCGCCCGTTCCGGGATCGGCGCTGCCGCCGGAGCCGCATCCCGCGAGCAGCCCTGCGGCGAGAGCTGCGGACCCAGCCCCAAGGGCCAGGGCCTCGCGCCTGCTCGGCATTGCCTTGCGAAGTCCAAGAATGCCACTCATTGACTAGCTTCCCTTCTCCTCAAAGACCAACCGGTTCTTGCATTCGTCTCTCGTCCGACGCCTGGCGAGAGCCACCGCCGACCTCAGTCCCAGTAGCCCCGGTGGACGTCCGCGGCCTCCTGTTCGAGTTCCTCGAAGGGTCCGACGACCTCGATGTCCTTCTGACCCGCCGCAAACACCTGCCGGCAGGGCAGGTCGAAGGTGGGATTCTGCTCGTTCGCGCCCGTGAGACGCAGCAGCGACCGCTCGGTCATCGCGTAGACGACCCTGCCCACGCCCGCCCAGTAGATGGCGCCGGAGCACATGGCGCAGGGCTCTGCCGAGGTGTAGAGCGAGCAGTCCGCGAGATAGGGCTTGTCGAACATCTGCGAGGCGCGGTCGACCAGCTGGGTCTCGGCGTGCCCGGTGCAGCGGTGTGTGTCGATCTCGATGTTCTCCTGCTCGAGCAGCACCTCCCCGTCCGGGGAGACCAGGATCGCCCCGAAGGGGGTGTTGCCGTGCTCGCGCGACCGGCGCGAGACCTCGATGCACCTCCTCAGCAGTGCGACGTCCTCCTCGTGGGTGAAGTCCTTCCTTGCCATGCGACCTCCCGTCCGCGCGACGGGCATCCCCGCCGCCTGAAAAGTGCGGCGCCGGGGTGCCCGCTGGACATCCCGGCGCCGCTTTGGGGCGTCTTGGCGCCTGTGCGCCTTGACCTAGAGGGTGGAGGCGATGGCCTCGACCTCTGCGTCGGTCACGAAGGAGTCGCTCTTGATCTGCTCGGCGAGCTCCTTGATCTTGGCCTGGACGTCCTCAGGGACCTTGTCCGAGAACTTGCCCAGCGAGATGCCGCCGTTGGACATGTCGGCGGTGATGACCTTGCCGTCGCCGAACTCGCCCTTCTCGATCTCGTCCATGGCCTGGTCGATCTTCCAGTCGGTGACGGTGGAGGTCACGACGGTGGGCTGGTCGGCACCGGCGATGTCGATGGGCTGGGCGATGTCGAAGTGGGTGTCGGCACCGGCAGACTCGAGGGCCTGGCGCGAGCCGTTGTCGACTGCGGAAGCGTCGCCCCACATGACGTCGACGTTGTTGGTGCTGATCCAGTTCTCGGTCAGCTTGGTGCCCAGGGAGGCGTCGGTGAAGCCGGCCTCGAAGTTGTACTGGCCCTTGATCTCGGGGTTGATCTTCTGGGCGGCGGCCAGGTAGGCGGCGTACTTGGCCTCGGTGGAGGGGAGCTTCATGCCACCGATGAAGCCGATGCTGTTGGTCTTGGTCATGAGGCCGGCGACGACGCCCGCGAGGGCGCCGGTCTGCTTGAAGTTGGGCAGCACCGTCTCCACCTTGGCGAGGGACTTGTAGTCGGCCATCTCGGAGGTGGGGTTGGTGTTGGTGATGAGGAAGTGGACCTTGTCGTTGCCCTCCGCGTCGGCGACGACCTCGGCCCAGTCGGAGGCGAACTGGTTTCCGTTGCCGATGATGAGGTCGACGCCCTGGTCGACGTAGCTCTGGGCGGCGGTGGCGGCATCGGCGTCGGGCGTGTTCTCCTTGGGCTCGAGCATCTCCCACTTGGGGTGGGACTCGATGGCGCGCTTCAGGGACTCGTAGTGGCCCTGGTCCCAGCCGCCGTCGGTGATGGTGCCGGACATGATCATGGCGACCTTGTAACTGCCCTCGGAGGAATCCCCGCCCGCTGCCTTGTCGTCGCTGCCGCTTCCGCCGCTGCAGCCGGCGAGGGCGACCGTGGCCGCGGATCCGAGGCCCAGCGCGATGGCCTGACGCCTGTTAAGCATGAAGTTGAACTTGGACTCGCTCATGGTAGTTCCCTTTCTAAGAAGACATTCCTGCCACTGACACATGCGAAGAACTTCCAACCTCGTGTCTCTGTGCTGTGCCCACTCCCTTCGACTCGATGGCCAAAAGGCCCAGAGTTTATATCCCATTCTTGCACGCTGAACGGTGCTTTTGTAAATCGCGCTGCCCAGCGGGCGTTGCCCGGGCGGCAGCGGACTAACGCGACTCGCGGTAGTAGGGCTGGCCGTTCGCCTTGGGCCCGGCGTGCCTGGAACCGAAGAAGATCAGGGCGATGATCGTGAAGATGTACGGGATCATCTTGAAGAACATGACGGGCGCGGCGTTGAACTGGGCCTGCAGGGCGACGTTGAGCCCGTCGAAGAAGCCGAAGAGCAGGCTCGCGGCCATGATGCCCACGGCGCTCCAACGACCAAAGATGACCGTCGCCAGCGCGATGAAGCCGCGGCCCATGACGATGCCGTCGATGTAGATCGGGGTCATGCAGACCGAGAGGAACGCCCCGCCCATGCCAGCCAGCGCGCCGCAGGCGACGCAGGCCACGAACTTGATGCGGATGACGTTGATGCCCAGGGTCTCTGCAGCCTGGGGGTTCTCGCCCACCGAGCGGAACGAGAGGCCGCCACGGAAGCTCTTGAAGAAGTAGGTCACGAGGGGCACCAGGATGAAGGCGAGATAGGCAAGGAGCTGCTGACCGAAGACCGGCCCACCTATGTAGGGTATCGCGCTCAGCCCCGGGATCTGGATCCTCTCCATGATGACGCCGGTGGCGTTGGCGGAGTTGGATCCGACGAACATGTTGTAGCCGAAGAGCGCCAGGGCGGGCGCAAGGATGTTGATGGCCATGCCCACGACCACCTGGTCGACGCAGAGCGTGACGGTGCAGAAGGCGTAGATCATGTTGATGGCGATGCCGGCGACGATGGCGGCGCAGACGCCGAGCCAGAGGTTGCCCGTCATCTTGCCCACGGCGAAGGCGACGAAGGCGCCCACGGCCATGATGCCCTCGAGGCCGATGTTGACCAAGCCGGCGCGCTCGGAGAAGAGCTCGCCCAGGGCGGCCAGGAGGATGGGCACGGCACTCAGGGTCGTGGCGTTGAGGATCGTGGGCAGTGAGGTCATGAAGAAGTCCATTACGCCGTCACCTCCGCTTTCTTGTCGGTGGCGACCTCAGGCTCGTTCGCGCCCTGCTTGGGTCCACGGGAGCTGAAGAACGCAATGATCTTGGGGAGCTTGACGATGGCCATGCCGGCGACGGCGAAGATGATTATCAGGCCGCGGATGATGTCGACGATGGCGGTGGGGACGCCGATGACGCTCTGCATCATGGTGCCGCCCGTGTTGAGGATGCCGAAGAGGATGGCGACCAGCATGGCAGCTATGGGGTTGAGCTGCGAGATGAGGGCGATGGCCACGCCGTCGAAGCCGAAGCCCGCACCGAAGCCCGCCGCCAGGCGGTAGGGGGTCTTGCCCAGGAGCTCGACGGCGCCGCCCATTCCGGCGATGGCGCCCGAGATGACGAAGGCGAGAAGGACGAGCCTGTTCACCGGGAAGCCGCTCACGCGCGAGGCGATGGGGTTCATGCCCACGGCGCGAATCTTGAAGCCGAAGGAGGTGCGGAAGATCAGGTACCACAGGAAGAGGCCCAGGAGGACGGCAAGGATGACGCCCACGTGCATGCCGCCGATGCCGGGCAGGCGCGCGGCGTTGGGCATGGCGAGGGTCTTGGGAAGGCCGTTATCCGAGAGGAGGTTCTTGAAGACGTACTCCATGAAGTACATGGCGACGTAGTTGAGCATGATCGTGGTGATCATCTCGTTGAGGCCGCGCGTGATCTTCATGATGCCGGGAAGCAGGCCCCAGAGGCCGCCCACGACGATGCCGGCGGTGAGGCCGCAGAGCATGCCGACGGGGCCGTCGAGGCCAAGGCCCAGGACGACGGTGGCGGCGGCGCAGCCACCCATGATGAACTGGCCCTCTCCGCCGAGGTTGAAGACGCCGCACTTGTAGGCGAACACGGCGCAGAGGCCGGTGAAGATCAGCGGGCAGGAGCGCTCCAGGGTCTTGGCGACCTTGGAGAGGGAGCCCAGGGAGCCCTGGAGCATGGCGGCGTAACCCTGAACGGGGCTCTTGCCGAGGCACGCGATGATGATGGCTCCCACGATGAGCGCGAGGAGGACCGAGACGACGGGGGTGAGCGTCGTCAGCAGCTTCTCGCGGCTGTTGTCAGAGCTAGAGCTCTTTGCCATTGTTCCTCCCTCCTACTTTCCTGCCATGGCGAGCGAGATCTCCTTGATGGGGGGATTCGCGCCGGGGTACGTTCCCATGATCTGGCCCTCGAAGAGGACGACGATGCGGTCCGAGAGCTTCAGGACCTCGTCGAAGTCAGCCGAGATGAGCAGCACCGAGCAGCCGGCGTCGCGCTGCGCCACGATCTGGTCGTGGACGAAGCCGGTGGCGCCGATGTCCAGGCCGCGCGTGGGATAGACGGCCACGAGGAGCTTGGGGTGGCTGTCGAGCTCGCGCGCGAGGATGACCTTCTGCTGGTTGCCGCCCGAGAGGCTGCGGGCCGTCTGGCTGACGGAGGTGCAGCGGATGTCGTTCTCCTCGCGCAGCTGCTCGGCGAACTCCTGGATGGCGTCCATCTTGAGCCAGGCGCCGTGCCCCGCGGAGAAGCGCTCGGTGTTGGTCTGCTTGAGGACCAGGTTCTCGGCGATCGTCATGTCGCCGACGAGGCCCATCTTGTTGCGGTCCTCGGGGATGTTGCCGAAGCCGGCGTCGATGAAGGCCTGGGGCGAGAAGAGCGCGATGCTCGAGCCGTCGGGGCCGACGACCTCGCCGGACTCGGGGGCGATGAGGCCGGTCACGACCTCGGCGAGGGCACCCTGCCCGTTGCCGTCGATGCCCGCGACGCCCAGGATCTCTCCCTTGTGGAGGGTGAGGGTGACGTCCTTCAGGCCGCCGTGCTTGACCTCGGGATGGTAGGACACGTTGGTGAGCGTGAGCATGGGCTGGTCGGTCGCGTCCACCTTCTGGTAGGTGCTCTCGGTGAACTTCTGGCCGATCATGAGGTCGGCGAGCTCCTGCTCGGTGGTCTTGGAGACCTCGACCGTGTCGATGCACTCGCCGCGGCGCAGGACCGTAACGCGGTCGGAGATGTGCATGACCTCGCGCATCTTGTGCGAGATGAAGATGATCGACTTACCCTCGTCGGTCAGGGAGTTCATAATGTCGAAGAGGCCCTGGACCTCGAGGTCGGTGAGGACGGCGGTGGGCTCGTCGAGGATGAGCAGGTCGGCTCCGCGGAAGAGGACCTTCAGGATCTCGACGCGCTGCTGCATGCCGATGGACATGTCGCCCACGCGCTGGTCGAGGTCGACCTCCAGGCCGTAGCGCTGCATGAGCCCCTCGATGGTCTTGCGGTCGTCGGCCTTCTGGAGCAGGGGCGTGTTGTGGCGCTTGTCGCCCAGGATGATGTTCTCGAGGCCGCTCATGTCCTCCACCAGCATGAAGTGCTGGTGCACCATGCCGATGCCGTGCGCGACGGCATCGCGCGGGGAGTCGATGTGGACCTCCTCGCCCCTCATGTAGATCTTGCCCGCAGACGGCGTGTACAGGCCTATCAGGCAGTTCATGAGCGTCGACTTGCCCGCTCCGTTCTCGCCCAACAGGGTGTGCACCTCGCCCTCTTGTATGGAGAGGGTGACGTTGCGGTTCGCGTAGAACGAGCCGAAGCGCTTGTCGACGCCCTCCATCCTCAAGAGCTCTCCCATGTCACGACCACCTCTTTCGCAGCTCTTCCGGTCTCACGTTTCGGGGTGTTGCATTGCCCAGGAGCCCCCGGCACGGCGGCAGGAGGCCCCTGAATATCCTAGGGATCGGCCTACCCGCGCGGCCTCCTCTCGTAGGGCGTGCCGACGAGCGGCAGCTTGGTCTGGAGCCTGCCGCTGACGCGACGATACGCGTTCTGCACCGCAGGCGCGGTGGGGATGGTCGCGATCTCCCCGATGCCCTTGCCGCCGTAGGCCACGGGCAGGAGCTCGTCCTTCTCCACGTAGATGGCGTGGATGTCGGGAATCTGGCTGGCACGCAGGAGGCCAAGGGTCCCGTAGCGCGCGGTGGGCACGCAGTCCTTGAGCGGGAAGTCCTCGGTGAGGGCATAGCCCATGCCCATGAGCACGCCACCCTCGATCTGGCCCTGGATGGCGATGGGGTTGACAACCTTGCCGGAGTCGTGCGCGGCGTAGATCTGGGAGACCTTGCCCTTCTTGTCCAGGATCACCAGGTGCGTGGCAAAGCCGTAGCACACGTGGCTCTTGGGGTTGGGCTTGTCCGCCCCCAGCTTGTCGGTGGGCTCGAAGTAGACGTAGCTGAACTCGCAGCCCTCGAGCGCCGCCAGCGCGGAAGCGGGGTCATTGGCGTGGCGTCCGCCGCCGGCCTTGAGCTCGCAGGCATGGACGTCGTAGCTCCTGCCGTCCTCGTACTCGACCTTGACGCCGTCACCCCTGGCGCGAACGGGTCCCTGGGGCACGCCCTCCCCCGCCTCGTACGCGAGCATCGCGTCGCGGAGCAGGAAGGCGGCACCGCGCACGGACTCGCCGGTGATGACGGTCTGGCGCGAGCCGGAGGTGGTACCGGAGTCGGGCGCCGCCTCGGTGGAGCACTCGCCGTTGCGGATGAGGGCGCGCGGCAGGCCGCTGGCCTCCGCCACGTCCTGGAGGAAGACGGTGTTGCAGCCCTGGCCGATGTCGGAGGTCGCGGAATAGACCATCGCCTTGCCGCCATCGACCACGATCTTGCAGCGCCCGGCGTCAGGCAGGCCCACGCCCACGCCCGCGTTCTTCATGGCGCAGGCGAGGCCGCAGTGGTCGGCGTTGGCGTCATAGGCGTCCTTCACCGCCAGGAGGGTCTCCTTGAGCGCGGTGGAGCAGTCGGCGATCTGGCCGTTGGGCAGGACCTCGCCGGGCTCGATCGCGTTCTTGTAGCGCATCTCCCAAGGAGAGATGCCCACCTCGTCGGCAAGCACGTCGATGAGGCACTCGAGGGCGAACTGGCTCTGGCACACGCCGAAGCCGCGGAAGGCGCCCGCGGGCGGGTTGTTGGTGTAGTAGCCGTACCCACGTATGTCGGTGTTCTGGTACTTGTAGGGACCGACCGAATGGGTGCAGGCGCGCTCGAGGACGGGGCCGCAGAGGCTCGCGTAGGCACCGGTGTCGAAGTTGATCTCGCAGTCCAGAGCGGTGAGGTTGCCCTCCTCGTCGCAACCCAGGGTGAAGGTGCCCTGCATGGCGTGGCGCTTGGGATGGAAGTCGATGGACTCCTTGCGCGTGAAGCGGCACTTCACCGTGCGCCCGAAGTGCAGGGCGGCGAGGGCGGCGAGGTGCTGGGCGCTCACGTCCTCCTTGCCGCCGAAGCCGCCGCCGACCAGCATGGTCTGGACGACGACGCGCTCGGGCGTCTCGTCCCAGCCAAACATGTGGGCGACTTCCTTGCGCGTGTCGTAGGCGCCCTGGTCGGTGCTCTGGACCTTGACGCCGTCCTTGTAGGGGAAGGCCACGGCGCACTCGGGCTCCAGGAAGGCATGCTCGGTGAAGGGCGTCTCGAAGGTCTTGGTCACCACGTGGGCGGACTTGGCGAGCGCCTCCTTGGCGTTGCCGCGGGTCACGTGGCGGCTCTGGCAGACGTTGTCGTGGAGCTCGACGACGTTGCCGAAGGCAAGGAAGCTGTCGTGGATGATGGGGGCACCCTCGGCCTTCGCCTCCTCGATGTTGCGGACGGGCGCGAGCTCCTCGTAGGTCACCTTGACGAGCCTCTTGGCCTTTGCCAGGGTCTTCTCGTCCTCGGCAACCACCAGGCAGATGGCATCTCCCACGAAGCGGGTGACGTCGCCCTCGGCGATCATCACGTCCCAGTCCTGGATGAGGTGGCCCACCTGGTTGACGGGCACGTCCTTGGCGGTGAGCACGCCCAGGACGCCAGGCAGGGCCTCGGCCTTGGAGCTGTCTATGGAGAGCACGCGGGCACGCGGGTACTTCGAGCGCACCGCCGAGGCGTAGGCCATGTCGGGGTAGTCGGTCTCGTTGAGGTCGTCGGGATACACGCCGTAGCCCAGGACCTTGCGGCGCACGTCCACGCGGAAGGCGCGCTTGCCCACGCCGTAGTCGTCGCCTCTCTCGAGCTCGGGGTCGATCTGCCTCTCTCCCCTGAGGATCTGGGCGGCGAGCAGGATGCCCTCGATGATCTTCTTGTAGCCGGTGCAGCGGCAGACGTTGCCCTTTATCGCGACCTTGACGTCGTCCTCGGTGGGATTGGGGTTGGCCCTCAGGAGGGCTGCCCCGCTCATCACCATGCCGGGGATGCAGAAGCCGCACTGCACGGCCCCCACGGCGCCGAAGGCATAGACGAAGGCCTCCTTCTCCTCCTCGCCAAGGCCCTCCACGGTGAGGATCTGCTTGCCCTGGGCAAGCTTGGTGGTGATGACACAGCCCTTGGTGGCAATCCCGTCGATGACGACGGTGCAGGTGCCGCAGGCGCCCTCGGAGCAGCCGTCCTTCACGGAGGTGAGGTGGAGCTCGTCGCGCAGGAAGCGCAGGAGCGATACGTTCTCGTCCGTCGAGATCTCTTCGCCGTTGACGGAGAAGCTGTACTTTCCCATGTCCCCTCCCCTCTAGAAGCCCTTGGCCAGGATGCCGTTGGCGTCACGGATGACGCCGCGCGGGCACTTGGTCGCGCACATGCCACAGGCGATGCAGAGCTCGACGTCCGTCACCGCCAGGTTGTCCGTCACGTGGATGGCATCCGCCGGGCAGGCTCGCTCGCAGGCGCCGCAGGCGATGCAGCTCGAGTCGCAGAGCTTGCGTGCGACCGAGCCCGGGTCCGGATTGGAGCAGAGCGGCAGGATTGTCGCCTCGCGGGGGACTATCTCGATGATCCCCTGCGGGCAGGCCCTCGCACAGAGGCCGCAGCCTATGCAGGCCTCGCGCCTCACCTGCGCGGTGTTGTTCTCGTTGAGGCCGATCGCGTCGACCTTGCAGGCGGCGACGCACGCGCCGCAGCCGACGCAGCCGTAGTTGCAGTACCTGCTGGCTCCCCCCCAGCAATGTACGACGGCTACCTTGTCCCTTCTCTTGGCCATATTGAGCCTATCCCCCCGGAATGAGCGCCGGGAGGTGGCACGCCGAAGCGCGCCACCTCCGGCCCTCGGTTTGTGTTTGAGGCTGTGGCACAGCGCCTCGCGAGGCTAGCCGATCATGAGGTAGGCATAGTCGCTTTGCACGGCAGCGATGGTGGCGCGCACCGACTCGGGCAGTCCGCAGTCCTTGTCATTCGCATCGTATACCTTGGTGCCTCCGTCAAGCCTGACGAGCATGCCGCCGTCGACGGGAAGGAAGCCCTCGTTGGTGCTGTTGTCGAAGTCCTCCTTGCTCCAGAAGAGGGTGAGCTTGTCCTTGTAGGGACGGCCGCCCTGGTAGGGGCAGAAGACGGCGCAGTTGCCGCACTCGTTGCACATGCCGTCGACGTGCACGATCTGGCGCTGGCGCATGCCGGGCACGCGAATCGCGACGTTGGCGCGGTTGGGGCAGACCTCGACGCAGGTCTCGCAGACGGTGGCGCAGCCCAGGCAGCGGGTCCTGTCGCAGCCCTTGACGTCCAGACAGAGGTCGCCGCGCTTGGCGAGCGGGGCGTCGTAGTCGGCCTTGACGTTGGACTCGACCTTGCCGTTGAAGTCCGCGCCCGAGATGGCGACGGTCACCATGGCGGCGTCCGCAATGCCCTCGACCACGGTGGCAGGCCCGCGGCGGGCGTCACCGATGGCATAGACGTGGGGCAGGTTGGTCTTGTAGCTGGCGTCGACCACGGGGCGTCCCTTGCGGTCGACCTCGATGCCGGAGGCCTCGAAGAGCGTGCCCTCGACGTTCTCACCCACCGCGGCGATGACGGTGGTGGCGGGAATGGTCGTGGTCTTGCCGGTGGAGACGGGCGAGCGGCGGCCAGACTCGTCGGGAGCGCCAAGCTCCATGACCTCGCAGGTCAGGACGCCGTCGGCAAGCGTGTCGGGCGAGAGGAGCTCCATGAACTCGACCCCGTCCTCGAGCGCGAGCGCGAGCTCCTCCTCGTCGGCGGGCATGTAGCGGCGGGTGCGGCGGTAGACCAGGCGGACGTTCTCGACGCCCTTGATGCGCTTGGCGGCACGTGCCACGTCCATGGCGGTGTTACCGGCACCGATGACCACGACGTCGCTGCCGAGCTCGAGGGAGTCGGGGTCACCCTTGGCGGCCACGAGGAAGTCGATGGCGTCCATCTCGGCGCCGGACTTGAGGGTGGCGCGACCAGGCGCCCAGGCGCCGATGGCGATGACGACGTCGGTGTAGCCCTGCTTCAGGAGCTCGTCGACCGACTTGACCTCGACGCCGCACTCGAATTTGGCGCCGTAGGCGCTGCAGAGCTCGATGTCGCGGTCGATAGCCTCGCCCGAGATGCGGAACTCGGGGATGGCATGACGGACGATGCCGCCCAGCTTCTGGGTGCGCTCGATCACGGTCACGTCGACGCCGGCGCGGGAGAGGAAGGACGCGGCGGAGAGGCCGGCAGGACCTCCGCCGATGACGGCGACCTTCTTGCCCTTGACCTCGGCCCTGCGGGCGAGCGTGGGCAGGACCTTCTCGCTTGCCGCCTCGGCGGCCTTGAGCTTTGCCTCGCGGATGTGGACGTGCTCCTCGTAGTAGTTGCGCATGCAGCCGTCGCCGCAGTGGTGCGGGCAGATGGTGCCGGTCACGAAGGGCAGGGCGTTGCGCTCGAGGATGACGTTGAGGGCGTCCTCGTAGCGGCCCTCGTCCACGGCCATGAGGTAGCCGGGGATGTCCTGGTGGATGGGGCAGTCGTGGCGGCAGGGCGCCGTGAAGCAGTCCATGAGGGGAAGCTTCGCCGCGACGTGGCGCTCGGGCAGGGGCTTGATGGGCTTGCGGTAGGCGTCACCCCTCACGGCCTCGCCCACCATGCCGCGGACGGCCTTGGCGTCAACGCCGTCGAAGGCCTTGGCCTCGACGGACTCGAGGACGCGCACGATCTGGCCGAAGCGCTGGTAGCCACCGGGCTTGAGGATGGTGGTCGCCACGGTGACGGGCCAGATGCCAGCCGAGACGAGTCCGGCCACGTTGTTGGCGTCGGCACCGCCGGAGTACGAGATGCGCAGCTTGCCGTCGAACTGCTCGGACAGCCGGGCGGCCAGGGTGAGGGAGAGCGGGTACAGCGAGCGGCCCGACATGTACATCTCCTCGCTGGGCAGCTCGTTGCGGGTCACGTCGACGGGGAAGGTGTTGGTCAGCTTGACGCCGAACTCCAGGCCCCTCTCCTTGCCCAGCGCGATGAGGCGCTCGAGCATGGGGACGGCGTCCTCCCACTGGAGGTCCTCCAGGAAGTGGTGGTCGTCGAAGGCGACGTAGTCGAAGCCCAGGGAGTCCAGGGTGGTGCGGGCGTACTCGTAGCCCAGGAGCGTGGGGTTGCACTTTACGAAGGTGTTGAGGCCCTTCTCGCACATGAGGTAGGTGGCGATGCGCTCGATCTCTGCGGGAGGGCAGCCGTGCAGCGTGGACTCGGTGATGGAGCGCGAGACCTGCGGGGTGATGGAGTCGACGAAGGCCTCGTCCACGTGCTCGAAGCGGTCGAGGTTCGCCTTCGCCCAGGCGATGGCCTCGGTGAAGGCCGGCGTGGCGGAGGCGTCCTTCATGTCGTTGATGTACTTGTCGACCTTGGGGCTCTTGATGCCCTCGAGGTCGTAGCCCACTGACATGTTGAACACGAAGCCGTCGGCAGATCCCAGGTCAAGCTCGCGGGAGAGCAGCTTGCAGGCGACCCACGCCTTGACGTACTCGTCGAAGGCCTGGGGGACGGTCAGCTCGGTGGACCACTCGCAGTTGTAGCCCTCGTCACCTGCCAGGATGCAGGGCTTGTTGACGCAGGCCGAGAGTTCCTCGCCGTCCATGACCTGGACGGTCTTGAGCTCGAAGAAGCGGGCACCGGTCACGTAGCTCGCGACGATGTTCTGGGCGAGCTGGGAGTTGGGGCCAGCCGCAGGGCCGACGGGCGTCTCGATGCTCTCGCCGAAGATGTGGCGGGTGCCCTTCCCGTCACCCTTGGCGAAGCGGGTAATGCCGAAGATGCTGCCCTGCGTGTGGTACTCGTCCAGGATCCAGCCCATGAGGGCGTCGAACGGAATGGGGCGCATGATGTCGCTCATATTGGTCCTCTCCTAAAAACCAAAGGCGGATTATGTCCCCCGCATTTATTGCGTCCGCGGGCGACGCAAGTGCATGCGACTTAGTACTCGCGGCCGTTGAGCTCCCCCCAGAGCTGCTTGGAGGCGGCGAGGATGCGGGCGTTGATGGCCTCCTCGTCCAGGTCGACGAACTCGCGGTCCTTGTAGAGGACGCGACCGTTGATGATGGTCGTGCGGCAGGCCTTGCCCTCGAAGCCGAAGAGGATGTGGCCGTCGATGTTCTCGTCCGAGAAGGGCGTGAAGGGCTTGTAGTCGAAGATCGCGATGTCGGCCGCGGCGCCGGGGGCCAGGATGCCGAGGGGCTTGCCCTGGGGCTTGGCCGAGAAGTACTTCTCGGCGATGGTGCGGTTGTTCTTGAACAGCATGGCCATGTCCTCGCCCCAGGCGACGTTGGGCATGCAGCTGTTGTGGCGCTGGATCATGATGAAGGTCTTCAGGCTCTCCAGCACGTCATGGGTGTAGGCGTCGGTGCCCATGCCCACGGTGATGCCGCGCTTGAAGAACTCGAGCACGGGGGCGCAGCCCACGGCGTTGTTCATGTTGGAGCCGGGGTTGTTCACGATCATGGTCTTGGTCTCGGCGATCACGTCCATGTCGGCGGGCGTGATGTGGATGCAGTGGCCCAGCATGGTCTTCTCGCCCAGGAGGCCGTGGTCGAGGAGGCGGTGCACGGCGGTGCAGCCGTGGTTGCCCAGGCTGTCATAGACGTCGTTCATTCCCTCGCAGACGTGGATGTGGAAGCCGGTGAGGCCGTCGTTGGCCTCGACCATCTTGTCGAGGGTCTTGTCCGAGAGCGTGAACAGGGCATGCCCGCCGAACATGGCGGCGATCATGTCGGAGTCCTGCCCGGCGGCCCAGCGCGCGAACTCGGCGTTCTCGGCGATGGCCTGGTCGCACTTCTCCTCGCCGTCGCGGTCGGAGGTCTCGTAGCAGAGGCAGGCGCGCATGCCTGTCTCCTCCGCGACGTCCTTGATCGCGAAGAGCGACCCGGGAATCTCGAGGAAGCTGGCGTGGTGGTCGAAGATGGTGGTCACGCCGTCGCGGATGCAGTCCAGGATGGTCGCGTACGCGGAGGCGCGGGTGCCCTCCATGTTGAGGTTGCGATCGATCTTCCACCACTGCTGCTCGAGGTTCTCGAGGAAGTTGGTTGGGTTGCAGCCCTTGATGGCCAGGCCGCGGGCGAGGCCGGAATAGATGTGGGTGTGGGCGTTGATGAGTCCCGGCATGATCACCGCGCCACGCGCGTCGAGGAACTCTGCGTCGGGGTACTTGCCCTCGAGCGCGGACCTGTCGCCGACCTCCACGATCTTGGTGCCGTCGACGACGACCGCGCCGTCCTCGAAGTACGGATGCGCCTCGTCACGAGTGATGACCCTACCATTTGCTACGAGCAGCATGAGACCCCTCCCCCTGCTGAGCGCCGCAGATCAGCTACGGCCGGATACTTGTGAGGCGTGGTCCTCTCTTACCACGTCTATATCTGAAAAAATGATAGGTGGAAAAAAGAAAAGTAAGAATCAGTGATGTCGTAGGCGGTCGATATACCACCATCGGCGCGTTGTATTTTTAAATAAATAACGTTTTGCGCATGCGAGAGTGACGTCGCACGACGCGATGTGGCCCTATGCAGGCAGGGACCTCCTCGCCCCGGCTGGGACCCCTCCCCGAAAATTCCTAACAATTTGTAAGCTCCATCTATTGAGCACGGCGTGATTCGATATACCATTCGGCTGCCAGACCCGCTCGCGACGCAGGTCGCCAAAGGTCGGCTCTCATAACTCTTTGACAGGCATCCCTGCGACCTCGCAGGGTCGGCGCCCAGCTCGCGGGCGACGTCAACGGGAGGTTCCCATGCGTGCACAGGACATCGAGTTCTGCCGCTCCCTCGCACATGGCATCGCGGCCCAGTTCGGACCGGGCTGCGAGGTGGTCATCCACGACCTCTCGGCCGACAACCCCTCGAGCACCATCGTCGCCATCGAGAACGGCCATGTGTCGGGCCGTGCGGTGGGAGACGGCCCCTCGCATGTCGTGCTCGAGGCACTGCACGACCGCCGCAACCCCGTCGAGGACCGGCTCGCCTACCTCACCAAGACCGAGGACGGCAAGATCCTGAAGTCGTCCACCATCTTCCTGCGCGGCGAGGACGGCGAGGTGGACGGCATCTTTGCCATCAACTACGACATCACCATGCTCCTTGCCGCACGTCACGAGCTGGAGTCGCTCACCGCCGTCGCCGCGCAGGGTGCGGCAGACCCCGAGCCCATCCCCCAGAGCGTGACCGAGCTCCTGGACGAGCTCATCGAGCAGAGCGTGCGGGTCGTGGGCAAGCCCGTCACCCTCATGACCAAGGAGGACAAGGTCAAGGCAATCGGCTTCCTCAACGACTCCGGCGCCTTCCTGGTCACCAAGTCGGGCCAGAAGGTCTGCAACTACTTCGGCATCTCGAAGTACACCCTGTACAGCTACATGGACGAGGCCAAGGCCCAGGCGCAGGGGTAGCCCGGGCTCGAGGCGATCGCCTTCCGGGAGGTGGGCCGCATGGCTCGGGACGTCATGGTTGGAGAAGACAAGGGAGACTTGCTGGCGCAGGTCGCCGGCGCTGGCGCTTATGCGGATGCCAACGCCAGCGCGGACAAGGACACGGACCGCGGCACGAACGACGTGGTCGGGCTCACCCAGGCGCTCGTGAGGATCGACAGCAGCGACCCTGGCGCCTTCGAGGGCGAAGTCGAGGGCTTCGTACGCGGCTGGCTCGAAAGTCGCATCGGACGGGCGCGCGAGCTTGCCGGCAAGGGCGGGCGCGAGGCACTGGGCCACGTCTTCCTCGAAGAGCTCGAGGCGCTTCCCGGCCGGCCCTGCCTGAGGGCCGTGATTCCCGCCGCGGGTGAGCATGATGCCACGGGCACGGAGGTGACGGGGCTCTCGCCTGACGACGAGGCCACGACCGAAGGCCTGCCGGGGCTCGTCTACTGCTGTCACCAGGACACCGTCGTCCTGGGGGATGGCTGGGACGACGAGGCCCCCGCCCTGGGGGCGAGGGTACTTGACGGGCGGCTCTATGGCCGCGGCTCCTGTGACATGAAGGGCGGCCTTGCCTGCGCGATGCTTGCCTTTGGGAGCGCCCTCGACGAGGTCGCGCTGAGGGGACGCCTCCCCCGCCGCCGCATGACGCTGCTCTGCACGGTTGATGAGGAGGACTTCATGCGCGGCATCGAGGCCGCAATCGCCGCCGGATGGGTGGGTGGTACCGACTGGGTGCTGGACACGGAGCCCACGGGCGGCAAGGCGCGCATGGCACACAAGGGCCGTAGCTGGTTCGAGCTCGAGCTGCGCGGTGTCACCGCACACGCAAGCACGCCCTGGCGCGGGGCGGACGCCGTCGCCGCTGCCGCCGAGGCGGTCGTGCGCATACGCTCGGCCGTGGCGGCACTGGAGAGGCATCCCGACCTCGGCGCTTCCACCGTGACCTTCGGACAGATAGAGGGTGGCTACCGGCCCTACGTGGTACCCGACGACTGCCATGTGTGGATTGACATGCGGCTCGTACCTCCTGCGGGCACCGACTCTGCCAGTGGCATCGTGACGGACGCCCTTCGTGCGGCCGAGAGGGCCGTGCCAGGCTGTGTCGGCAGCTACGAGGTGACCGGGGACCGCCCTCCCATCGAGGCAAACCCCCAGTCCGGACTGCTCGCGCTCCTGCAGGAGGCTTCCGCCGAGGTCACGGGGGCCAAGGCGGGCATCGACGTGTTCACCGGCTACACCGATGGCGCCGTCGTGGCGGGAACCTGCGGGAACCGCGACTGCGTCTCTTACGGGCCGGGCGAGCTCGAGATGGCGCACAAGCCCAACGAGTACGTACCGTTGGCGGACCTCGAGCGCGTGCGCGCGGTGCTCTGCGAGCTTGCCAGGCGGGCGCTCTGGTAGCTGCGCGCCTGCGTCGACGAATCCCGCCGCCGCAGGCGCGAAGTGGGTGGCCGTGGTGCCGTCACGTGATCGAAGTGGGTGGCTGAGTTGCCACCGCAGGCCCGAAGTGGGTGCTTCTCTCGCCTGAGAGCCGCATGCAACCACCCACTTCGACCCTCTCGCGCGCCGACGCCGATGTGGGTGGGCGATATGCCGCCGCAAGCCCGAAGTGGGTGGTTCTCTCGCCTTTTCCCGCGTTCCAACCACCCACTTCGAATGTCTTGCGCACCGGGGACGATGTGGGTCCCGTTGCCTTGCAAAACGACGCTAGAAGTGCCTCCTGCGCACGTCGGCGAGAAGCGCGTGCAATTCGCGCTGACGAGCCCTCGTCGAGTCCCCGCACGGCCTATGCCGAAGCCCCAACTGCGTCTCGAGGCCCCACACCAAATCGTCGAAGCGTGCGAGCGAGGCAACCTGGCCGTAGGTTATCGAGTTGACACGCAGTCCCATGGAACGCAGCGCGTTGGCTCGTGCCTGCGTGTTGTCATACTCCTCCCTGCCCCCGTGGTGCTCGAAGCTATCGAACTCCAGGCACAACCCCTGATGCTCGAAGAGCAGGTCGACGTAGACGCGTGAGCGCTGCGCCAGCCCGCGCAGGTGCTCGTCTGGCAGCTCGATGCGTCGATTGACGACAAACGGTGGGAAGCCCCTCCCGCCCAGGCGCTTGGGCATTCCCAACTCCATGGCAAGGAGCGTCTCCATGGGCGACGCCGACCCGTCCATCACCCAGCGCAGCGCCGAGCGAGCCTTCGCGACGCCCCGCACCCCAGCGCAACGGTCAAGATAGCCGGCGATGCGAGCGACGCTCGTCAGGGGAGGCCGGCTTCCCGCGAGCGTCCTGCCGTCGGGCCCAAAGGCGTAGGTGCCACAGAGTTCGAACCCAAGCTCGACCACTTCCCCTAGAACGTCAAGCGACTCCGCCATCTGTAGAAAGCAAAGCTCCGGCGAGGCGACGAGGACGTCCGGAGAAAGCGCTACGAACGACCCCTCCGTCAGGCTTCTTTTGCAGAGGTGCATGCGCACGTCCGCACAGGGGTGACGCCCGTTGGACGAAGGCACGAGAATGTCGAGCTTTTGCCCGAGCGCGGCATGAAGTGGGTTGCGACCCCTGAGCGCCACTATTGCCCGTCTCACCTCGCGCGCCGACGCAGTCGCGTCTGCCAGGCTCACGTCACAGGCGATGGGCAGACCACCCCCGTCGTGGCGCCTCGTGAGCCAATACGCCCGGGAGCTGTTATGAGAAATGAACGTAAACATGTCGCGAAGGGTACCGTTCGAAACTCGCGCCAAACCCACTCTTGGCTGGCAGGCAGCTGCCGGAGAGTTCGTGCAGCTGCAAGACCCGCAGGTACATGAGGGTGAGAAGGGCGCAAGGTCAGCGTTGCGGCCGCCCGACGAGCCCAAATGGCCTCAATAATCCACAAGGCGTCCTCAATTCGGCCGTTAACTTGCATGAAGCTGCCAAATCGGATTCAAAATAGGCAATCTGCGCCCCGTGCAATCCGAAGGCGGTACGTTCGATTCACCCGCCACTTATCACGCGCCGCGAGATGAGCGAAGTGGGTGGCTGAGTTGCCGCCTCGGGTCCGAAGTGAGTGGTTCTCTCACCTTTTCCCGCGTTCCAACCACCCATTTCGACCCTCTCGCGCGCCAAGCGTATGCCATTGGACACCGGACGGGCAACACGCCCCCCGCTTCGTGCAACTTGGCTGCACCAACCATCCACCTCGCCGTCCATCCCATATGCTCGAGATGCGGCAAGACCAGGACGACACGGAGGGGCGATGAACGTCAGACACATCGAGCGAGAGGGGCAGGACGAAATCGACGTTCTGGTGACGAGCGCACCAGGAGACCAGGACGCCGCCCAGCTGGTAGGCAGGCTCCAATCATTCGGACAGATGGTCGTGGGGTTCGAACCGGGTTCGATTGTTCGCAGGCCGATTCCGCTCGACGAGCTGTTGCTCATCGAGGTACGAGCCGACCTGGTCCTCGTTCGCACCACCGACGGCTCCGAGCTCGAAAGCCCCCTCAGGCTTTACGAGCTGGAGGAGGCCTTGCGGGGAAGCCCCGTCATCCGCGCGTCCAAGCAGGTGCTGGTCAACTTCGACAAGGTCGTCTCGATCAGGCCCGAGCTCAACCGCCGTCTCCTGCTTCGCCTGAAGGGTGGTACGAACGTCCTGGTGACGCGCACCTATGTACCGAACATAAAGAGGCTCCTAGGAAGCAATCCGCGTCGCAGCTAGCGAAGGGTCCAAAGAAAGGCAGGGGAACAATGGGCGAGAAGACACGTCACCATCACAAAGATGTCGGAATCTATGACGAGGAGTCCAAGCGGGGAATCTGGCACATGGCTCTCAGGGGGCTGGCGGCGGGCAGCATGGTGTCCGTGCTGATGCTGCTTGCGGCGTGCGGGACCGAAGCCATCGCGGGGCGTTGGAACCAAGGGTTGAGCTGGTGCGCCTCTGCCATCGCCGCAGGCTTGGCCGGCGGCATCCTGCAACAGCTGTGGTTTGGCTACTCCGTGCTCACCAAGCCCAGCTATCCCGTGCGCGTCGCGGGCTTCGGGCTCAGCTATTACCTCGTGCTGGCGGCGTGCTCCTTCCTTGGCGGGTGGTTCCCGACAGAGAACGCCGGCGCATGGGCGAGCTTCACGTTCCTCTACCTGGTCCTGCTCACGGCCATCACCGTAGGCTTCACGATCGCCTTCCGCGTCCAAGGGGCGTCATACACCCAACGTCTCGAGGCATACCGCAAGCACAACTCCCGGGAGTAGACACTGCGACCTGTCACGAGAAGCGCGAAGTGGGTGGCTGGATTACCGTCGCGAATGCGAAGTGGGTGACTTGACTGCCACCGCAGGTGCGATGTGGGTGGTCCTCTCACCTGAGAGCCGCGCGCAACCACCCACTTCGGCCCTCTCGCGCGCCGAGGTCGACATGTGTGGTTGGAACGCCGCCGCAGAGCAAGATCCAAGCGAGAACAGCGTGCCGGCACAAGCCCGAGGAGGGGCCGAGCTACCGCTGCGACAAGTGCGGCTGGGTGCCAGAGGACCAGCCCAAGCCGCCCAAGTTCTGCCCTGAGTGCGGCGACGTGTTTGACGAGAACGACAAGGGGCAGGCGCTCCCCGCGCAGGCCTTGGTCCGGGGCCCGGGCCTGCGCGGGCCAACGGTCAGACGGTCTAGCCGGAAAAGACCGCATTTCTCGCAGAATGCTGTCTTTCCACCCTGCCAACAGGCCATTTGCCAAAAATGCCCGCATTCCGTGAGAAATGCGGGCAAGGGGGTGACGGGGGTGTGCGGACCAAATGTTGGACCGACGCTGGACGGCCCAACTCGGGAGGTTCGCATGCACGACAGGAAAACGGTCGCCCTCGCCCTCGAGGCAGTCTCGCCGGGGTTCGGCCTGAGCCAGGCCGCGGAGCTCTCCGGCGCGCGTCCGAGCGCCGTGCGGGGGTGGGCCCACGGCCACCTCCCGCACGGCGCCCTGGGGGGCCGGGCGGGCGGCGCTGCGCTACGGTCGTCGGCGG